>CAMCYK010000121.1 GCA_945883695.1 Akkermansia muciniphila | reverse complement strand
TACCTTGACACCTCAGAACTGGCCGAAGAGCAGCTTGCGGCCCACGGTAGCGTCCTAATCGTCGTCAACACCAAGGACGCCGCCTTCAAGATGTTCAGCCAACTCCAAGGAACCGCAGGTGCGGAAGTGTTCCACCTGAGCACCCACCTTTGCCCGGCGCACAGGAAGGCAAAGCTTGATGCGATTGGAGCGTGTCTTCATCCCAACACTCCACGGCCCGTAATTTGCGTCAGCACCCAACTAATTGAAGCAGGCGTCGATCTCGACTTCGGCTCCGTCATTCGTTCTCTCGCTGGGCTCGATTCGATCGCGCAGGCTGGCGGACGTTGCAATCGAAACGGCCGGTCTGAGTCGGGACCCGTTTTTGTCGTCAACCTATCGGAAGAGAAAGTCGGCAGCCTCTTCGATATCCAACAAGGTCAGGAATGTAGTAGAACGGTTCTCGATGACTTTAAAAGTGATCCCGCCTCGCTGGGGAATGACCTCCTTTCTCCCGAAGCCATGCGAAGGTTTTACAAGCACTACTTCTTTCGGAGAGCTCCTGAGATGACCTACCCTTTGAAAGCCGGGGATCGCTCACCTTCAATTGCAGCGGATACAAGTCTGCTTAGTCTCCTTTCGTTGAACGAAGCGGGAACGGAACCCTATCGTCGTCACCTACAAGGGGGGCAACGCCCGTTGCCTTTGCGCCAAGCGCTTTCCACTGCGGCCCAAGCTTTCTGCGTCATCGATGCCCCAACCCAAGGGATCGTCGTTCCTTATGGCGAAGGTGGAAGAGCCATCATCGGTAAGCTTACTTCAGCATTCGTGACGGAAGACTTCCCGCTGAACGAGCAGGCAGGCCTCCTGCGAGAAGCCCAGCAATATACCGTCAACGTCTTTCCCAATACCTTGAGAAAACTGACCGAGAACGGAGTCATTCGCGAGATCGTCCCCGAGTCAGGCATCTACCACCTCGATGATCGCCACTACCACGAAGAGCTCGGAGTAACGCATGAAGCTCTTTCCCAACTACCCTTCCTCCACGCCCAATGAGCCACTCAACGCCAAAGAACAGCATCTCCTTCTCTGTTTGGGGACGCTACGCACTCTTTACCGATCCATTGACCCGAGTCGGCGGAGAGAAGTGTTCGTATCACGTCCCGACCTATGAAGCCTTGAAAGGGGTTGCGGAGTCCATTTACTGGAAGCCCACTTTCATTTGGTACATTGACAGAGTCCGGGTAATGAAGGCCATCCGGACCGAGGCGAAAAACGTGAAGCCCCTCGAATATGGAGGTGGGAATACCCTCGCCACTTACACCTACCTTGCCGACGTAGAGTATCAGGTCGTGGCCCACTTCGAGTGGAATCTTCAGCGTCGCGACATGGCTCACGATCGCATCGAGGGGAAGCACTTTCAAGTCGCCCAGCGGATGTTGGAGAAGGGTGGCCGCCGTGACATTTTTCTCGGAGCACGCGAATGCCAAGGTTACGTCAAGCCGTCAAATTTCGGCGAGGGAGAGAGCAAGCACGACGGTGCTGGCCAACTCGCGTTCGGCTTGTTGTTTCATGGCTTCGACTACCCGGACGTTATCGGAAAGCCCGAGCTTCACAGCAGGTTCTGGAGACCGGTGATGAACGACGGCGTCATTGATTTTGACCGACCTGAGGAATGCACGGTGCGGAAGTTCGTCCGTGAAATGAAACCCAATCCACCGAAGTCCTCTGGACTTGAAGAGAAAGGACTACTCGAATGAGCTGGCTCGAAAAACTCTACGGAACCTACGAACAGTGCGCCGGCAGCATCGGAGACAGGAACGATCCCGATCCGCTCTTGCCGATCTGCCACACGACACAGAACGCGCAGATAGAGATCGTCATCGACCGCTTGGGAAATTTCAGGCGAGCGCGAGCGCTAACGAAAGGTGACGACAGAACAGTGATTCCCTGCACTGAAGAGTCAGGAGGCCGTGCAGGTTCCAAGCCCGCCGCTCATCCACTTTGCGACAAGCTTCAGTATGTAGCTGGCGACTTCTTAGATTTCGGAGGGGAGGTCACATCAGGTTTCAAGAAAGATCCCAAAGAGCCGCACGAAAACCATTTAAACCTCCTCGCAGCTTGGTGCCAATCTGGGAACAAGCATCCGAAGGTTGAATCAGTCCTCACCTACGTAAGAAAGGGAACGGTCGTTGCCGATCTGGTCAGGGAAGGAGTCCTGCCCTGCAATCCAACGGGAACTAAGCTGCTCACAAGCTGGGAAACGTCCCAATCCGATCTGCCTCAAATCTTTCGGATCATGCCGACAGGTTCGCCCCCAGAGAATGCCTTCGTTCGATGGGCAGTTGAATCAGGCGATGAAGATCCTCACACTCAACTTTGGCTCGACGAGAGCGTCTGGAAGAGCTGGGCGGATTATTACGTGGCGACGAAGTCAACCTCCGGCCTTTGCTACGTGACGGGCGATGTCATCCCGCTAGCCCTCCAGCATCCTGCTAAGCTCCGCAATGCAGCCGACAAGGCGAAGCTCATTTCGGCGAACGACGGCAGTGGATTTACGTTTCGCGGTCGCTTTACGGATACCGATGGAAGCCAAGCCTGCGGCGTGGGTTTCGACGTCACGCAGAAAGCACACAATGCACTTCGATGGCTCATCGCCCGCCAAGGCCGCCGAGACGGAACTCACATCCCGGGGGTCAGTCCTTGAATTTTGAATCCATGCTTATCCCCACGGTCCAGAGTTTGCTCGGGTCCTGTCCCGCAGCGGCTCATCTTCCTTGGAATTGGCTTGCTTGTCGTCTCAGCGCAATGCCTTCGGCAGGCGGCTCAAGCCGCTGGGCCAGAAGCTGAAGGCGGAGTTCAACAGCAGCGGGGCGTTCCACGATGAGGTGGAGGGGTGAGCGTGTCGATTTCAGTAATTTCCCGTGTTTCACCATCTGGTGAAATCGGTGTTTTTAGTGAAAACGCGGCTTGCCGGGATCAGGTCCTTCGGCTATGCGTCGTCCGTGGTGAGATCGCATCCAGACCCTTCAGCGCTCCGTGAGGAGGCGCTGGGGACGATCCGAAAGACCCTTGGGAGGGCCGGTGAACTGTTGGAACACCAATGGGTCGGCCGGTCGGCCGGCACACCCTCGGATCCCAGCTACCACTTGTCCTTCAACTTCCGTGTCGAGCGGGGCGACCCGGCGGCGGGGGGGAAGGTGTGGCAACTGCGGGCGATCCTCAAGACGGTCGTGCATCCGCGCGAGGCGCGGCTGGCGATTTGGAATCTGAAGCGGAATCCGCCGGGTGACGAGAAGGGCGTTCCCGTCTATCCCTTGCTGATCGCGCCGCACGTTTCCGACGCGGTGGCCGCGATTTGCCGGGAAGAGGGGGTTGGCTGGCTTGACCTGGGCGGGAACTGCGACCTGGAGTTCGGAGGGATCTGGGTGGAGCGGCGGGGGCTGCCCCGGAAGTACAAGGAGGACCGGGGGCTGAAGTCGCTCTATTCGCCCAAGGCATCCCGGATCCTGCGGGTGCTTCTCCAAGGGCCATTGCGGCCTCACAAGGTGGAGGAACTGTCGGCAGCAGCCGGGGTAAGCCTCGGACTGGTGAGCAAGGTCCGGCAGGTGCTGCTCGATCAGGATGTGGGAGAGGACAGCAAGGAGGGCATCCGGATCAAGGGGGCGGCAAGAGCGCGGACGCTTCTGCAGGACTGGCTTTTGGAAGACGATTTTCCCAAGCGCACCGAAGTCCGGGAATACTCGACGCTGGCATCGGACCTGACGCTCGCGGGAAATCTGCTGTCATTCTGCCTGGTGGACAACTCCCTGTCTCGCCAGGAGCCGCTGTTCACCCAGAACTTCGCCGCGTGGCTGAGGGCTCCGCACAACGTGCCCACGACAGTATCCGCCTATCTCGACCGGTTTCCTGACGACGAGGATCTGCTGCCGTCTCTCAAGGCCCGTCGCGTTTCCACAGGGGCGGGGAATCTCCGCATTCTCGTGCCCGGCGATTACAAGGCGGTGACGATCGGGTGTCAGCGGGTGAAGAAATGTCCTGAGTTCTCCTTGGTATCGGACCTTCAGCTTTTTCTGGACCTCCACGGTGGCGAACGGAACGGCGAGGAGCAGGCTGCCGTGCTTTTGGAACGGAACGACTTCAACGGGGGGTGGGAATGAACGGGCAACCCTCACGCTTCGACGACTATCCCGCCCACGGCGTGGTATCGGCCAGCGGCGCGCTGGTCAGGGCGTGGGCGGCCTTGGAGAACTTCCACTCCGATCTCGTGGTGGTGGGCGGTCTGGCCATCCACTTTCACACCCGGCAGGCGGAGAACCCGCTCTACCGACCGACGCCCACCCTGGATGTCGACTTCGGGATGACGCTGGCCGCCGATGCGGGATTGGCGGCACCGGCGGCGTTCGCCCTGGTGCAGGCGGGATTCCGGGAAACGGAAGAAGGCCGGATGTATCTGGAATCGGAACAGGGAAAACTGTTTGTCGACTTCCTGACCGAGCACCCGCCTGCGACAAGCGGCACCCGGAACGTGAGCGACCTCAAGGCGTCCATCTGCCCGGGAATCCATCGTGCGCTCCGCGATCCCATCAAGCGGGAGGTCGACGGCCGGGACCCTCTCGGGGACTTGCGGATCTTCCGCATTCCATTTTGCAACTACGGCCCGCTCCTTGTTCTGAAGATCAACGCCTTCGCCCAGCGGAACGGGGCGAAGCGGGGCAAAGACGCCTACGACATCCTTTCGCTGGTCCGGGCGTGTGTGGACGGTCCGGAACGGGTGGTGGCGGCATTCGGGGAGGAGAAGCATCAGGATAACGCCGGGTTGCGACTGGCGATGGAAACCCTGGAACGGCACTTCACGGATGCCGACGGCCTCGGGCCGACGCTTGCCGCCTCGTTTTACCTGGGTGCACGAGCCAGCAATAATTCGACTCTCCGTCTGCGAGAGGATTTGGTAACCGTGGCCTCGGCGCTTCTCAACTCATGAACCCATGCCGGACGGCTACACCGAAGACCACCTGATCGAGCAACCGGCGATCCAGCTCATGGAGCATGAGTTGGGGTGGGGTACGGCGGATTGCTTCGGCGAATGGGTCGGTGGGACAAGTGTTCTCGGGCGGGATGGGAAGCGGGAGGTGGTTCTCACGGGCCGGCTCAAGCCGGCGCTCCATCGCTTGAATCCGGATCTACCGGTGGAGGCGATTGAGGGAGCGGTGGAGGAACTCAGCCGGGATCGCACGGCGCTGAGTTTGGCGGAGGCGAACCGGGAGATCGACAAGCTCCTGAAGCAGGGCGTGAAGGTGCGCGAGGGATTCGACAAGAACCTCCGCGATTAAAAGGAGACGATCCCGCAGCTCTTCCACTACAACGCGCTGCTGATCGTCTCCAACGGCGTGCAGAGCAAGCTCGGCAGCCTGACGGCGAAGTGGGAGCATTTCGGCGATTGGAAGAAGGCGGCGCGCGAGGAGGAGGTGGCGTCGATCTCGCTGGAGACGCTGCTGCGCGGGACTTGTGAGAAAGGCCGGCTGCTGGACCTCGTTGAGAATTTCAGCCGCTTTTCCGACAGCAAGGGAGCCGCCTCCAAGCTGGTCGCCCGCAATCACCAGTATCTCGGAGTGAACCGGGCGGTCGCGGCGCTGAAGGCGTGCACCGACGGGCGGATCGGGGTGTTTTGGCACACGCAGGGATCGGGGAAGAGTTACTCGATGGTCTTCTTCGCGGAGAAGGTGTTCCGGAAGGTGAAGGGAAACTGGACCTTCGTGGTGATCACGGACCGGACGGAGCTGGACCGGCAGATTTACCAGACCTTCGCGGATTGCGGGGCGGTGACGGGCGGGCATTGCCAGGCCGCGAGCGCCAGCCATCTGCGGGAGCTGCTGCGGGCGGATCACCGCTACGTCTTCACGCTGATCCACAAGTTCCGCACGGAGCCGGGGACGCTGCATCCAATGCTGAGCGAGCGGGATGACATCATCGTGCTGACGGACGAGGCGCACCGCAGCCAGTACGACACGCTGGCGATGAACATGCGCACGGCGTTGCCGAACGCGAAGTTCGTGGCCTTCACCGGCACGCCCCTGATTGCCGGCGAGGAACGGACCCGCGGGGTGTTCGGCGATTACGTGAGTGTCTACAATTTCCGGCAGTCGGTGGAGGACGGGGCGACGGTGCCGCTGTTCTACGAAAACCGGACGCCGGAACTGCAGATCACCAACCCGGAGCTGAACGAGGAGATCTACCAGACGATCGAGGACTCCGGGCTGGACGAGGATCAGGAGGAGAAGCTGCGGAAGGTGCTGGGCCAGCGCTACCACCTGATCACCCGCGACGAGCGGCTGGACGCGGTGGCGAAGGACATCGTGCACCATTTCCTGAACCGCGGCTATCAGGGCAAGGCGATGGTCGTGTCCATCGACAAGCTGACGACGCTACAGATGTATGAAAAGGTCCGCGCCGAGTGGGAGGCGGAGACGGCGCGGGTGCAGGCGGCGGTCGAGCGGACGTAATCCGCGGGGCCGGAGTTCCAGCGTCTGACCAAGCGGCTGCGGAACCTGCGCGAGACGGACATGGCCGTGGTGGTCTCGCCGGGGCAGAACGAGATTTCCGAGATGAAGGCGAAGGGCCACGACATCGTCCCGCACCGCGAGCGGATGGTGAAGGACAAGATGGAGCTGGTGGAGGCCCTGCGGATCGCGCTGGAGCAGGTGGCGGAGTTTTGCCGGAAGCAGAACGTGGATCTGGCGGCGATCCCCGACTCCTCGAACAAGCTCTTCATCCCGGCGGTGAACCAATTGCTGCGGACGGACGAGGTGACGGATTCCTTCCTCGGCCAGGCGAACGACGTGGCGCGGCTCTACAAGGCGGTGATGCCGGATCCGGTGATTCCCTTGCTGGCCCCGCGAGCGCAGGTGATCGCCGAACTGGCGAAGGCGGTGCGCGCTGACAAGGCCCCGGTGAACATCACGGAGGTGATGGCCTCCATCGGGGGCGTGCTGGACCGGTCCATCGTCACCGAAGCGCCGAAGGAGCCGGGCGCGGCGGCGAAGACGATCGACCTGAGCAAGATCGACTTCGAGGTGCTGATGCGGAGGTTTGAGAACAGCAAGACGAAGAACATCGAGGCGCAGCAACTGCGCGCGCTGATCGAGCGGAAGCTGGACAACCTGATCCGCCTGAACGCGAGCCGCTACGATTTCCTCGACCGCTTCCAGAAGATGATCGAGGCCTACAACAGCGGCGCGCTGAACATCGAGCAGCTCTTCGCCGAGCTGGTGACGCTGACGCAGGACCTCAATGAGGAGGAGCAGCGCCACCTGCGCGAGCACATCAGCGAGGAGGAGCTGGCGGTCTTCGACATCCTCACCCGGCCCGGCCCGGAACTCGATGCCAAGGAGACGGAGGCGATCAAGAAGGTCTGCAAGGACCTGCTGGCGAAGTTGAAGACGGAGCTGCTGGTCCTGGCCTGGCGCAACAAGCGACCCAACCGGGCTCAAAATCCACCCAAAAATTGAAGAAACTCCCATCATTCGCATTTCCAGCGATTCTCCTGGGCCTCTCCCCACGCTTGTCCTACCCCTCAAGCCATTCTGGCTATCCACAAACCGGGCATCCACCCGCCGATCCCATCCCGTGTCCGCTTACGCCCACAGCCTTCCCGAAAAAGACCCCAGCCACTGGGAACCCCTCTTCACCCCCTTCGGTGAAGTCGATCCGCACGATCCCCGGAAAGCCTGCTCCGGCCGCAACGGCGCAGCCTGCCCGCACTGCGAATCCTTCGCACATTATCACGGTCACCTCAACAAGGTCGCCTATTGGACCGCCACCTTCGCCGCCGCGATGTTTCCGCCTGGATCGGATCGCGACTCCGCCCGCCAGTGGGGCTACCTCGCCGGGCTGTGGCATGATTTGGGAAAGTTTGCGCCAGAATGGCAGACTTACCTTGCCTCAAAAACAGACATCCACACGGAGGAAGCCAGCGGCAGCCCATCCAAACGCGAGGACCACTCCACCGCTGGCGCCATCTTCTCCCACTCTCTTCCGCCATTTGGATCAATCCTCAGCTACATCATCGCAGGTCACCACGCGGGCTTGGCCGATGCCGCCTATCTTTTCAACGAACGGTTCCCCCGCCCCATCAACCAGTGGCGTTCCTACGCCGTGGCCGCCGGCGTTCCGCTCGACGAAAAAGTCCCCATCCCACCGCTCTCCCGGCCGGACGCGGGCAACGACGGCCTCGCCTTTCTCACCCGCTTCTTCTTCTCCTGCCTCGTCGATGCCGACTACCTCGCCACCGAGGCCTTCATGCAACCGGCTAAATCGGATCTTCGCCAGCCTTGGCCCGGCGACATCCTGCCCCGGATGCTTCAAGTTCTCGAAGCGCACATGGCGGCAAACTTTGCCCCTCCCGGAGTCGATCCCGTCAACCTCGCCCGCGAAACCGTTCGCCGGGACTGCATCGACATGGGGGAGAGCGATACCGGCTTCTATTCCCTCACCGTCCCTACAGGCGGTGGCAAAACCCTCTCCTCCCTGCTTTTCGCGCTCCGCCACGCGCTGCGAAACGGACAGCGCCGCGTCATCCTCGTCATCCCCTTCACCAGCATCATCAAGCAAAACGCCGATGTTTTCCGTGAAGTCTTCTCGCCACTTTCCGAAGAACTCGGCCGCGACATCGTCCTCGAGCATCACTCCAAGTTCGACCCCACCAAGGAAACTGAGTCCAACCGCCTGTCCTCCGAAAACTGGGACTCGCCTCTGATCGTCACCACCAACGTCCGCTTCTTCGAATCGCTCTTCGCCAATCGCACCAGCGCCTGCCGCAAGCTCCACCGAACGGCTCGTAGCGTGATCATCTTCGACGAAGTCCAGGCCCTGCCGGCATCGCTGCTTCACCCGATTCTCCGCTGTCTCCGCTGTCTCGTTCACGACCTCGGCTCGACCGCCGTCCTTTGCACCGCTACCCAGCCCGCGCTCGACCGCCGCGAAGACTTTCCCATCGGCATTCCTCCGGAAGAGATCACCGAGATCATCCGTGACAAGAGCCAGCTCTTTCAGACCCTCGAACGCGTGGTTTCCGAGAACCTCGGGCCGATCGATGACGAAGAACTCATTCCCCACCTCCTCGATCACGCTTCCAGCGGTTGCCTCCTGATCCTCAACACCACAAAAGCCGCCCAGACTCTTTTCGAACGGCTCAAGCCCGATACCAACGCCCTCCATCTCTCCGCACGGATGTGCCCGGCCCATGTCATCGCCGTCCTCGCTGAAGCAAAAACACTGCGCAAGTCGGGCCGCCCCGTCGTTCTCGTCGCCACCCAACTCGTCGAGGCCGGCGTCGATATCAGCTTCCCCGTCGTCTATCGCGCCGAATGCGGCCTCGATTCCTTCGCCCAGGCCGCCGGCCGCTGCAATCGCAACGGCGAACTTCTTCCCGCCAAAGGTCGCGTCTTCCTGTTCGAACCCACCGATCATCCGATCCCCAGGGGTCTTGCTGACATCAAGGCCCACGCAGGAATCACCAAGGCTCACGTCCTCTCTCGCTTCACCGACACCCAACTTCTCTCCCAAGACGCGAACCGCCTCTACTTCGAACACGCCATCGTCCGCGCCGGGGAAACGTCCGAACGGTGGGACAAGCACCACATCGTCTCTGGCGAGGCCTGCTTCCCTCCTGACGCCCGCGACTTCGAAACCTACCGCTTCAAAACCGCTGCCGAGCGTTTCCGCCTCATCGACAGCGAAACCCACTCCGTCCTCATCCCGTGGGGCGCGGAAGGCAAGGCGCTCGCCGAGGAGATCCGTGATTTGAAAAAGCAGGGCCGCCTCCCGAATCGCAGCCACTACCGCCGCGCCCAGCAGTTCACCGTGCAGGTCTACGACGGCGAATGGCAGCAACTCAAACCGTTCCTCTCCTTCCACTGCGAGGATGCCTTCGCGATCCTCGACCACCCGGAAAACGACTACCATCCCCAAACCGGGCTCAAGCGTCCGGGTGCCCCTTGCGATCCCAACGCCTTCTGCCTCTAGAGAGAATCCGGTTGTAAATTCCGCCCCATCCCCCAAACTTCAAATCGTATGACAACCTCACTTTTATCACCCAAGTTCCAAGTCGTCATCCCAAAGGATGTCCGACAAGCCCTGAACCTGAAACCCGGCCAGCGGCTTAACGTCGTCGAAAAAGACGGCCACATCGAACTCCGGCCCATCCTTACGCCGAGTCAATTGATCGGATTCCTTAAAGGCGCTGAACCTCTTGATTTTCAGAGAGAGGAGGATCGCGAAATTTAAAAAAGGCCAGCGACTTTAAAATCACTGACCTCTTTTATTGAGTGCTCAAATCTAAGTGTTTCAACCCGCGCCTCTCGTCTGAGGGGCGACGGGCGGAGCTTGGAGCCTGGCAGCCCGATTTCAAGAACCTTCTCACTCCTTGTGCACAAATTTAAGTGAATAATTATTTTGACACGAGGCAACCTCACCGCAATCAATCCGCACATGAATTTGGACATCCTCGATTCGAGCGCGTGGTGCGAGTGCCTCGACGACGGCCCTAACACCCCAAACTTCAGCCCAATCCTCCTGAAGCTACCCGAGTTGATCGTCCCGACCATCGTGATCACCGAGGTCCGCAAGATCGCGCTCCAGAAGCGCGGCCATGCGAAAGCGGACGAAGTCACCCTTTCGATGCGTTCCGGTATCGTGGTCGGCATCGACGAGGAAATCGCGGTCGCGGCTGCCGATCTCTTCATCAAGCACAAGCTACCGCTGGCGGACTCCGTGATCTACGCCATCACCCTCGCCCACAAGGCCACTCTCTGGACCCAGGACAAGGATTTCGAAGGCCTGCCCCACGTCCGCTACTTCCCCAAAGTCAAATCCTGAATCCTCATGTCGTTCGGCATCAAGCTCCACATCGAAGGCGACTTCGCCTGTTTCACCCGGCCGGAAATGAAGGTCGAGCGCGTCTCCTACGACGTGATCACTCCTTCCGCCGCCCGTGGCATCCTCGAAGCCATCTACTGGAAGCCGCAGATCCGCTGGATCATCGACCGCATCCATGTCCTCAAGCCGATCCGCTTCACCAACATCCGGCGCAATGAAGTTGGAGCCAAAGCCAGCGCACCCACCGCCGCCGCCATGAAGGGCGAGCCTGTGGCAACTCTCGGGATTTTCGCTGACGACCCAAAGACCCGACAACAACGCGCCGCGACCCTGCTGCGCGACGTGGCCTACATCATCGAGGCCCACTTCGAGATCCTCGACTTCCGCTTCGAACGCGGCGGCCCGGAACTCCCCGCCAAGGACTGCGAAGGCAAGCATCTCGACATGTTCAATCGCCGCACCCGCACCGGCCAATGCTTCCACCAGCCCTGCCTCGGCAACCGTGAGTTCCCCGCCCGCTTCACCCTTCTCGGCGACACCGATCCTCTCCCGGTCTCCGAACTCCCAACCGAGCAACTCAACAAGGAACTCGGTTGGATGCTCCACGATATCGCCTACCTGCCTGCCGACAAGAAGACCAAAGACAGCTTCCTCACCGGCCAAGGAAAGCGCGTCCGTGCCGAGCCACGCTTCTTCAATGCCAAGCTCGAGAACGGGGTCGTCGAAGTGCCGCCTTTCCAAACCGCCAACGCTTAAGCCGCTATGATCCTTCAATCCCTTAACAATCTCTATGAGCGGCTTTCCAAGGATCCCGACAACGGCCTTCCAACTCCTGGCTATAGCCTGCAGAACATCAGCTTCTGCGTTGTCATCAAGGACGATGGCACTTTGATCTCCATCGAGCCACGCCGCATCGAAGCCATTGAAATTGGAAAGAACGGCAAGGAGAAGAAGACCGTTCGTCCGCTTCCGCTTCTTGTTCCCGGTCAAGCAAAACCGCCCGGACAAGGACTTAACCCGTGCTTTCTCTGGGACAACACCGGCTATATGCTTGGATTCAAACCCGAGGATCCGAAAAAGTCCGAAGCCGAGCGAGAGAAGGAGAAAGTCCGCACAATCGCGTCGTTTGAAGCCTTCAAGAAGCGGCATCTCGATCACGAAGCTTTGATCGACAGCCGGGACTTCTCGGCGGTGTGCGATTTCCTCAGAACTTGGACGCCGGAACACTCCGCCGACCACCCGCAGCTTCACGAGATTACCTCGGGCTTCGGAGTTTTCCAAATTAGCGGAAATTCCAAATACGTCCACCAAGCTCCATCGATCTCCCGGTGGTGGACCGAACAAAGCTCCATCGATCAGGAGGGAGAGAAGGGCTTCTGCCTAGTCACTGGAAGATCCGCCGCTCTTGCCCAGCTGCACGACCCAGCCATCAAAGGGGTAGCAGGTGCCCAAGCCGGAGGGGCCAAGCTCGTCTCGTTCAATCTCAACGCCTTCGTCTCGCTCGGCAAAGAACAGGGACTCAATTCGCCTGTTTCCGAAGCCGCCGCCTTTGCCTACTGCAACGCCCTCAACTGGCTCCTCGCCCGCAAGGAGCGCCGCTTCCGTATCGGCGATGCCACCGCGGTTTTCTGGACTGCGGCGGCGACCCCGGCCGAAGCCCTGTTGCCGTGGATGATGTCCGGCACGCCCGATGCGGAAGACACGCGCACCAAACAGAGGGTCCACGAAATCCTCGGAAAGATCGCACGCGGCACCTTAGGCAGTGACGAGCTCGGCGACGCCAAGGTGCCTTATTACATTCTTGGGCTTTCCCCCAACGCGTCGCGGCTCTCCGTCCGATTCTGGCACACTGGCCAACTCGGAGAACTCATAGGCAATCTCAAACTTCACCTCAACCAGCTCGAACTGGTGCGACAATGGGATGAGACCAACTCCAACAATCCAGAACCCGTCCACCTTTCGTCCTACCAGATTCTCCGCCAGACCGCCCGGGAAGCGGACGGGATTCCACCCCTGCTCGGAGGCGGCCTCATGAGGTCCATTCTCCTCGGCACCGACTACCCCGCCTCTTTGGTCACGACCGTCCTCAATCGCATCAGAGCTGAACGCGATGTCAGCTACTTCAAAGCTTCCATTCTCAAAGCCTGGCTCATCCGCAACCATCATAACCCCATCACCATCATGTTAGACGAAACCAGCACCAACCCCGGCTATCTCCTCGGCCGGCTGTTTGCGGTCCTCGAAAAAACTCAACAGGACGCACTCCCGAACATCAATGCCACCATCCGCGACCGCTTCTATTCCAGCGCCTCGGCCACCCCGCGCGCCGTCTTCGGGCGTCTTCTGCGGATGTATCCCAATCACCTCGGTAAAGCGCAGTCAGAATGGGCTTCAAAGATTGGCTCGGACAATGCCTCAAAGCGCAAGAACGGCAGGGAAATCCTCTGCCAGAACATCATCGACTGCCTGACCGATTTTCCCGCTCACCTCAATCTCCAGAATCAGGCTCAATTCGCGCTCGGATATTACCATCAGCGAAAAGCCTTTTACCCGAGTAAACCCAAGGATGGGGAAGCCGAACCCATTGAACCGACTGACGCCAACAATTCCTAAATCCATCTCAAACCACTCACAATTATCTCACCATGACCCACCGCTACGATTTCATCTACCTCTTCGAAGCCTCCGACGCCAACCCCAACGGAGACCCGGATGCTGGCAATCTTCCCCGCGTTGACACCGAATCGGGCCAAGGCCTCATCACCGACGTCTGCATCAAACGCAAGGTCCGTAATTTCGTGGAAGTCGTCAAAAAAGACGCGCCCGGTTACGACATCTACGTCAAAGAAAAGGGCGTCCTCATCCGCGCCCATGAAAAGGCCTATCAAGCCATCAAGGAGAAGGGCGTCGAGCAGAGCGAAACCAAAGCCGGCAAACGCAAAGGCAGCGGCGACGAAGTCGAAGCCGCCCGCCAATGGATGTGCCAGAACTTCTACGACGTCCGCACCTTCGGCGCCGTGATGAGCCTCGCCGTCAACTGCGGGCAGGTGCGCGGCCCGATTCAGCTCGGCTTCTCCCGCTCCATTGACCCGATTGTCATCAGCGAACACGCCATTACCCGCATGGCCGTCGCCACCGAGAAGGAAGCCGAGGCCCAGCAAGGCGACAACCGCACCATGGGCCGAAAGTTCACCGTGCCTTACGCGCTCTATCAGACCCACGGCTTCGTAAACCCCTTCCTCGCCGAGCAAACCGGATTTTCCGAAGACAAAGACCTCGAACTCTTCTTCCACGCCCTCGAGAACGCGTTCCAGTTCGACCAATCCGCCGCACGACCCGCCGGCAGCATGGCTCCACGAGGCCTACTCGTTTTCAAGCACGAGAACCAACTCGGCAAGGCACCCAGCCACTCTCTTTTCGACCGGCTCAAGATCGAGTCCTTCGAGGACACTCCGGCCGAGAATGGCAAACCGCCTCGCAAGTTCTCCGACTACGCCAGCCGCATCACCTTCGACGGCATCCCGCTCGACGACTTCGTCAAGCCCGGCGAATCCAAGGATCTCGGCAACGGCATCGCCCTCATCCGCCGCATCTAAGCCATGAGCGATGACCTCGACCCTTCGGACGGCATGATCAGCCGGGCGGCGCTCGCCTCGGAAGTGCTGCTGTTCCGGATGAAACTGCTCTCGCAGGAATTCTACGCCGAAGCGTGGATTGAAGGGTTGGAGTTCGAAGTCTGGGACATGGCTTTCAACGGACACAAGTTGTTCAGCCGATTCGAGGTCGCGGAGACCATGTCGAAGTATTTCCGTGACCTCGCAACCCTCGCCGGTGGCTGGTGGGTCCAAGAAGACGAGACCCAGCCCGGCCAGGCCGGACCGGTATTCGTTCCGATGGAACGCTGGCAGCAGATTCTCGCGGAGTAAGAAAGACGGCACACCCCATGAAATCCCTCCTCCTCAAAATCCACCACCGCGCCAGGAACGCCGAGATCCAGAGCCCGGCAAGCCACTCCCTCGACTTCCTGGCGCACGCCATCATCAAGGCGGTCGGCTTTGGCATGGACCACTTGGACGAATGACCCTGCCGATGCGCAAACCCCAATCACCACCCGTCACTCTCACGCCCCGGATCCTTTCCCTGGTGGCAGAGATCTGCGAGAAAGTGGGCCGCTGGTCCGGCGAAGGTCCGGTCTCCCCACGGTTGCGCCGGGATAACCGCATCCGTACCATCCAGGCTTCGCTGGCGATCGAGAACAACAGCCTCAGCCTCGATCAGGTCACCGCCATCCTCGAAGGCAAACGCGTCTTGGGATCGCCGCGTGAAATCCAGGAAGTCCGCAATGCCATCGAGTGCTACGACCGCTTCAGCGATTGGAAGGCCGCCTCGGTCGAGGGTTTCCTCGCCGCCCACGGCATCATGATGCGGGCGCTGGTCGATGATCCCGGTGTCTTCCGCCATGGCGGGGTCGGCATCTACCGTGGCAGCCAACTTGTTCACATGGCACCGCCTGCCGACCGGGTTGAGCACCTGACCCGGGATCTCTTCCTTTGGCTGGAAACGACCGACCACCATCCTCTCATCACCAGCTCGGTGCTTCATTACGAGATTGAGTTCATCCACCCCTTCTCCGACGGTAACGGCAGGATGGGCAGGCTATGGCAATCCCTCGCGCTGGCCTCCTGGCACGCGGAATTGGCCTGGCTGCCGGTGGAAAGCCTGATCAGCGAGCGACAGTCGGAATACTACGCGGCACTCGGAGCCGCCGACCGGCTGGCGGAGGCCACCCCCTTCGTGGAATTCATGCTGAACGCGATCCACGACGCGCTAGAAGCACTTCCTCCCAGCGACCAAGTAAGCGACCAAGTAAGCGACCAAGTAAAGTCGCTGCTCCGGCACCTGGCGGCCGGCGAGGAGGTTCCTGGCGCCGAGCTGATGCAACGCCTCGGGTTGAAGCACCGGCCTGCATTCCGGAAAAACTATCTGAACCCGGCGCTGGCTCAGAGTTGGATCGAAATGACCGATCCCGATTCACCGCGCAGCCCGGTGCAACGCTATCGCCTCACCCAGAAAGGCCGTCGGGTAAAACATTGATTCCGCGTTCATCTTCCCTCTTGCGTCTTGAGGTCCTGAGTCTTCCCCCCATGCACGACGAGGACCAGCTCATTGCCATCTCCGCGCTCCAGCACTGGCTGTATTGCCCGCGGCAGTGCGCGCTGATCCATGTCGAGCAGGCTTGGGCGGAAAACAAATTCACCGCCGAGGGAAAAGTCATGCACGCCCGGGCTCACGACGGCCCGGACGAGTCGCGCCCGGGCGTCCGGATCACCCGCGGAATGCCGGTGCGCTCGCTGCGGCTGGGAATTTCCGGCCAATGTGACATCGTCGAATTCCACGCCGACGGCCGGGTTCTGCCGGTGGAGTACAAGCGGGGCAAACCGAAAGCCCATCGAGCCGACGAGGTGCAACTCTGCGCGCAAGCGCTTTGCCTGGAGGAAATGCTCGGGATCGAGGTGACCCGCGGCGCGCTCTATTACGGCGAACGCCACCGGCGGACGGAGGTCGAGTTCGATCGCGAGCTGAAACAGCTCGTGGAATCCACGGCGGCGGCCGTGCACGCCTGCTTCACCGCCGGGACGACGCCTCTGGCCGAGTACGATCCCCGCCGCTGCGACGCTTGTTCCCTGATCGACCATTGCCAGCCGAAAGCCCTCCGCTTTAAGAAGGGCGCGGCGGCCTGGTTCCACTCCAACCTCCCATCCCCCGCCCCGTGAAACGCCACCTCAACACCCTGTTCGTCACCTTGGAAGGTGCCTATCTCCGCAAGGACGGCGCGGCCATCGAAGTCCGCCACGAAGGCGAGTCCAAGCTGCGGGTGCCGCTGCACAACCTGGACGGCATCGCCTGCTTCGGCTGGGACATCTCCGCCTCCGCCTCGCTGATGGCCGCCTGCGCGGAGGCCAAGGTCGCCCTGTCCTTCCACACCCCGCACGGCAAGTTTCTCGCCAGCACGAACGGCTTTACCAGCGGCAACATCCTGCTGCGCCGCGAGCAATACCGCCGCGCCGACCACGAGCCGGCAGCGGTGGCGATCGCGACCAACATGATCGCGGCCAAGCTGGCGAACTCCCGCCACGTCCTGATGCGTGCCGCGCGGGACCACGGCGACAAGGATCCGGCCCGTGCCAGCGCCCTGCTCCAGGCGGCCGACTTCCTCCAGGTCCGGATCCTCCTGGCGACCCGTGCCACCAGTCTCGACTCGCTGCGCGGCATCGAAGGCGACGCGGCGGCCACCTATTTCGCCGTCTTTCCCCATCTGATGGTCCATCACGATCCGGCGCTCGTGATGACAGGCCGCTCGCGTCGGCCGCCGCTGGATCCGGTCAACGCGTTGCTCTCCTTCCTCTACAGCTTGCTGATGCACGACTGCCGCAGCGCGTTGGAGAGTTGCGGCCTCGATGCCCAGTGCGGCTTCCTCCACCGGGATCGTCCCGGCCGGCCGTCTCTCGCACTGGATCTGATGGAGGAATTCCGCGCCGTCCTGGCGGACCGTACTGCCCTGTCGCTCTTCAATCGCAAGCAAATCGACAGCACCGACTTCGAGACCAAGGAAAGCGGTGCCGTCCTGTTGAAGGAAGACTCCCGGAAAAAGGTGCTCACCGCCTGGCAGGAGCGAAAGCAGGACGAGATCCAGCACCCCTTCCTCGACGAGAAGACGACCATCGGTCTGCTCCCCCACCTCCAGGCCCGTTTGCTTGCCCGCCACTTGCGGGGCGACCTCGATGCCTATCCCGCCTTCCTCGCCAAATAAACGGCCATGTACGTTCTCATCACCTACGATGTATCGACGGTCACCCCGCTGGGAAAATCCCGGTTGCGGCGAGTGGCGAAGACTTGCCTCGACTACGGCCAACGGGTCCAGAACTCCGTGTTCGAGTGCAAGGTCGACCCGGCGCAACTGGTGGCGCTTCGTGCGAAGCTGTTGGAGATTGTCGATCTCAAGACCGACAGCGTCAGGTTCTACCACCTCGGCTCCAACTGGCATCACAAAGTGGAGCACCACGGAGCGAAAGACGGCTACGACGTGGACGGGACGCTTGTCGTCTGAGAGTTGGCCGTCCACACTGTCGGAAGCTTGAAAGCGGTCAGTGCCGTCGCGAACCCCAAGGGATCATGAAATTCCCGGGAGGTTCGCGGAGGCACCCAACGCACTGGTTGTTAGATCTTTGAAATCGTAAAGCCACCGAACCCCGGTGCCGCAAAGCCCTGATCGGCACACGTTCGCGGAGCATTCGGTTCTTTCCCTACGGGTGAAAGACCTACAAGGTCGCGCGGTCGCCCCTCGCATGAGGGGCGCGGATTGAAACTCAACAAGGACGGCGCGAGGGACCAAGCGGACGAGTCGCCCCTCGCATGAGGGGCGCGGATTGAAACAAGGACTTGGCGGAGTTCGTTGATCG
>CAMCYK010000120.1 GCA_945883695.1 Akkermansia muciniphila | reverse complement strand
GCTTGATGTCGACCATTTCGCCGGGCGTGGCGCGGAACTGCACCAGCTGGCTGTCGGTGCCGCCCGAGCCGCCCAAGGGCGACTGGCGCGGCACCTCGCCGCTGCATGTCGTGGAACAGGGCGGCTTCCACGGTCATCCCGCCTCGCTGGTCTGGCAGGAGGGCTGGGACCAGGGCGATCCGCTCAAGCTGCCGGTGGCGGAGCTCGAAAAGATGCGGGTCAAGGAGAGCGCGCGTTTCCCGCAGGGCGAGCTGGCGAACTCGCCGACCCAGCCGGTCCCTTTCCCGGAATCCTGGGGCCCCTTCGCCGGCCAGGTGCTGATCGGCGAGATGAACCAGAACCGGATGGTCCGCTACCTGCCCGATGACGTCGGCGGCTTCCGCCAGGGCACCCTGATCCCGATGTTCGACGGCACGCCGCTCGGCAACGGCAACCACC
This sequence comes from Akkermansia muciniphila, assembly GCA_945883695.1. Lineage (GTDB taxonomy): Bacteria > Verrucomicrobiota > Verrucomicrobiia > Verrucomicrobiales > Akkermansiaceae > Haloferula > Haloferula muciniphila_A. The sequence goes on along the minus strand of CAMCYK010000120.1, from coordinate 17,877 downwards.
GGCTCGCCTTCGGCAAGGACGGCGCGCTGTGGGTCGGCAAGACCCACCTGTCGTGGGCCGGCGCGGAGGGGCTGGTGAAGATCACGCCGTCCGGGCTTGATTCCTTGTTCACGGTGAAAGCGGTGAAGCTGGAGAAGGCCGGCGAGCGTCAGGTGCTGCGAATCACCTTCAGCCAGCCGCTCAAGGGGGGCTTGGAAGGCGTGAAGGTCAAGCGCTACAGTTACCTCTACCACCAGGCTTACGGCTCGCCGAAAACGGACGAGGCGACGGTGGCGATCGAAGGGGCCAAGGCGAGTGCCGACGGCCGCGAGCTGGTTATCGCGCTGGAGGCGAAAGAGGGCGCGATCCACCAGGTCGATCTCGCGTCGTTGCGCGATGCCGCGGGCAGCGCGCTTGAAGGCAAGGTGCTGTACTATCAAGCGACCAAGCTGCCCTGATCCCGCGCGAAGCTTGCTCGTCGGCAGGGCCGCCTCCCCGCCGGGACCGCGGATCTTCAGTCCGCCGCGGGGTCCCCGGTGCCCTGCCATCAGCCGGGGCGTCCCCGCAAGGAGGTGTCGACGTGCCGTCGACGTCGTGTTGACCACAGGTCCACACTCCTTAAGGGGGTCGCGCAAGGCGGTCGCGCAAGGAGGTCGGCCCCGACCGGAGTGTCGCCTTGAAGGCGACGGATCGGAATGGAGTGTCGCCTTGAAGGCGACGGATCGGAATGGAGTGTCGCCTTGAAGGCGACATGACAACGGGCCGGCGGCATTCTGCCGCCCGGGCGACGGGGTGCCACGCGAAGTCGGGCGCTTGGAAAGCGCCCGACCGTTGCCATGTCGCGCGATGAGCGCGACACTCCATTCCCATGTCGCGACACTCCATTCCCGTGACGAATTGTCCGCCCATTACAGGATTTCCGAGAAAGCCTTCAATCTCGCCACACATCTCTCCCGCCCGAGCAGGCCGAGGATGTCGCCGAGATCCGGCCCGCCGGACTTGCCGCTGAGGGCGACACGGACCGGGAACATCAGCTGCCCGGGCTTGGCGCCGGCGGCCTTGGCGGTGTCGCCGATCTGGTGCTTGGCGTCGTCGGCGGACCACTCGGCCAGCGCGGCGAAGTCGCCGGCCAGCGCGGCGAGTAGCCCCTTCGCGGCGGCGTTGGCTTTCACCTTCTCGACGGCTTCAGGGTCGAACTCGAAGGCGTCGGCAAGCAGGAAGCCGATCGCGGCGGGGACCTCCGATAAGAGTCTTACTTTCTCGCGGACCAGGGCGGCGATCGCGGGGTAGCGCTCGTCGACCGGGAGGCCGGCGGCGGCGACGAAGGGCTCGGCGGCTTCGGCGAAGGCTTCCGGCGCGAGCTTCAGCAGGTGCTGCTGATTGACCCACGCGCACTTCTCCGGATCAAAGCGGGCGGGCGAGCGGTTGACGGCTTCAAGCGAGAAGCGGTCGACCAGTTCTTTGAGCGTGAAGATCTCGTCCTCCGACTTCGGCGACCAGCCGAGCAGGGCGATGAAATTGACCACGGCGGGGGCGATGAAGCCCTGCTTCGGGTAATCGCCGACCGCCGCGCCGAGGTCGCGCTTCGACATCTTGGAGCCGTTCGGATTCAGGATCAGCGGAATGTGCGCGTAGAGCGGGGCCGGAGCGCCGAGCGCTTCGAACAGCTGCAAATGCTTCGGCGTGTTCATCAGGTGGTCCTCGCCGCGGATCACGTGGCTGATTTTCATCTCGAGGTCGTCGACCACGTTGACGAAGTGGAACACATACGAGCCGTCGGAGCGGCGGATCACCATGTCGGGGGTGTTCGACTCGTCGCGGTAGTCGATGGTGACCTCGCCGCAGACCAGATCGCGCATCGTCACCGGCTTGCGCTCGAAGCGGAAGCGCCAGGCACCGTCGTCCTCATAGACGCGGCCTTTCTCGCGCAGGACCTCGAACCAGCGGTCGTAGTGTTCCTGCCGCTCGCTCTGGTTGTAGGGGCCGAAACCGCCGCCCTTGCCTTCGCCTTCGTCCCAGTCGAGACCGAGCCAGGTCATGCCGGAAAAGATCGCGTCGCGGGCCTCTTGCGTGTTGCGGGCCGCGTCGGTGTCTTCCACGCGCAGGACGAAAGTGCCGCCGTGCTTGCGGGCGAAGAGGTAGTTGAACAAGGCGGTGCGGGCGCCGCCGACGTGGAGGTAGCCGGTGGGCGAGGGGGCGAAGCGCGTGCGGACGGACATGGGAGGCGGACTTTAGGAGGCCGCGGGCAAGAGTCCAGACGGGTTTGGCCACAAAGGAATCGGGCGTTTCAGCCGATCGGAGGGACGATTGAGGATCGAGGATTTGCGAGTGGCTGAGGAGGTGAGTCGATTTCATGACTTCAAAAATCAAAAATCAACAATCCTCAATCGTCAGTCACTCGGAGACCTCCCGCCTTGCGTCTTCCGGTGCGGCCCCGTAGTTTGTCGCTCATGGCCAAGCGGGTTCGTCATCCACATCTCGTTTTCCGGCTTTCCTGCTGGATGCTGGGGCTCCTCGCGTTCGCCCAGTTGCTGGTCGCCGGGGTGGCGGTGGCGGTCCGGGTGGAACGGGCGCAGGTGGTCCGGGTCGAGGAAAAGGTGGTGACCCGGATCGTGACCGTCGCGGCCACGCCGCCGAAGCCTGCCAAGGAAGTGGTGGCGGTCGCCCCGGCCTCGCCGCCGCCGGCCTTGCCGCCGCCCGAGCCGACGCCGCTGCCGCCGGCCCGCCCGCTGGCCGCCCCGCCGATCGCCGATCCGGTGGTGGAGCGGCTGGTGCAGGAAGCCCGCAAGGCCCGGCTGGCGGACGACATGGCCAGCGCCCTCAACAAACTGGAAGAAGCCCAGCGGCTCGCGCCGGGGGAACCCAGCGTGCTTTACGAAACCGGCATGGTCTACGAAACGATGGCCGCCTTCGACACCCGGCTGGCCGACCAGGCCTCGGACGCCTACCTTCAGGTGATGGCTCTCGGCACGACCGGGGCCGGCGCGCTCTATCCGTTGGCCGCGGCGAAAATCCGTGACGGGATTTCGATGCCGGCCGACCTGCGCGGCGAACTGGCGCTCGGCCGGCCGCGGATTTTTCCCGACGACAACCTCGACGATGGCGAGCGGGTGATCGTCACCGTGCCGGTCCAGGCCGCGCCGGGCACCGAGATCGCGGCCGACGACCTGGAGGTCCGGGTGAACTTTTTCGACTCCACCATGCGGGAGGGCAGGAAGCAGATCCAGCCGGCCGCGGAAGGGCTTTGCGAGACGCTTTACGAGTGGGTCAGCGGCGAGTTCGATTTCGTCGGCGGCGAGGAATTGCTGCGGGTGACCTACATCCTGCCGCCGCAGGAACTCCAGCAGGACCACCTGTTCGGCAAGCGCCGCTACTACGGCCAGACGGTCGAGGTTTACTACAAGGGCGAGGTGATCGACAGCTTCGCCTGGCCGCGCCACCTGTCCTCGCGGCCCGCGACGCAGGGCCGGCCGGGTGACGACTTGCCGCAGTTCCTGACCGAGGACATGATCGAGATCGACCCCTACAATCCGCTGTTGCCCACCCGCGAGGGCGATATCATCCCGGAGATGCCGGATCTCATCAATCCCGACGGCTCGTTTCCTCCCTTGCCTGAAAATTGACCTCATGGACGATTCCCGCTCTCGCGCCGGCACCCTGCTGGGCGACTACCGCCTCGACCAGTTCCTGGCGGAAAGCCCCACCACCCTGACCTGGCTGGCCGAGCAGGCATCGATCGGCCGGCCGGTGCTGCTGATCGAACTCAAGCCGGCGGCGCTCGAGCGGCGGGAGGAATTCCTCGCCGACATCCGCGCCCAGGCGGCGGTCGACCATCCGCTGATCGGCTCGGTGTACGAGGCGGTGTCGACGCCCGGCCAATGCTTCGCCGCGCTGGAGCGCTTGCCCGGGGCCTCGCTGGCCGAGCGCATGAAGTCGCGCGAGGCCTTGAAGCCGGTGCAGGTCGCGCATGTCCTGCGGCGCATCGCGGAGGCGGCGCTGCCGATGGAGACCGCCGGCACCGCCACCGCGCCGCTCGGGCCGGCCGACGTGTATCTCGACTCCCACGGCGTCGTCCGCCTGGTCAATCTGGCGCGGGCCGGCGCGCGCGATCCTCAGCGCTCGGCCGGCGACATTCATACCTTGGGCGAAACCTTGCCGCCGCTGGTGGCGGACGGTCGTCCCGGCGCCTCGCGCATGCTGACGGTGCTCGCCTGGATGCGCGGCCAGGGGCTGGACCGCACCTTGACCTGGCCGGAAGTCCGCTCGTATGCGGAGCAGATCGAGCAGCAACTCGCCGAGGCACCGGCCGCGGCCGCGCCGCAGACGGCCCGCGCCTTGCCGCGGAAGTCGCCCTTGCCGCTGGTCTTCGGGCTGGCCGCGCTGGTGGGGGTGATCGGCTTCGGCGTGATCGTCCTGGGCGGCAAGAACGGCGGCAAGGCGGCGGTCCCGTTGCCCGCGCCGGTGAGCGTGGCGGCGGGCGAATACCCGGGCCCCGATGGCGGCTCGGCGAGCGTGGCCGCGTTCAAACTTTCCGGGCACGAGGTGACGGTCGGGGAATACCGGGCGTTTTTGGAAGCGCTCGACCGGCTGCCGGCCGACCAGCAGACGACCTACGATCACGCGAGCCAGCCGGCGGACAAGGCCGGTCACCAGCCGGACGGCTGGGCGGAAATGCTGGCCGCGATGAAATCCGGCGGCCAATGGCAAGGCCGTCCGATCAGCAAGGATTGCCCGGTCGTCAATGTCGATTGGTGGGATGCCGCCGCCTATTGCGAGTGGAAGGGCTGCCGTCTGCCGACCCAGGAGGAATGGGTGGCCGCGCTCCGCCAACAGCTGAGCGATCCGGCGACCTTGCGCCCGGCCGGCTGGGGGCCGGTCCAGGAAGCCCCGCCGACCGATCGCACCCCGGCCGGCCTGCACGGGATGGCCGGCTCGGTCGCCGAGTGGACCGCCAGCCGGGCGGTCAACCCCGCCAACCCGCTCGGCGAGGCGAACTGGGTGATTGTCGGCGGTTCGTTCCTGAAGCCCTCCACCGGGGCCGGCGCCCGCGAGTGGACCGCCAACCAGGGCCTGCGGCGGCCGGACCTCGGGTTCCGGGTGGTCGTGCCGTGACACGCGGCGGAGATCCCGCTCCCGCCGGCTGAAGCCTGCCGCCCCTGCGCACGCGACGCGGGAGGACCTATTTCAAGAACACCTCGCGTGGCTTCGCCCCGTCGCCCGGGCCGACGACGCCGCGGGCTTCGAGAATGTCAACCATCCGCGCGGCACGGGTGTAGCCGAGACGCAGGCGGCGCTGGAGCAGCGAGGTGCTGCACTTCTGCTCCTGCCGCGCGACTTCGATGCAGCGCATGATGAGTTCCTCGTCGGCCGGCGAAACATCATCCTCGTCCTCGCCCTCGTCGCCGCCGTTGTCGATCGAGCGCTGGATGTCGCTTTCGAAGTTCGGCGAGGCCTGGGCGGCGCAGTGGTTGACCAGGCGCTCGACCTCCTCATCGGAAACGAAGGCCCCCTGCGAGCGCTCGAGTTTCGCCGAGCCGGGCGGAAGATAGAGCATGTCGCCCTTGCCGACCAGCTTGTCGGCGCCCTTGCTGTCGAGGATGACGCGCGAGTCGAGGGCGGACGAGACCTGGAACGCGATGCGGCAGGGAATGTTCGCCTTGATGATGCCGGTGACCACGTCGGCGCGCGGCGTCTGGGTGGCGATGATCAGGTGGATGCCGGCGGCGCGGGCCTTCTGCGCGATGCGGGCGATGCACATCTCGACGTCGGCCGGCGCGGTCTGCATCAGGTCGGCGAGCTCGTCGATCAGCACCACGATGTACGGGTAGCGGTCGGGAATCTTGTCCTCCTCGATCGGCAGCTCGTCTTCCTCCGCTTCGGCACCGAGCTCGCCGGATTCCAGGGCGGCGGCGATCGCTTCGATCGACTCCATGTCGATTTCCTCGTCGGCGTTCCACGGCGGCGTTTCCTCCCCGGCGCCGGCGGCGGATTCGGTCTTCTCAGGGCGGACGCGGGCGTTGAAGGCGTCGAAGTTCCGCACGCCGGTCTTGGCGAAGACCCGGTAGCGCTTCTCCATCTCGTTGACCACCCACTTGAGCGCGGCGACGACTTTCTTCGGATCGGTGACGACCGGGACCACGAGGTGCGGCAGCTTGTTGTACATCTGCATCTCGACGACCTTCGGGTCGACCATGATGAAGCGCAGCTCGTCGGGGCCGAACTTGAAGAGCATCGAGGCGATGATCGAGTTGATGCAGACCGACTTGCCCGAACCGGTGGCACCGGCGACCAGCAGGTGGGGCATCGCGGCGAGGTCGCCGATGACGGTCTTGCCGTAGACGTCCTTGCCGAGGGCCAGCGGGATCTTCTTCTTCGCCGAGCGGAACTCCGGGTCTTGCAGGAGTTCGCGGAGGGGCACGGAAACTTTCTGCGAGTTGGCGAGTTCGATGCCGACGGTGTCCTTGCCGGGAATCGGGGCGAGGATGTTGATCCGCTCGGCGCAGGTGGCGCGGGCGAGGTCGGCCTCGAGCTGGGAAATGCGGGACACGCGGAGACCGGTGGAAGGGTAGATCTCGTAGCGGGTGATGGTCGGGCCGCGGGTGATGTCGCCGGGGGTGACCTCGATGCCGAAGGCGCGCAGGGTGTCGACGATGATCCGCTGGGTGGCGAGCAGTTCGTCGCGGTTGGCCTCGGGCGCCTCGACCTCGTCGGCGGGATCCAGCAGGTCGAAGCCCGGCAGGTCGTAGTCCTCGAAGCCGGCGGTGGAGAGCGAAAGGTGGCCCGCGGGTGCCGGCTTGCGTTCGAAGGGGCGCTCGCCGGGCTTGGGAGCGTCGACCCGGCGTTGGGAAGAGTCGATGATCTGCGGCGCGGGGGTTTCGCGCAGCGGCAGTTCCTGCTGGGGATCGGAGGGCACCTCGGCGGCGGCCTTGGCGGTTTCGCGCTCCTTGCGGCGGCGTTCGCGCTCCCGCTCGCGTTCGGCCGCGCGCAGATCCTCCTTGGAGGCCTGGACCTGGGATTCCTCGCGCCGTTCACGGAAGCGGGCGACCCCGTTGGCCAGCATCCGCGAGCAGCCCTTGACGAAGCTGACCGGTCGCTGGCCGGTGAGCAAAATCAACGCGACCAGATAGGTGGCCCCGAGCAGCAGCATCGAGCCGATCTGGTTGAGCAGGGGGAGGAACAGGTAGTTCCCGAGCAGGAAGCCGGTGACGCCGCCGGCGTGGCGGGACACCTCGACCCGGTCGCCGCCGTGCCACGCCTGCATGAAGGCGGCACCGCTGAGGGTGAGGATGATGAAGCCGATCATCGTCCGCGGCCACAAGCGGGCGTCGAAGACCAGTTTGGCGACGCCGAACCAGATCAGCGCGACGGGGACGATGTAGCCGGCCGCCCCGAAGAGGGAGAGCTGGATGAAGCCGAGGGCCACCCCGATGCCGCCGATCAGGTTCTGATTGTTCTTGCCGAAGATTTCCGTCCAATTCGTCCAGTCCGCTGGCAAGTCGCTGGCCGTGAAGGATATAACCGAAAGAAACGCCAGCAGGCCGGCGCAAATCAAGACGATTCCGACGACCTCGTTCGACCATTTGGGTGGTTCGGGCACCTCGCCCCGCTTGCGGTTGTCGCTCTTTGCCATGCCGGAATTCTCCCCGGCAAGCATCCCTTCCAAGGGCCGGAGGGGCAAGATCGATTTCGAATCGTTAAAAATCCGTAATTCTTTAGTATTCTGCATTCTGTCCGCGCGTGTTGTCTTACCCGGGGCTTTGCGGCCGGATGGTTTTGGGGCAGGCTGGGCGCTCATGGAACCGATTGTTTTCGAACCGCTTTACATGCAGCGCGTCTGGGGCGGGCGCGAATTGGAACGTCAGTATGGCCGCCGGCTGCCGGACGGAGCTCCTTATGGCGAGTCCTGGGAAATCGTCGACCGGGACGGGGAGCAGTCGGTGGCGCGCGGCGGGGAGTTCGCGGGAAGGACGTTGCACGAACTCTGGACGGAACAGCGCGCGGAGATTTTCGGGGACGGGCTGCCGGACAGCGGGCGCTTTCCCCTGCTGATCAAGGTGCTCGACGCGCGGGACGACCTGTCGATCCAGGTCCATCCGCCGGAAGATCGCGCGGCCGGTCTGGGGGGGGAGCCGAAGTCCGAGATGTGGTACATCGCCGCGGCGGATCCGGGGGCGAAGTTGTATGTGGGTTTGAAAGACGGGGTGACGCGCGGGGATTTTGAAAAGGCGGTCGGGGAGGGGACGGTGGCGGAATGCGTCCACGCGATCGAAGCGAAGGCGGGGGAGTCGATTTTCATCCCGTCGGGCCGGCTGCACGCGATCGGCGCGGGATTGCTGATCCATGAGATCCAGCAGAACAGCGATACCACCTACCGGGTGTTCGACTGGAACCGGCTGGGCCTGGATGGCAAGCCGCGCGAGCTGCATGTCGGGGAATCGCTGGCGAGCATCGACTTCGCGGACTTCGAGCCCGGGATGGACCCGCCGGAGGGGACGGTGATCGCGGAGTGCGAACACTTCCGGGTGGAGAAGCTGGTGCTGGCGGCGGGAGAAAGCGCGGGCAACCGGGAGGCGGGGCGGTTCTCGATTTTTTCGGTGGCGGAGGGCGAGGTGACCTGCGGGAGTGCGCGGTTCGGGAAGGGGGATTTCTTTCTGCTGCCGCGGGGCGGGGGGAAGGTGCGGGCGGAAGGGGATGTCGTGTTGTTGAGGACGACGCTGCCCGGATGACCGCGGCGCAGCCGCTCTTGGACTGCTGCGATGATTCGCAGCTTTTTGAATGGAGGGTGGGGCGGGCTTCCCCGGTGGGCGGAGGCGACCTTCCGGGACCGCCGCGTCGCGCCGGAACGGACCGCCTGACCCTTCATCCGGAGAGCTGCGAATGATCGTAGCAGTCCGAGGGCCTGCGGCGATCATGGCTCGACAGGCCACGGCGAGATGGGCAGTTTCCCGGGATATGTCGGAAAGGACGCCCCCATGGCCCCATGCCCCGCCGCATTGGATCCTGCAGGGCGGGAGCTATTTCGTCACGGCGTCCTGTTACCATCGGCAACGGATCTTCGACTCCCCGGAGAAGCTGGATGCGGTCACCGGCTTACTGATCGAGACCGCCAAGGCATTCGGTTGGCAGATCCGCGCGTGGGCCGTTCTATCCAACCACTATCATTTCCTCGCCGACTCTCCGCAGGGAAGCGGGGAGAGCTTGCGGACCTGGTTGACCGAGTTTCACCGGCGGGCGGCGATTCAAGTGAATGGGTTGTCCGGGGCGCCAGGACGCCGGGTCTGGATGAACTTTAGGGAAAGCCATATCACCCATCAGACTTCGTATCTCGCCCGACTGCGTTATGTGAACGAGAATCCGGTGAGACACCGGCTGGTGGATCACGCGAATCAATACAAGTGGTGCAGCGCCGCGTGGTTCGAGAGCCACGCGCCAAGGAGCTTCGTCGAGTCGGTCCGGCGTTTCAAAATCGACCGGCTGAAAATCTGGGACGACTTCGACGGTTGACCGCGGCGCCGCCGCTTTTGGACTGCTGCGATGATTCGCAGCTCTTTGAGTGGAGGGTGGGGCTGACTGCTCCCGTGGGTGGAGGCGACCTTTCGGGATCGCCGCGTCGCGCCAGAACGGACCGCCTGACCCTTCATCCGGAGAGCTGCGAATGATCGCAGCAGTCCGAGGGCCTGCGGCTTGCAAGAGGCGACCTTCCGGGACCGCCGCGTCGCGCCGGAACGGACCGCCTGACCCTTCATCCGGAGAGCTGCGAATGATCGCAGCAGTCCGAAAGCTGCCGCGCCGCCTGCAGGGTGTTCTTCATCAGCAGCGCGATGGTCATCGGGCCGACGCCGCCGGGGACCGGGGTGATGGCGGAACACTTGGGCGCGACCTCGGCGTAGGCGACGTCGCCGACCAATCGGAAACCACTCTTTTTGGAAGGGTCCGCGACCCGGTTGATGCCGACGTCGATCACCACGGCCCCGTCCTTCACCCAGTCCGCCTTGACCATCTCCGGGCGGCCGACGGCGGCGATGACGATGTCGGCCCGGCGGCAGAGGGCGGGCAGGTCGCGGCTGCGGGAATGTGCGACGGTGACGGTGGCGTCCGCGCCTTTCGCCATGAGCAGCAGGGCCATCGGCTTGCCGACGATCATGCTGCGGCCGATGACCACGGCCTCCGCGCCGGCGGTCTTGACGCCGGCGGCGGCGAGCAGGCGCATGCAGCCGGCGGGGGTGCAGGGGACGAAGCCGGTCGGGTCCTCGAGCACCAGCTTGGCGACGTTTTCCGGATGGAAGCCGTCGACGTCCTTGCGCGGATCGAGGGCGCGGACCACCGCATCCTCGTCGATGTGCTTCGGCGGCGGGCTTTGCACGAGGATGCCGTGGATCGCGGGGTCGGCGTTCAATTCGCGGACCACGGCGAGCAGCTCGTCCTGGGTCGTGCCCGCCGGCAGCTCGATCTTGCGCGAGTAAATCCCGAGGTCGCCGCAGGTGCGGACCTTCGAGCCGACATAGACCTGTGACGCCGGGTCCTCGCCGACCAGCACCACCGCGAGGCCGGGGGTGATGCCGCGGGCTATCAATTCGAGGACCTCGGCGCGGCATTCCTCGAGGACGGCGGCGGCGACGGACTTGCCATCAATTACGGAACTCATCGTAGGTCAAAAAGGTTCGGCGGCACCGCGGAGCATCGTTTCTTCGACGCGGCGGCGCCACGCTTCGAAGTCATCTTCCGAAAGCCCCGCCGGCACCGCAAGCGCCTCGTCGAAGATGACGCGGACCCGGCTGCCCGGCGCGGGAATCGCGAAGTGGTCCCAGGTTTTCACCGAGCGGCAGGAGGCGGAACGGACGTGGATCGGGACGATCGGCGCGCCGCTGGTTTCGGCGAGTTTGACGATGCCGGCCTGCACGACGTGGCGCGGGCCGCGCGGGCCGTCGGGAGTGATGCAGGTGTCGATGTTCTCCCGCAACGCTTTCCTCATGCCGATCAGGGCCGCGACTCCGCGGCGCGAGGAGGATCCCCGGATCGAGCCGATGCCGAAGATGCTCACGGCCCGCGCGAGGGCGGCGCCGTCGTGGCTGGCGCTGGCGAGGACCACCGCGCGGCGATGCTTGCCGCAGGCCCGTTGCCAGGCAGCGGGCAGAGTGAACCCGTTGCCATGCCAGAGGCAGTAGATCACCGGGCCCGGGATGCCGCCGGGCGTGGTCAGTCCGCAGCGGTCGATGATCTCGAAGCGCAAGGTCGCGCACCACGCCTGCATCAGCCGGCCGGCGGCGAGACCGAGCAAGGTGGCCTTCCCGCTTTCGCGGACTTCGCTGCGATTGCCGGCCATTACAGGAAACCTCCCGCGTGGAGGGTTTCGACGAGGTATTGCTGGCGGGCCAGCAGGTCCTGATAGAATTCGTGGCGCTGCGGATCCGGGTCGCGGCGGGTGGCGTCGTCAACGGTGACGATGTAGCCGGCGATCTCGTCGAAGCCGAGCGACTCGCCGTTGAGCCGGAAATACACCACGGCGGCCTGCATCGCGGCGCCGAGCAGCGGGCCGCCGCTGCCGGCGACGGCGACCACCGGCACGCCGAAGACATCGGCAAGGAGTTGTTGGAAGGCGGGGCCGGCATCGCGGGCGACGCGGACGCCGGCCGGCTCGAAGCCGAGGTCGCGCAGCCGGCTGAAGCCGTAGCCGAAGCCGAGGGCGAGGCCTTCCGCGGCGGCGCGGGCGAGGTTGCCCGGGGTGAAATTGTCGAGGGTGATGCCGTGGAGCACGCCGGTCGCCTCCGGCAGGCGCGGCGTTGCCTCGCCGCGCAAGTAGGGCAGGAACAGCAGGCCGTCGGAGCCCGCGGGGGTGCTTTCGAGCGCTTGCTCGAACTCCGCGCCGGACCAGCCGTAGTGGCGGCGGACGAGTTCGAGGGCGGCCACCGCGTTCGACATCCCGAGCCGTGACAGCCAGCGGCCGGAGGCGTCGCACAGGGTGGCGGCCTCGCCGCGGAAATCGACGGCCGGCTTGTCGGAGACGGCGGACAAGGCGCCGTCGGCGGAGAGGTCGGCCACCACCGCGCCATCGGATGCGGCGCCGACCGCCAACGCGGACAGGGCGGCGGCGCCGGAGCCGGGGGCGACGATCACGCCCTCCGGCAAACCCCAGGCCCGGCACAGCGCGGGGCGGAGCTGGCCGCGCGGCTGGGAGGGCGAAATGCCGGGCGGCAGCATGTCGAACAGGCGGCTGTCGATGAATTCGAGCAGTTCCGCGCTCCAGCGGCGTTGCGGGACGTTGAACAGGCCGCTGGTCGCGGCGGAGCCGGCCTCGATGCCGGCCTCGCCGGTCAGCCAGTAGCCGATGAAATCCTGCGGGGTCATCAGCCGCTCGGCGCGCTGGAAATGGTAAGGTTCGTGCTGTTTCAGCCACAGGCACTGGGCGGCCAGCGAGCCGGCTTCCACCGGATTGCCGGCCAGCTCGATCAAGCCGGGCGCGCCGCCGAAGGCGCGCGCGATCTCGTCGGCCTGGCGCTGGGCGGAGCGGTCGCTGCCGAGTTTGGCCGGGCGGACGATGCGGTTGCTGCCATCAAGCACCACCATCCCGCCGCTCGGCGCGGTGACGCCGATCCCCGCGACGCTGCCGCGGGCGTCGCCGAGGGCGGCGAGACATTGGCGCATCGCCTGATCGGCGGCGGCGATCCACGACGCCGGGTCCTGTTCGCGGTAGCCGTCGGGCAGGCCCTCCACCCAGGCATGGGCGGCCACCGACTCGGCGGTGACGCTTGCCGCTTCGAGGTCCAGCGCCACCACGCGGGTGGCGGCATGGCCGATTTCGATTCCCAGGAAATGCATGCCGCGGGGTGCCGGGTGGGCCCCGATAGACTTTCCGGGGGGGCGCGGCTTGGCAAGCCCGGGCTTGAGAAAGGGGAACCGCCAAGACGCCAAGTCCGCCAAGGATGAAGGAAAGGATGAGAGCAGGCTCGCCATGAACTTCCATGGAGGAAGGACGAGGAGCGAACGTCCTTTCCCGGCACCCTCAAAAACTTGGCGACCTTGGCGTCTTGGCGGTTCACTTTTCCCACGCTTGAATCCCGGGCCGCGTGCCGCATCGTCGGGGCGTGAGCGATTTCGAAGAAAAAGTCCGCGAGGCGCTGGCCTCGCCGAAGAACCAGGGTGAGATCGCCGATGCCGACGCGGTCGGCACGGTCGGTTCGCCGGCTTGCGGCGACATGCTGCGGATGTGGCTGAAATTCACCGAAAAGGACGGCAAGCGGGTGATCGACCGCGCTTCGTTCCAATCCTTCGGCTGCCAGACGGCGATCGCCGTGGCCTCGATGGCGACCGAGCTGTTGAAAGGCAAAACCGCCGAGGAGGCGCGTGAACTCTCGGTCAACGACCTGACCGGCGGTTTGGGACCCTTGCCGCCGATGAAGATCCACTGCGGCCAACTGGTGGAAGGGGCCCTCAAAAGCGCGCTCGACCAGACCCCGGCCGCTCCCGCGGCGCCGGTCGGCGCGACCTTGTCGGAGGCGATGAAGAAGCCGGCCGGGACGATCCGGATCGTGCCGCTGGAGTGAGACTTCCCTTGATTTTCAAGCAGACGGGAGCTTCAGTTTTCGTTAGTCTGCGGCCCGTGTCGAAGCGTGTCATTCTCATCTGCCTGTTGCTCTGCCTCGCGGGGTTCTTCTCCGGTTGGCAACTTTCCGGTGTCTTGTTGGAGACTTGGAGGGATTCGTCCGGATGGGGGCCTGCCCTGGTCCTCGCGGGAGGATTCCTGTGCTTGCCCGCGGGCGTCGGGATCTTGATGGGCTACCCCTTGGGGCGGACCCTGGCCGTGCTGGCCTTCTGCGTCGGCTATTTCGTTTGCGCCGCGTTGTTGGCGGCTCCCCTGCTGGAGACCGCTCACGCCATCACGATCAACGGGAGTCCGGCGGGCTTCGGCGTCCATGCGACCGGCTCCCTGATGCTGCTCGGTGTCCTGCTGCTCTTGCACTGGACCCTCGATTCGCCGCCCTTTGAAGAACACCTGGCGTAGGCCGGGCGGGCATTGGTACCGTTTCTTGCTCGCCCTCGCAGGATTCCACCGCTTTCTTCCGTAGCCATCCGATTCACCCACTCCACCGTGCTCGAACTCCAGGACGTCTGTTTCACCATTCAAAAAGACGGCGAGGCCAGCAACCTCGTCGACAAGGTCAACCTCAAGATCCCGCGCGGGCACTTCATGGCGATCGTCGGACCTTCCGGCTGCGGCAAGACCACGCTGCTCAAAACGATCGCCGGACTGAACCCGGAATCCGCCGGCGCGCTGTTCTGGGAAGGCCGCAACCTGTCGGAGGAGGGCGATCTCGATCCGTCGGAGATCGGCTACGTGCCGCAGTTCTCGATCGCCTATGACCCGCTGACCGTCGACGAGTCGGTCGAGGCCTCGACCCGCCTGCGGGTGAAAGTCCGCGACCTGGAAGAGCTCGACCAGCGGATCGACCGGGTGCTCGAGGAGACCGGCTTGGCGGCGATCGCCGACCGCCAGGTCAAGGTGCTTTCCGGCGGCCAGAAGCGGCGGCTGGGGCTGGCGATGGAGCTGGTGTCGGATCCCAAGTTGCTGCTCTGCGACGAGGTGACCAGCGGGCTCGACCCGCGGTCCGAGCGGGAAATCGTGCGCCTGCTGCACGACCTGTCGCGGCGGGAAGGCCGGATCGTGTTGTCGGTGACCCACTCGCTGGCCCACCTGGAGCTCTACGATTCGATCCTGGTGTTGCACGAGGGCCGGGTCGCCTACCACGGGCCGCCGGAGCAAATGACCCACTATTTTTCGGTCCACGACACCGAGGAGGTCTATCCGAAGCTCGCGACCCAGACTTCCGAGCGCTGGCAAAGCTCGTGGATGAAGCACCGCGATTCCTACTACACCAAACTGGAGCGGAACCGGACCAAGCTGATCGAATCGGGGAGCCTGCACCTTCCGCCGGCACCCGAGCTGCTGGACCCCGAGGAAGCGCTGCCCGAGCTGGCGAAAATCCGCACGCCGGGCTTCTTCACCCAGTTCACCACGCTGCTCTCGCGCCGCTGGCGGATCTTTTTCCGGGACCGCGGCCAGGTTTTCCTCCAGCTCGCCATCCTGCTGTGCTTCCCGGTGCTGGTGACCCTGTTCTCGGAGAACGCGAACGGTCAGATCGCCAATCTTTCGGACACCCGGCAGGGGGGGCTGGAGGAGTATAAAGAAGTCGAGAGGGTAAAACTCGGCCAAGTGCGGGTCGGTTCGGCGATTTCCGGGATCATCATGTTCCAGGTCATCCTGCTGTCGCTGATGGCTTCGAACAATTCGTCGCGGGAGATCGCCGGGGAACGGCCGATCTTCGAGAAGGAGAAATTCGGCGGCCTGCGGCCGACCGCCTACCTGGCCAGCAAGGTCACTTTCCTCGCCTGCCTGGTGCTGGCCCAGTCCTTGTGGATGGCGGTCTTCGTCAATTTGTTCGCGCCGTTCCGCGGCGGGACCGGCGGCTTCGAGAGCCACATCCTGTTCCTGCTGCTGGTCAACGGCGCGATGACCGCGATTTGTCTCGGCATCTCGGCCCTGATGCGGACCGCCGAGCAGGCCTCCTTGCTTTCGATCTATCTCGTGGGTTTTCAATTGCCTCTGTCGGGTGCCGTGCTCGCCTTGCCGGAGTCGGTCGAGGCGGTCACCCGCTACTTCATCTCCGCCTACTGGGCGTGGTCCGGCAGCGTCAGCGCGCTCGAGCCGAAGGTGCTCTACGCGGTCAAAGAGGTGATCGACACCGAGCTCTCGGGCCGCGAGGCCTGCATCTACGTGCTGGTGGCGCACATTGCCGCCGGTCTGGTCGCCGCATGGGTCGGCGCCCGCCGGCATCAGTGGGACTAGCGAGAAAAGGCGTGAATCTCCCGTAAAATCGTGGAAACTTGTGACCTCGCCCCACGTTTAACACTCCTTACCCTTTCACACCATGGCACGCCGCGCCAGTTCAGGAATCAACCCGGGCCTCCTCATCGGGGTGGCCGTCTTCGTCATCGTCGCCTTCGTCGGCGGTAAAATGTTCCTCGGCCGCAAGCCGGACGCCATCGCCGGCTCGAAAATCGAGATGGAGGACATGCTGGAGAACGCCAACCAACTCCGCGGCAACGAGTATGTGATCGAGGGGGTGGTCGACGAGAAGCTCCGCTGGACGCAGGACCGCGGCCAGGTCGTGAGCCTCAAGGTCGAAGTTCCCGGGGGCTCCGAATACGTCGGGGTCGAGATCCCCGCCAACTTTTCCTCGCTCAACATCGAGCGCGAGCAGCGCTACTCGATCAAAGTCAAGTTCCGCCAAGGCGGCATCCCGGTCGCAACCGACATCAACCGCCTCTGATCCACCCATGAAGCCCCACTTGCCACTCGCCCTGCTGGCCACCGTCGCGCTCGCACCGGGCCAGGTGCTGCACCCGGACGCCCGGAACCGCGTCACCAATCCCGAGCCGGCCCCGGCGAGCGGCGACACGGTGATCCAGCGCCAGCCGGAGCAAAAGCCCGCCGGCTCGCCGATGGGCAACGAGTTGCCGTTCTTCGACCCCTCGGGCGAGACCGTGGCGTGGAACGGCCACACCTGGGCCGCCACCGACAACCGGCTGCTGGCGGCGCGCTTCGAGCGCTACCTCAACGAGCCCGAGGACAGCTCCGAGGACGCCGTGGATTATCGCCAGACCATCGATTCCATCCTCGAACTGGTCTCGCCCCACCACCCGGGCGGGCCGAATTTCCCGGCCGCCTTGAAGCTGCTGCCGCGCGCCTCGTCGTATCCCGGCGACGCCAAGCTGTGCGACTCACTGACCCAGGCGATCTATGCCGCGGTGCTGGCGAATAAGGACGTGTCCTCGACCCGCGCGCTGAGCGAGGCGATGGAGGACGAGAAAAAGCGGCTGATCAGCAAGTCCGACTGGAAAGCCGCCCAGGAGACCGATCCGTCCCTCAACCAGACTTCCGGCGGCGGCGGCGGCGGCGGCCAAGGCGGCGGTGCCAACCAGCCGGGCCAATCGAGGCAGCCTGCCCAGAATCCCGGCCGCGGCACGGTGTCCCTCGAATATATCGACTCGGTCCGGCGCATCGCCGAAATCGAGGTGATGAAGAAGGCCAACACCGCCAAGACCGAGATCCAGATCACCCAGGCCAAGATCCAGTATCAGGCCCTGATGCTGCAATTCTTCGTCCAGCGGCGCTTCGAGCACGTGGTGATGGCCTCGCGCTTCTACCACCAGATCTGGCGCGACGGCGACAACAAGCTGAACATCGACAAGAAATCGGATCTCTCCCAGCTGTTCTCCGAAAGCCTCGGCACCAGCCCGACCGTGTCGGCGCTCGACGCCCTCGCCAGCGAGGCGATCCGCGACGTCAACCAAGGCGTCGAAGCCTACAGTTTCCTCGCCGAAAAAAGCGAACTGCAGAGCGCCGCCAAGCGCCTGAGCGAAGCCTACGCGGTCGGCGAGTTCATGCCGTCGATCCGCACCCTGCCGCGCGACAAGAAGCGCAAGGTGCTCGAGTTCGTCCGCGAATCCTACAAGCTGATCGCGGCGCTCGACGTGAAGGATTACACCGCGGCCCGGGAGCTCACCGCCAGGCTCAAGGCCTCCTCCGGCGACTTCGATCCGACCAAGGCGGAGGCGGCGATCGCCACCTACACCCGGGTCAGCGACATGCACATCAACGCCGCCAAGCTCGCCGCGTCGCAGGGCGACAACGAGAAGGCCGGCATCGAGATCAAGGCGGCGATGGAAGTCTGGCCGCAGAATCCCAAGCTCGCCGAGTTCGACAAGCTGGTCGAGGCCGGCGGCGGGATGGCGGTCGCGAAGAACGACTTCGACCGCTTGCTCAACGAACAGAATTACCGCGAGATCTTCCGCCGCCAGTATGAGATCGCCCCGTCGATCGCCGGCGATGCGGCGCGCGAG
>CAMCYK010000119.1 GCA_945883695.1 Akkermansia muciniphila | reverse complement strand
GGCGGTGGTGGAGGCCCTGGACGCCTTCCCGGATCCGGCGGCCGGGCCGGGCGACGGGTGGGGCGTCGTGGTGTTCCCCGACACCCAGAACTACGCCAAATACGCGAAGAACCAGGGCCACTTCGAGCGGATGACCGCCTGGGTCGCGGAGCACGCGAAAGCCTGGAACCTCGGGCTCGGGCTGCACGTCGGCGACTTCGTCGAGCAGAACGACATCGCCACCGGCGGGGGCAAGGGCTTCGGCGACCAGGCGAGCGACTCGCAATGGGCCTCCGCCCGGCGGGCGCTCGCGAAACTCCACGGGGTGATCCCGGTGGTCTATGCCACCGGCAACCACGACTACGGCGACCGCGCCGCGGAGGACCGGCGGACGCGCTTCAACAACTACTTCTCCCTGACCGACAACCCGCTGGTCGCCGACGGCCGCGGCGGGGGGATCTGGATCGAATCGGCCCCCAACGCGTTCGGCGCGCGGACTTTGGAAAACGCCGCCTACGAGGTGGCGCCGCCGGCCGGCCCGAAATGGCTGGTGATCTCGCTCGAATGGGGACCGCGGCAGTCGGCGGTGCGTTGGGCCCGCGAGCTGGCCGCCCGGCCCCGGTTCTCCGGGCACCGGGTGCTGCTGTTGACGCATTCTTACCTACACGACGACAACCTGCGGGAAGGCACCCGGACGCGGCCGGGAAATCCCCACTGGTACGGCACCGGCAAGGCGGGCGACACCCACGACGGGGAAGACCTGTGGCGCGAACTGGTCGAGCCCTCGTCCCGGATCGAACTGGTCGTTTGCGGCCACGTGATGGGCCGCCACACCGGCTACCGGCGGGATCCCACCCGCGCCGGCCGCACCGTCCACCAGATGCTGTTCAACGCCCAGGGCCTGGGCGGCGGGTCCGACGAGAAAGGCAACGGCGGGGACGGCTGGTTGCGGCTGCTCACGCTGCGCCCCGATGGCAGGACGCTCGACGTGCGCACCTTTTCCCCGATGCGGCTGGCGGACGGCAGGGACCCCTGGCGGCGGGGTGCCGACCATTCGTTCACCATCGCCTTCGACGCGTGAGGAAATCCCCGGCTGCAAGCGCCGGCCGGGGCATCCACTCTAACGAAACACCACGTATCCCGTACGGTTGGGACGGGGTGAGCTGTTGGCGAACTTCGGGGTGGTCGTTCTTGATCGCGCCCTGGATCTTCCTCCTCCCCGGCTGGCATGCCCGGGAACGAGGGGCGCGGCGACGGGGGAGCGCCAGTCCGCCCTGTCACCGGACGGGGCTCAGGCTTGACCGGGACGGGCGCGAGGTTTGCGGAAGCGCAGCCATTTCTCCAGTTCGACCGCGGCGAAGGTGACGGCCCCGGTCGCGGCGATGTAGAGCCACGCCTCCGCCCGCACCGGAGCGGTGTGGAAGAGGCGGTTCATCACCGGCAAATAGGTGAACGCGGCCTGGGCGAGCCAGGTGGCGGCGATGCCGGCGACGAGCCACCGGTTCGAGAACAGCCCGATGACGAACATCGAGCGCGTCCGGCAACGGCAGTTGAGGACGTAGCAGGTCTGCACCATCACGATCACGTTGACCACGGCGCTGCGCGCTTCCTCGAGCGTCGAGCCCGCTTGGCCGGTTTCCCACCAGAAAAGGCTGAACGAACCGACCAGCGAGATCAGCGTCACCAGGCCGGTGCGCATGAGCAAGGTGAAGGTCAGCAGCGGCCGCGCGGGATCGCGCGGCGGGCGGCTCATGATGTCGGCTTCCTTCGGCTCCATCACCAGCACCAGTCCGAGCAACAGCGCGGTGACGAGGTTGATCCAGAGAAGCTGCGTCGGCAGCAGCGGCAGCGGAATCCCCAGCAGGATGGCGACCAGCAGGATCAGCGCGAGACCGGCGCTGGTGGGAAGGATCCAGGTGATGAACTTGCTGAGATTGTCGAAGACCCCCCGACCCTCCTCGACCGCGGCTTCGATCGAGGCGAAATCGTCGTCCGTCAGGATCATGTCGGCCGCCTCCTTGGCGACATCGGTGCCGGTGATGCCCATCGCGATCCCGATGTCGGCCTGCTTCAACGCCGGCGCGTCATTCACCCCGTCCCCGGTCATGGCGACGATGTGGCCGCGCGATTGCAGGGCCTTGACGAGGCGCAGCTTCTGCTCGGGTGCCACCCGGGCGAAAACCGAGGCGCGTTCGGCGGCATCGGCCAGTTCCTTGTCGTCCATCCGCTCGAGCTCGCGGCCGGTGAAGGCGGTGATTTCATCCCCGTCGGCGAGCCCGATTTTCGCGGCGATGGCGCGCGCGGTCAGGATGTGGTCGCCGGTGATCATTTTCACGCGGATGCCGGCGGTCCTGCACTTGGCCACGGCGGCGATGGCTTCCGGGCGCGGCGGGTCGAGCTTTCCCTGGAGCCCGAGGAAAGTCAGCCCGGCGCCGACGTGTTCGTGCTCCAGTTCGTCGTGGGCCGCGGGCATTTCCCGCCGGGCGAAAGCCAGCACCCGCAAGCCGCGGGCCGCCATGGCTTCGGCGTCGCGCAGGACGTGCCCGGGCTCGACCGGCACGGGGCGGCCGCTGCCGTCGAGCGCCTGCGAGCAGCGTTCGACGATCGCCTCCACCGCGCCCTTGATGTAGATGGTTTTCGGCTCGTCACCGCCACCGTGGAGGGTGGCCATGTATTTGTATTCCGACTCGAAGGGAATGGTCTCGAGCCGCGGCAGCCGCGATTCCAGTTCGTGCTCGGAAAGCCCGCCTTTGCGCGCCGCCACGATGAGCGCGGCCTCGGTGGGATCTCCTTGGACGCCGGTGCTGCCATCCTCCTCGCGGACCAGCCGGGAATCGTTGCAAAGCAGGCCGGCGCCGAGGGTTTCCACCAGCGCGACGTTCTCGCCGATGACCACCGCTTGCTCCTCGAAACGGATCGCGCCCTCGGAGCCGTAGCCGCTGCCGGTGACATGGTAGAGCCTGCCCCCCGCGTGGATCTCGCGCACGGTCATCTGGTTTTGCGTGAGCGTGCCGGTCTTGTCGGAGCAGATCACCGTGGTGCTGCCGAGGGTTTCCACGGCCGGCAGATTGCGGATGATCGCGTTTTGCCGGGCCATCCGCATCACGCCGATGGCGAGCGTGATGGTGACCGCCGCGGGCAGACCCTCGGGAATCGCCCCGACGGCCAGCGCGATCGCGGCCATGAACATGTCCGGCCAGGACCCGCCGCGGGCGAGACCGATGGCGAAGGTCACCGCGGCCAGCGCGAGGATGGCATAGAGCACCAGCCGGCTGAAATGGGCGAGCTTGCGGGTCAGCGGGGTTTGGAGCGCCTCGGCATCATCGATCATGCCGGCGATGCGGCCCAGTTCGGTGTGGCAAGCGGTAGCCACCACGACGCCCTCGCCCTGTCCGTAGGTGACCAGGGTGCCGGTGAAGGCGAGGTTGCTGCGCTCGGCAAGGATCGTGTCGGCGGGCAGCGGATCGTCCTGCTTGGCGGCGGGCACCGATTCGCCGGTCAGCGCGGCTTCCTCGATCTGGAGGTTGCGGATGGCGGTCAGGCGAAGGTCGGCCGGAACCTTGTCGCCGGATTGCAGCAGGACGATGTCGCCCGGGACGATCTCGTCCGAAGGGATGCGCAGCTTCCCGCCGCTCCGCCTGACCGTCGCCTCGGTGACCACCATCCGCGACAAGGCATCGATCGCCTTTTCCGCCTTCGCCTCCTGCAGGTAGCCGATGATCGCGTTGGCCACGGTGACGGCGAAGATCACCGCGGCGTCGACCCACTTTCCCAACAGGGTCGTGACCAGCGCGGAAACGAGCAGGATGTAGATGAGCGGCTGATGAAACTGCAACAGGAAGCGCAGCCAGGCACTCCGGCGGCTGCGCGCGGCCATCCGGTTCGGCCCGTGCTTCCGTCTCCTGGCCTCGATGTCATGGCTTTCGAGCCCCGACTCGAGGTTGCTATCAAGCAGCGCGGCCGCCTCGGCGGTCGGGAGGTGATGCCAACGGGTATGGCCGGATTCATTCACGAAGGTTGCCTCTCAAGGGGATGAAATCGGCGGAGGGCGCGCAAGGGGATTCCGGGGCAGGGGACTCCGGGAGAGCGCGGGGCTCCCTCACATTGGGAAACCGAAGCGCGGATGGGCGCGAATGATGGACCGCCGCGCGATTTTCCATGCGGCCACTAAACCTCCATGCCGCGACCGACGTGGGATTTGGATTCTTCCCGTCGCAACCGTATGAAAAAGAAAAACCAGCAGTCGGCAGCCGCAGCCCGGGTGTCGGCACCGTCCTCCGTGGCCATTCCGGCCTTCCCCGCCGAGTTCCTGCCCGCGGCCCGCCCGGGGCTCCTTTGGTCGGCCAGCATCAGCGTCCTCGCCAGCGTCGCGGCCCAGGCCGCCCCATTGATCGCTCCCGGCGACCCGGTCTTCGCCTACGACCTTGACACGGCGGGCGGGGGCACCGGTTCGGTGACCTACGTCGCGGTCAATTATCCGGGTGCCGAATCCCCCGCCCAGGCCATCGACGGTTCGAACGGCACGAAGTACCTCAACTTCTCCAAGCACAACGCGGGCATCATCGTCACTCCCGCCACCGCGGCCGCGGCGCAGAGCCTGGTCCTCACCACCGCCAACGATTCCGCCGAGCGCGACCCGTCGAGCTACATCATCCTCGGTTCCAACCAGCCCATCACCAGTGCCGACCGGAGCAACGGCTTCACCGACCACTGGACCTTCATCGCGCAAGGCACGCTGAGCCTTCCGGGCACGCGCCAGACCACCGCCGCGGCGATCAATTTCACCAACACCACCAGCTACTCGTCGTACTGGATCGTCTTTCCGACCACCAAGGACACGGTCGCCAACAACCTGATGCAGATCGCCGAAATCCAGCTCTTCACGGGTGCCGGCGGCACCGGCGATCCGGTCTTCGCGCCGGGCAATCCTACCCTCTGCACCGGCTGGAACAGTTCGATCGCAAACGGCGAATTCGTGACCCGCGTCATCGACGGCAATCCGTCGACCAAATACCTCAACTTCGGCGAGAACAACTCGGGTTTCTTCGTGGTGCCGGGCTCCGGCCGGTCGATTGTCGACAGCTTCCAGCTCACCACGGCCAATGACTCGGACGTCCGCGACCCGGCCTCGTGGCAAATCCACGGCAGAGGGCTGGATGGCATCTGGACGCTCATCGACAGCGGAACCGTCGATCTGCCCACTGCCCGCGGTGCCGCGGGTCCCGTCATCCCCGTCAGCAACCCCGCCTCCAAGGTCTGCACCGCCTACCGCATGACCTTTCCAACCGTCCGGAACGCCGCGGGCGCGAACTCGATGCAGGTGGCCGAGGCCCAGTTCTTCGGTCTCATCCTGCCGGCCAACGATACCGATCTTGACGGCATGGATGACGACTGGGAACGGCTCTACGGGCTCATCGTCGGCGTCAACGACTCGGCCGCCGATAGCCTGGACAGCGACGGCAGCCCCAATCTCGCGGAATACCAGCGGGGGACCCTTCCCAACAATCCGGACACCGACGGCGACGGTTTGCTCGACGGGGTCGAAACCGATAAAGGCACCTTCACCAGTGCCGCGGACACCGGCACCAAGCCCCTCAATGCCGACAGCGATGGAGATACCTACGGCGACGGCTACGAAGTGGCCAAGGGCACCGATCCGAATGTCGCCGCTTCCGTTCCCACCATCGTCTGGGACGTCGTGCCGGGCACCGCGGGTGCCGGCGACGGCCTGATCACCGGGGGCAGCGGCGTCTGGGGCAACCTGACGCCCGCCAACTGGACCATCGACAGCGGCGCCAACAACATCCCGTGGAACAACGGCGGACCCCGGCTCGCCGCGATCTTCGGCGGCAGCGCCGGCACCGTGACCCTCGCGGGACCGATCCAGGCCGACCGGGTGATCGTCGATTCGGCGGGTTACCTGTTCACCGGCGACACCCTGACGCTCGGCACCTCGGCTCCGATCATCGACACCGCCGCCGGCACCACCGAGATGGCGCAGGTCATCGCCGGCACCGCGGGCTTCACCAAGCTGGGGAACGGCACCCTCCGGCTCACCGGGGCGAGCAACACCTACTCGGGCACCACCCGCTTGAGAGGCATCGGCAAGCTCGTCCTCGCGAAGGACGCCGGACAGATCGCCATTCCCGGCGATGTCTTCCTCGACTCCTTCGCCCTGACCCTGAACAACTCGGGCCTGGTGCTGGGCGGTAGCGAACAGATCGCCGACAGCAGCATCGTGACCTGGGCCAATGTCGGCCAGGCGGACACCTATTTCCGCCTCAACGGCCACACCGAAACCATCGGCGGCCTGGTCTCCGACGGTGTCGGCGGCTTCGTGGTCATCGAAAACCGCGGCTTTGGCGACACCGCGGACTATCCTGAAGGCAAGCTGATCCTCAACACCACCGGCGCCAACAGCTATTTCTACAACGGGAACATCCGCAACGTCGACGGCGGAACCTTGGGCGGCACCGTGGCGATCATCAAGTCGGGCACCGGCACCCAGATCCTGGCGGGCAACATGAGCTACTCGGGTACGACCACCGTCCTCGGCGGCACGCTCCAGCTCAACAACAACCTGGCCAACTCCCCGGTCACCGTGGAAAGCGGCGGCAGGCTGGCCGGTAGCGCCACCCTCCAGGGCCTGACGGTCAACGCGGACGGCACCGTCGCCCCGGGCACCACCGGCACCGGCACCTTCACCACGGGCAGCGCCGTCATCGCCGGCACCTACGCCTGCCAGATCGACGGCGCGAACGCCGACCGCCTGACCGTCAACGGCGACCTCACCGTCACCGGGGCCACCCTGCAGCTCTCGGTGGTCAACGCGCCGACCGCCCTCAGCTACCTCCTCGCCACCCACTCCGGCGCGCTCACCGGCACCTTCACCGTGGCGGGTGTGCCGGCGGGTTACTCGGTCGATCAGGAGGGCGGCCAGATCCGGCTGCTCAAGAACGGTTTCGCCGACTGGGCCGCCGGACTGGGCTTGTCGGGCGTCGACTCCGATGACTTCGACAAGGACAACCTGGCCGATGCCGTGGAATACGTCCTCGGCACCGACCCGAAGATCCCGAACGCCAACGGCCCCGCCGCCACCGTGGCGGGTGACAATTTCATCTTCACCTTCCAGCGCGATCGCGCCGCGATGACCGCCGATATCTCGCTCGCGATCGAGGTCGGCACCGATCTCGGCAACCTGAGTGGTGCCGATGTCTATCTGGTCGGTGCCACCACCGGATCGTCCAGCGCCGGAGTCACGGTCGCCGACAACGGCAGCAAGGATACCGTCACGCTCACCATTCCCCGCGCGCCGGACTTCCGGAAGTTCGCCCGGCTGGTGGTGATCGTGGATCCCTGAGCGCCGGGTTTGACAAGCCGGGGCCCAGTTGCCTACTTGCCGCGCGGGACGGAGTTGAATCCTCCGCTCGTCAGGAATCATGAAGGCAGCACCTTGGATCGCATCGTTCGGACTCATCGGAGCGGTGGTCGCCGCGGGCTTCGGGCTGGCGGCGTGGAAGAAATCCAACCTGGCGGAAGCCGCGGCCGAGGCGGCGATGATGCCGGAGCCGATGGAGGCGGTGATCGTGCAGGAGGCCCGCAAGATCGAGCACCGCCGGACCACCAACGCCGTCGGCACCGTGCTCGCGCTGCGCTCGGTGGTTTTGAAGAACGAGCTGCCGGGAGTGGTCGTGCGGGTCGACCTCACGCCGGGCAAGATCGTCGAAGAAGGAGCCAAACTGGTGGCGCTGGATACCTCGGTCGAGGAGGCCGAGCTGAAAGCGCAGGAAGCGCAGGCCGTGCTGGCGGAGGCCACCTTGCAGCGGACCAAGGCGCTCGACACCAGCAACGCGACCTCCAAGCAGGACCTCGATCAAGCCCAGGCCGAACACGATGTCGCGCTGGCCCAGATGGAGCGGACCCGGGCGATGATCGCCCGCAAGGTGATCCGCGCCCCGTTCCGCGCCCGCATCGGGCTGTCGGACCTGCATCCCGGACAGTATCTGATCGAGGGCGTGGAGCTGACGACCCTGCAGGGGGTGGACGAGGCCGCGCATGTGGATTTCACCGTCACCCAGACCGTCGCGCTGGGCCTGCGCGAGGGCGACGCGGTCGAGGTCTTCGGCGCGGACAAGGACGCGCCGGTCCGCGCCACGATCATCGCCCTGGATTCGCTGATCGACCGCGCGACCCGCAACGCGAACATCCGCGCCAAGGTCGACGACGCCCGCAAGCTCCCGCCGCCCGGAGCCTCGGTCCAGGTCCGCGTGCCGGTCGGCGCGGCCCGTCAGGTCGTCGCGGTGCCGGTGAGCGCGCTGCGCCGCGGCCCGGAGGGCGACCACGTGTTCGTCATCGCCGCCGACCCGAGTGGCCAGCCGCGGGCCTCGCTGCGGCGGGTGAAAAGCGGGCCGGTCACGGGGGATGAGGTGATCATCGAAAGCGGTTTGGAGGCCGGCGAACCAGTCGCCGCGTCCGGGTCGTTCAAGCTTCGCGAAGGCGTGCTCGTCGCCGCCGCCGGCCCAACCCCGGAGGGCCGATAACCCCACTTCCGCCGGCCCCATGCGCTCGTTTACCGACATCTTCATCAAGCACCCGGTGCTGGCCATCGTGGTCAACCTGGTGATCGTCCTGGTCGGCTGGCGTGCCGTCGGTTCGCTGCCGGTCCAACAGTTCCCGAAGCTCGAAAGCTCTTCGGTGCTGGTCACCACGATCTACTACGGGGCGAGTGCCGAGACGGTGCGCGGCTTCCTCACCACGCCGATCGAGCGCGTCGTCTCGCAGATCGGCGGGGTCGATCACGTGGAGTCGAGCAGCCGCGCCGGGGTCAGCACGGTGACGGTGCGGCTGAAGCTGAACCACGACACCACCGCGGCGCTGGCCGAGATCAGCGCGCGGCTCCAGCAGGTCCGCGCCGAACTGCCGCCGGACGCCCAGCCGCCGATGATCGAGGTCCAGCGCGCCGACCGCCCCTACGCGACCTTCTACCTGAGCTTCACCTCGTCCGAGCGGAGCGTCTCCGCGGTGACCGACTGGCTGGCGCGCTCGCTCCAGCCGCAATTCGCGACCTTGCCGGGCGTCCAGCGCGTGACCATCGAAGGCGGCCGGCCGGTCGCGATGCGGGTCTGGATCGATCCCGACCGCCTCGCCGCGCTCAATCTAACACCCGGCGATGTCCAGTCCGCCCTGCGCCGGAACAACTACCTCGCCGCGGTCGGTCGGACCAAGGGCAACCTGGTGGAAGTGAACCTGCTGGCGAACACCGACCTGCGCTCCACCGAAGAGTTCGAAAAGCTGATCGTGGTCGAACGCGACGGCGCGATCGTGCGCCTGACCGATGTCGCGAAGGTGGAACTCGGCGCGGAGGAGCCCGACCTGATCGCCAAGCGCAACGGCAAGGAAGGCGTCTATCTCGGGGTCTGGCCGCTGGTCGGCTCGAACGAAATCGACGTCGCCAAGGCGCTCGAGGCGGAGATGGAACGAATCCGGCCGACCTTGCCGGAGGACATCGAGATGCACCTCGCCTACGACGGCACGATGTTCATGCGCGAGGCGCTGAAAGAGATCAGCAAGACGCTGGGGGAGACCATTCTGATCGTCGGCCTCGCGGTGTTCGTTTTCATGGGATCGATCCGCACCGCGTTGGTGCCGCTGATCGCGATGCCCATCTCGCTGATCGGCACCGCGGCGATCATACTGGCCTGCGGTTTCAGCCTGAACCTGCTGACCATCCTCGCCATCGTGCTGTCGGTCGGCCTCGTGGTGGACGATGCCATCGTGGTGGTGGAGAACGTCGAGCGCCACGTCCGCGAAGGGAAGTCGCGGATCCAGGCCGCGCTGGTCGGGGCGCGGGAGTTGAAAGGACCGGTCATCGCGATGACCATCACGCTGGCCGCGGTTTACGCGCCGATCGGTTTCCAAGGCGGGCTGACCGGCTCGCTGTTCCTCGAGTTCGCCATCACGCTGGCCGCGGCGGTCATCGTGTCGGGCTTCGTCGCGCTGACCCTTTCGCCGGTGATGAGCTCGCGCTTCATCCATCCGAAGGGCAAGGAGGGCCGGCTCACGCGCCTGGTCAACCGCGTCTTCGACCGGGTGAAAGCCGGCTACGTGGTGCTGCTCGACGGCGCGCTGCGGATCCGCTGGGTGATCGTCGGCGTCGCGGTGCTGATCATGCTGGCGGCCTATCCGTTCTACACCCTGTCGGCCAGCGAACTCGCGCCGGTGGAAGACCAGAGCCACATCAGCCTGTTCCTCGACACCTCGCCGGATTCGACGATCGAGGCCGTGAACCGCGAGTCGCTGGAGCTGGTGAAGGTCGTCACCGCCTTTCCGGAAGCCGACTACATGTGGTCGCTGACCGCCGGCTGGGGCGGCTTCGGCGGGATGAAGATGAAGCCGTGGGGCGAGCGCGAGCGGACGACCGAGGAAATGTACGGGCAGGTTTTCGGCGCGGTGTCGCAGGTGCCGGGGCTGCGGGTTTTTCCGCGCCTGGATCCCTCGCTGCCCACTTCCGGCCAGTATGACGTCGAGCTGGTGCTCCAGACCGACGGCCCGGCCGAGCCGCTGATCGGGGTCGCTCAGCAGATCATCGGCGCCGGATTTCAAAGCGGGAAATTCCTCTACGTCGATACCGACCTGAAGATCGACCGGCCCGAGGCGCGGGTGCTGATCGACCGCGAGCGGCTGGCCGACCTCGGTCTCGATCTCGCCGGCGTCGGACAAGAGCTGGGGACCCTGCTCGGCGGGGCTTACGTGAACCGCTTCAATTACTTCGACCGCAGTTACAAGGTCATCCCGCAGCTCGGCGACAGCGACCGCTCGGCGGTCGGGCCCTTGCTCGACCTGAAGATCAAGACGCCGGAGGGCGACCTGGTGCCGGTGTCGACCTTCACCAGCCTGGAGGCCACCACCTCGCCGCGGACGCTCAACCGCTTCCAGCAGCGGAACGCCGTGAAGATTTTCGGCGGCGTCCAGCCGGGCGTCACCAAGGAAGCCGGGCTGCGGGTGTTGGAGGACGCCGCCAGGGCGGTGATCCCGCCCGGGGTCACGCTCGACCATGCCGGGGAATCCCGTCAGATCCGCAAGGAGGGCTCCGCGCTGGTGGTCACGCTCGGCTTCGCGGTGCTGCTGATCTACCTGGTGCTGGCGGCGCAGTTCCACAGCTTCCGCGATCCGCTGATCATCCTCTTCGGCTCGGTGCCGCTGGCCATTTCCGGGGCCTTGGCCTTCACCTTCCTGGATTTCACGACGATCAACATCTACTCGCAGGTCGGGCTGATCACGTTGGTCGGCCTGATCGCGAAGAACGGGATTCTGATCGTCGAATTCGCCAACGAACTGCAGGCGAAAGGCCTTGAAAAGGTCGCCGCCCTGCGCGAGGCCGCGCAAACCCGCCTGCGGCCGGTGTTGATGACCACCGCGGCGACCGTCTTCGGCCACGCGCCGCTGATTTTCGTCACCGGGGCGGGGGCGGAGGCGCGCAACAGCATCGGCATCGTGCTCGTTGCCGGGATGATCGTCGGGACCTTGTTCACCCTGTTCGTGGTGCCTGCCTTCTACTCGATCATCGCCGCGACGCACCGGCCGCACGAGGAGATCGACGAGGAGGTGGCGGCCGGAGTGCTGGTCCCGGGCGCGGGCTGAGGCGTCTCTGCCGGCGATCCGATTTTCACCGGTCCGGACGCGTCGCCCGCCCTCAGTAGCAGCCCGGCGCGTAGAAACCCCGCCGGTAGCCAAAGGGTACCGGGGCGTAGAAGCCGCGGCCGAAGTAGGGGTAGGAGTAGTAACCGCGGTTGCTGCCAAGCGCGTAGCCGAGCAATCCCGCCGCCGCCGCTTCCGCGATCGCCACGCCGGGATTCAAGCCCGGATTCGCGCCGGAGGGGGCCGGTGGCGGGTCCATCGGTTCCTGCGGTAGCGGCTCCATCGGGTCCGAATAGCCCGTGGTGTCCTGGTATTCCGGTGCGACGGCGGACTGGTAGGGAGGCGGGTAGGCGGGATAGCAGCCCACGCTGGCCGCGGCGCAGGCAGCCAGCAAGGTTGCGGCGGAAAGTTTCGAAAGATACGGTTTCACGCCGGGCGGAAGATTACTCGGTGGCGTCTTTCACCGCGTCTTTGACATCTTCGGCGGCGTCATTGACCGCATCGCCGGCATCTTCGGCGGCGGCCTGCAGCTTTTCGGCCGGCCGGCGGTCGAGCGCGTCGTCGATTTTTTCCCCGACCTTTTCCCCGGCGGTTTCAGCCTTCCTGCAGGAAGGGAGGGCGAAGGCGAGAAGGGCGGGCACGAATAAGACGGCGGTGGTAATAGGGCCGCCGGTAGCCACCGCGGTAGTTGTTGTATTAGCGGTTATCGTCGTTGTTGCGGCCGATCGCATAACCCACCACACCCGCCGCGGCGGCGCCGGCGACCGCGGCTCCCGGGTCGACCGATTGGACGGGTCGGCCGTAGGCGTCGTAGCTGGTAGTGCAGGAAGTCAGGGTCGCGGTGAGTGCGACGATCGCGATCATGATGCCTCGTGATGTTTTCATAAGCTGGGTCAGGGTTTCGTCTCTGGTTTAGCATCCCCGGTGCCGGAGGACCGAGCGGACGCTTTTCAACAGCTTCCACGTTATGGCAACTCTCGGAATAGGAGCGCTTCATGAGAATCGAAAGGTTTCCGGTGGCGCGCCGCCGGTGGCCCCGGCGAAGGGCTCAACCGTGCGATCGACGGCTCCGGAACATGCAATGTGCAATTTACCAAAGCTACCGCGGCGGGTTCTCCCGTCTGCCGCCCCCCTTTCCGGCGCGGCCGCGGTGATCGGAGAATGAGCCGGGGGGAAACGATGCCATGGATTGACCGGGGGCGGGCTTGTCCCACCGGAACTCGCCCGCTAGCCTCGCCGCAGCCAATTCATGAGCGACCCCATTTTCATCGGAATCGACAGCGGAGCCACGACCTCGAAGATCGCCGCGGTATGCGACGACGGCTCGATCTTCCCCAGCGACCTGCTCCAGCGCCCGACCTGCTCCGAAGGCGGTACGGCCGCGGTCATCGCCGCATGGATCGGCGCGATCCGGGAATACCTCGCGCAACACGGTTTGGAATGGGCGCAGGTGCGGGGTGTCGGCCTCGCGGTCCCCGGCCCGCGCCGCAGTTACGGGGTGCTCGATACTTCGCCGAACCTGCCGGATGCGTTCGACGGGTGGAATGTGGAAAGGGACCTCCGGGTCGCCCTCGAACGCGAGTCCGGCCGTTCGCTGCCGCTCGCCTTGGGCAACGACGGGAATCTCGGCGGGGTGGCGGAGGCGCATCGCGCCCGGGGCAACGAGGCATCCAGCGTGGTGATGCTCGCGCCCGGCTCCGGCCTTGGCGGAGCTTATGTCGATGCCTCCGGAATGCCGCTCGACGGCGACACCTTGGCCGGCATGGAAGCCGGTCATCTGGCGGCACCCTTGCAGCTGCTCGGGGTGGAGGCGCTGACCTGCGGCTGCGGCCGCGACTGGGGTTGTTATGAAATGTACACGAGCCTCGCCGGCTTGCCCGGGCTGTTGGAACGCGCCTTGCCCCGCTACCCGGGTCACGTGCTGGCGGACCCCGCGCTCGGCAAGAAGGAGCGGGTGCTGAAGCTGCGCGGGCTTGCCCAGGACGGCGACCCGCTGGCGCTCGAGCTTTTCGATCTCCAGGCGAAGGCGATGGGACTGCTGGTCGCGGAGCTGGCGATGGCCCTGGATCCCGGCTGCTTCGTGATCGGCGGCGGCCTGATCGATCCGGACTCCACCTCCGTGGAATTCCGCGAACGCTACCTCGGAGGGATCCGCGAAACCGCGCTCAAGTACCTCTGGCCGACCCAGCGGAAGATGCTGCGGATCGTCCCGGCGACCCTCGGCGAGCTCTCCCAGGCGGTGGGCGCGGCGCTGGTCGCGCGGCACATTGCCAAGGTCACGCCGTAAGAGCGGCTTGCCGCTGGATCGGCGGAATCACCCGGGCAACGGGCAGACGAGTCACCGCGGTCCAACGCCTCACGGCATGCCTTCGAGCGCCTTCACAATCTGGCGGCGGGTCTCGACGATGTCGAGCGGGCCGTTGTGGCGCCAGACGATCTCACCGGTGGGCGAGAGCAGGACGGTGTGCGGCTGGGCACCGGTCCATTCGGCATCGATCGCTTCGGCAAGCGTGTCCGGATTCTCGCCGGCAAAAACGTAGTGGTTGGACGTGCGGCCTTCTTTCGCCATCGACGGCTTGGTGCGGTCGGACAGGGCGGCGTGCTGCTTCTCGAGGATTTTCAAGACCTTGGCCTCGTCCTTCAGCGGGTCGAGGCTGATGGTGATCAGGTCGAAGGAGCGGTTCTGGAAGCGGCGGTAGGCGTCGACCAGATCGGGGAACTCGGCGACGCAGGGTCCGCAGGTGGTGGACCAGAAATTGATCAGGCGGACGTTGCCGGAACCATTGGCGCGGAGCTTTTTGGCGGCTTCTGCATCGAGTTTCTCCAAGGTGACCGGCTTGGCCTCCCAGGCGGCCTGGTCTTTGTCCTGCCATGCCTTTTTCCAAGCCCACTTGGTCGAGCAGCCGAACGAGCGGGTGGTCGGGGTGGCGACCGGCTTGCCGGCGAGGAGGGCGTCGAGCGCGTCGCGGAGGTAGCTCTTTTCGACCGGCCCTGACTTGCGGGCGGCATCGTCCATGCGGCCGGTGTAGGCGAGCTTGCGGTCGGCGCCGAAGACGAAGACGTGGGGTGTGGACTGGGCACCGCAGGCGGCGGTGAGGGTCTGGGTTTCGCCGTCGTAGAGGTAGGGCATGGTCCAGCCGAAGTCCTTGGCGAAGAGCGGCATTTCCTCGAAGGTGTCGCCGTGGGCGCCGTAGCCGAGCTCGTCGGGGGTGAGGCCGAGCGGACTGCTGCTGCTGATCGTCACCACGGCCACGCCCTTGTCCTTGTAAGCCATGTGAATCTCCTGCATCCGCCCGGCCGCGGCGATGGCGTCGGGGCAGTGGTTGCAGGTGAAGATGAGGCAGAGAACCTTTGCGGATTCGAAATCGGCGAGCTTGTGGGTCTTGCCATCAATGCCCGGCAGGGAGAAATCCGGCACCGGCGAGCCGATCGGGAGGACGGGCGGCACCGGCGGGTCGGCGGCGAGGGCGGCGGCGGCGAAGGCGAGGCTGAGGACAATGGATTTCATAAGGACGGGTGGTTACGGATCGATCGGGACGAATGTTGCCGGAGGGCGGGCGAGTGGAGGCAAGGCTACTTTCCGGGGGCTTTCCATGCCCGCACCTTGAGGCCCTTCACCCGCTTGAACTCACGGATGTTCGCGGTGACGAGGGTTGCTCCGAGCGAGCGCGCCTGCGCCGCAATGAGCAGATCGAGCGGGCCGATGGGAGTTCCCTTCGCTTCCAGCGCCGCCCGGATTTCGGCGTAGTGAATCGCTGCGGCGAGATCGAAATCCGCGAGCTGGAAAAGGGCAAGGAAGGTCGTGAGCCGAGGGCCGTGGTGAGGATGGGTTTTCAGGTTCTTCTTCACCCCGGTCCAAAGTTCCGCCGCGACGATCACGGGGATGCCGGTGATCGCGGGCGAGGGAAGCCCCGCGAGGCCCGCCTGGTTGCGCAGGACCGGGATGCAGGCGCTGGAATCGAGGAGGAAGGAGATGGCCACGAGGATCGCCGGATCAGAATTCGGGGGCGGGGCGTTCGTGCTCCGCTGGCCTTGCGGGAGGCTCGGGGAAATCACCCGGGGCGGGGTGCTTCGCAGCCAGATAGGCGGCGATCTCGGCGAAACTCCCGAAGCTCGGTGCGGGGATGGGCTTGAGGACGACCTCGTCGCCGTGGCGCTCGATGCTCACCTCGGAGCCTTCGAAACGGAACGCCTTCGGGATGCGGATCGCTTGACTGCCGCCGTGCTGGAAAATCTTCGCCGTCGTCATGGCTACAAAATATAGATACGCCGGAATATTGTCAATGTGCCTAAATCGTGACCGTTTCTCCCAGTGCGGCGACATCGACCGCTCCGCCGAATTCGTCGGTCAAGGCATTGCGCAAGGCATCCGAGCGTGACGATTCGCCGTGGACCAGCCAGACGCGGGATTTCGGGCCGGTCATGCGGCCGAACCAATCGAGCAGTTCCGAGTGGTCGGCGTGGCCGGAGAAGGAGTCGATGGTCTCGATGTTCGCCCGCACATTGACCGGCTTGCCGAAGATGTTGACCGTCTTGCGGCCGTCGCGGATCGCCCGGCCGAGGGTGTTGTCGGCGCAGTAGCCGACGAAGAGCACGGTGTTCTTGGGATCGCCGAGGCCGTTCTTGAGGTGGTGGCGGATACGGCCGGCCTCGCAC
Source organism: Akkermansia muciniphila (assembly GCA_945883695.1). GTDB lineage: Bacteria > Verrucomicrobiota > Verrucomicrobiia > Verrucomicrobiales > Akkermansiaceae > Haloferula > Haloferula muciniphila_A. Next base: position 2,125 of record CAMCYK010000119.1, on the reverse strand, counting down.
ATGCCGGAGGCGGAGATGATGATGCAGGGACCGCTTTTCGAGTCGTTGAGCTTTTTCGACTCGGTGACGGAGCGCACCAGGTGAAGGCCTTCGAAGATGAAAGGGTCGCTTTCGTCGAAGAGGAAGCGGTAGACGGTCTCGTTGAAGCATTCCGGGTGGATGCGGAAGATCTCGGTGGCATTCACGGCGAGCGGGCTGTCGACGAAAACCGGCACGCGGCGGAGCTTGGCGGTGTGGAAGCGCTGGTTGAGGACGTTGAGGAGCTGCTGGGTGCGTTCGACGGCGAAGGCGGGGATCATCACCTTGCCGCCGCGCTTGAGAGCCTCGCCGAGGATCTCGCCGAAGGCATCGGTGGCGCCGGTCGGCAGCTCGTGCTCGCGGCCGCCGTAGGTGCTTTCCATCAGGACGAAATCGACGTCCGGGACCGCCACCGGGTCGCGCAGGATCTCGTTGCCGCCGCGGCCGATGGCGCCGGAGAAGAGGAAGCGCTTCTTCTTGTTGCCGTCCTCCTTGTCGATGATTTCGAGCAGCACCTGGGCGGCGCCGAGGATGTGGCCGGCGTCGAAGAAGGTCAGGGTCACGCCGTCGCAGAGCGGCATCGGGCGCTCGTAGCCGAGACTGATGAACTGGCGCAGGCAGCGCTCGGCATCCTCCTCGAGATAGAGCGGCTGGACCGGCGGCAGGCCGTCCTTGGCGCGGTCCTTGTTGAGCCACTCGGTGTCCTGTTCCTGGATGTGGGCGCTGTCGGCCAGCATGATCTGGCACAGGTCGCGGGTGGCGAAGGTGGCGTAGATGTTGCCGGAGAAGCCCTGCTTGCAGAGGTTCGGCAGGTTGCCGCTGTGGTCGATGTGGGCGTGGGAGAGGACCACGATGTCGATTTCCTGCGGGTCGAAGTGGGGGAAGCCGCAGTTCACCTCGTAGCTTTCCGAGCGGTGGCCCTGGTAAAGCCCGCAATCGAGCAGGATGCGGGTGCCGTTGATTTCGAGCAGGTGCTGGGAACCGGTGGTGGTGCCGGCGGCACCGCAGAATTTGAGTTTCATGGGCTTGTTAGGAAGCTGGCACGCATCGGGCGGAAGGGAAACGGGAAAGTGGCCCGGGTGCGGAGTGTCCGGAGCGGGGGCGCGGAGGCTCTGCCCCGCAGAAGCACGGGGATGGCCGCGGGGGACCCTATCGGCTGGAAGGGGCTGACGGCTTTCGGGGGACCGTTCCGCCGGTCCGAAGACCAGCGCTCCCGGTGGGCTAAAGCACCTTCTCGAAGATCTTCGAATCGCGGCCGCTTTCCTCGAGTTGCTGGCGGCGGCTGGTGGGTAGCTCGTCGGCATCGCAGGGGGAGTAGCCGGCGCGCTTCTCGAAGAAATCCGCGGCGCGGGTGGTCAGGGCGAAGACACGGGGGATGCCGCGTTCACGGGCGAGGGCCTCGGCATGGCGGACGAGGTCGACGCCGTAGCCCCGGCCTTCGTGGTTGAGCTTCACGTAAAGGCAGGCGACTTCGGCGACGTGCTCGCCGGGGTATTCGTGGAGCGCGACACAGCCGACGACGTTGTCGTCGATGGTCATCACGCGGTAGTCGCCGATCCTCGCCTCGATGTCCTCATAGTTGCGGGCGACCAGCTTGGTGCGGCGGACCGAGCGGCCGATCATGCCGAGCAGCTCGGGTATGTCCTCCTCGCGCAGCGGCCGGATCTCGCGGTAACTGTCGGCGTGGATCATGGTGCCGACGCCTTCGTTGGAGAACAGTTCGTCGACCAGCACCCCCTGGCGGCGGCCGTTGAGGACGTGGACGCGGGGGACGCCGCGGCGGCAGGCCTCGGCGGCGGCTTGCAGGAGGTGGGCGCCAGTGACGGTGCCGGAAACCGCGAGCGCGTCGGCATCGGCGGCGCGGACTGCGGGCACGGGCTCGCCGTCGATGAGGATGGCTTCTTCTAACAGCGCGATGAGTTTCACCGCGCCGATGCCGAGGGTGAAATCGACGACCGGGGGGTCGAGCGGGTCGTTCGACGAGGCGTCGGCGACGACGGTCTGGCCGCGGCCGAGGATGGCCTTGGCTTCGGCGATCGCGCCGGGATCTCCGAGCGGGCGGGTCAGGCGGGCTGACATGATCTCGCACTCGAGGGTCCAGTCGTAG
>CAMCYK010000118.1 GCA_945883695.1 Akkermansia muciniphila | reverse complement strand
GGTCGACCGCATGAAGGCGCTCGCCGGCTTCAAGAGCGGCGAGTTCGAGGTGCTCGTCGCCACCGACGTCGCCGCCCGCGGGATCGACATCTCCGGCGTCTCCCACGTCATCAACTACCGCGTCCCCGAAAACGCCGAGGACTACGTCCACCGCATCGGCCGCACCGGCCGCGCGGAAGCCGAAGGCGACGCCTTCACGCTGCTCACCGCCGACGAGCTGGAATACGCGAAGTCGGTCGAGATCTTCATCGACCAGAAGATCCCGCGCAAGCGGCTGGAAGACTTCCCCTACATCTACACGGCGCTGCTCGACGATTCCCCGTCCAAGCCGATCCGCAAAAAGCCGAAGGGCGGGAAAAAGCGGCGTTGATTCGATCCCGGGATCCGCCAATACTTCGCCATGGAAATGGTGGTCGACCTCGAGCGCATGAGCACCGCGGACAAGCTGCGTCTCATGGAAAACCTTTGGCAAAATCTCTCGGAGGATGATTCAGCGGTCGCGTCGCCGTCTTGGCATGCCGACGTCCTCCAGGAAAGGGAACGCCTGACCGCGTCCGGGGAAGAGGCATTCATCGATTGGGAAACGGCGAAACAGCAACTTCGCAAGGATCTGGCGTGAAAGTCCGCATCCAGCCCTCGGCTCTGCGGGACCTGCGGGAGGGCTTTCTTTTCTATGAACGTAAGGAATCAGGACTTGGCTCCTATTTCATGGACTCCTTGTTCTCGGACATCGATTCCCTGCAGTTGTTCGGCGGGATTCATTCGGTCCATTTCGGACTATTCCACCGGTTGCTTTCGAAGCGATTTCCCTACGCCGTCTATTACCAGACCCATGGCAAAGAAGTCCTTGTCCGCGCCGTTTTGGATCTGCGGCGCAACCCAACTTGGATTGCGCGCAAACTGGGAGGCTTGCCCCGCTAAGCTTACTCCATGCGCGTCCTCGCCATCGATCCCGCGATCCGCAACACCGGCTATGCCGTGGTTGAGGGCGACGGTCGCCACGCCCGCGCGCTGGTTTTCGACGTGATCAACATCCCGGCCAAGCTGCCGCAGTCCGCGGCGCTGGCGGCCGTGCGGACCCACTTGAAGAACGTCATCGACAAGTTCCAACCGGACGAGGTCGCGGTGGAAGGCATCATCTTCGTCCAGTCCCACAAGACGGCGATCTCGATGGGCGCCGCCCGCGCCGCCGCGTTGATCGCCGCCGCCGATGCCGGTCTGACCGTTTACGAATACGCGCCGCGCAAGATCAAGATGGCGGTCGTCGGCAAGGGCACCGCCGACAAACAGCAGGTCGCCTTCATGGTGCGCGCGTTGTTAGGCCTGGCCGAAACCCCGCCGCACGACGCCGCCGACGCGCTCGCGATCGGCCTCGCCCACCTCCAGGCATCCGATCCGCTCAAAGCGAAGATGCTCGAACGACGTCAGGTATGAACGATATCATGACCACGATCCACCTCGGCTCCGGCATTTCGTATGAAGACGGCCTCCGGCTACAGGACGCCGCCGTCGAAGCCCTCCTCGACGGCTCCGGCGGCGAGACGCTGTTTCTGTTAGAGCATACCCCGGTTTACACCATCGGCCGCCAGCGCGACCAATCCTCCCTCCGCGACCCCTCCGCCCTGCCCGCCGCCGTGGTCGAAACCAACCGCGGCGGCCAGGCGACCTACCACGGGCCCGGCCAGCTCGTCGGTTACCCGATCCTCGACCTCCGCGAACGCAAGCGCGACCTCCACGCCCACCTTCGCGGTCTTGAAGAAGCGCTGATCCTGACCTGCCGCGACTTCGGCATCCCGGCCACCCGCCGCGACGGCCTGACCGGCGTCTGGGTGGAGAACCGCAAGCTCGCCTCGATCGGCGTCGGCGTCCGCAAGTGGATCTCGATGCACGGCTTCGCCATCAACATCACCGCGGACTGCCTGCTGCCCTTTTTCGCGATCACCCCCTGCGGGATCGACGGCGTGGTGATGAGCTGCGTCGAACACGAAGCGGGACGGCCGGTGAGCGTGGAGGATTTCTCGAGCGCGTTCCTTCCCCGCTTCACCGGCGTTTTCGCCCGCGGTCCACGCTCGTTCTCACCCGGGTGCCCACCGCCCGTTCACCAGCCGCCCGGATCCATCCCGTAGAACTTCTCCAGCTCCGCGTACACCTCCGGTTCCTCCCGCTTCAGGCCCTTCGCCCGCTCGAAAAAAGTCTCGGTCGCCACCGCGAAGAACTCGGCGGGACTTTCCGCCCCGTAGTCGTCCAGCACGCTGCGCTTGCCGGCGTTCACCTTTTCGCAAAAAGCATCGAAGGCCGGCAGCATCGCCTGCGACCAAAGCCCGTAGTCGTCCCCCTCGTCGAGCTCCGGCACCCCGTCCGCGGCCCCGTCGTCCTGGTCAAGCTGGTGGGCGAACTCGTGCAGCACCACGTTCAGCCCGTCCTCCGGGTTCAGGTCGCCCTGCTTCACCGTCTCCCACGCCAGCACCACGCTGCCATGGCCCCACGATTCGCCGAGCCGGACGTCTTCCATCCCCCATTCGTCCTTCACCGTGAAGGCATCCGGATAGACCAAGATGCTCCGCAAGCGCTCGTAGTAGTTCTGCGGCCGCCGCGCGATCAGCAGGCAGGCCGGAGCCGCGATCGCCAGCCGCATTTCCTCGGTCACCCCGGGCAAGCCGCCGCAGGCCTCGAAATTCATCTCGTCGAGGAACACCTGCATCCAGCCCTCGGTCGCCGCGCGGATCTCTTCGGGAATCTCCTCCCACAGCGGGAAGTGCTCGGCCACGATCGCCCGCTGCCGCGCGTCGAGCCGGCGCGAACGCAGCTTCCGCCGCCGCCGCTCCCGCCGCCCGGCGTGCCAGAACACCACGGCCGCCACCACCAGCAGCCCGCCGAGCAGGATCCACAACCCGTTCATGAACTTTCCCCCGTCTTCCGGCCGACCAGCCACACCAGGGTGCCGCCGATGACCAGACCGCCGCAAAAGATCAGCCAGAACCAGCCTTGGACGAAATCCGGCAGCGTGACGTTCATGCCGAACAGACCGCCCAACGCGACCAGCGGCAGGAAAAAACCGGCCAGCAAGTTCAGCCGGAACGCGATCTTGTTGAGCTTCTCCGCCGCTTCCTGCTGCTCCTCGCCGCGCTCCGCCTTCCAGTATTCCATGGTCAGCCGCGCGTCATGGTTGAGCTGCTCCGCCGCACGCTCCAGCTCGCGGACCCGGTCGCGATACGACTTCAGCTCGCGGTTGTCCTCGTCCTGCAACAGCGTGTGGTCGATCGCCAGCGTGAGGTTCCGCGACGACCTCGAAAGCGGCGCGGACGCCCGCACCAACTCGAAGATCTCGGCCGCGGTATCCGCCTCCTCGATCGACTCTTCCTTCTCATCGATCACTTTCGCGTAGCGGTCGAGCAAGTCGCCCAGCCGTTTCAGCCCCTTGCCGCCCGCGTAGTCGAGCCAGGTCTCGTCCGACCTGCGCCAGAAGATCAGCGCCTCCCGTTCCGGCACTCCCGGCTTCGGAACCTCGTGGACCACCAGCAGCAATTCGTACCGCCCGATCACGCAACGCTGGTGGCCGGGGCGGTTGCTCAGCTGATCCAGCAATTCATTCTCCAGGTCGAATCCGGACGGAAGGTAGGAAAAATCGGCAGACTTGGTCATCGCAGGGCCATTTCAAAGGTGAAATCCCGGAAGCTCAAACTCCAAAAGTGGTGCATGCCTCCGGTGTGCAACCGGACAGGCCGACATCCTGTCGGCCGGACCATGCACGACGACCCGCAGAATGCGGCCGATCCTGTCAAACGCCGGAGGCATGCGCCACCCTCCCTGTCACACGCCGGAGGCGTGCGCCACGTTCCATGCCACCAGCTCGTCGTAGGTCACGCCGCTGCCGCCGAACAGATCCAACGCCGAACCGACCGTCACGTCGACCTTGCCCCCGGACAAAGCCGCGACCTTCTCGACATCGGCCAGCGAGGCCGCCCCACCCGCATAGGTGATCGGCCGCCCGCCCCAGGACCCGAGCATCGCCACCAGCTCGCCGTCGATCCCGCCGCACAGCCCTTCGACATCCGCCGCGTGGATCAGGAACTCGTCGCACCACGGAGCCAGCCGGTCGAGCGCCGCCGGGCCGAGCTCGAGGTCGGTCAAGGTCTGCCAGCGGTCCATCGCCACCGTCCAGCCGCGCGGGGTGCGGCGGCACGAAAGATCGATCACCAGCCGCTCCGGGCCGACCTCATCCGCCAGCGCTTTCGCCCGCGACTCGTCAAACCTCGCCGCGGGGAACAGCCACGACGTCACGATCACGTGCGACGCTCCGGCCGCCAGCCATGCACCGGCATTGCCCGCGTCGATCCCGCCGCCGATCTGCAAGCCGCCCGGCCACGCGGCAAGCGCCTCTTGCGCCGCCGCGTCATTGCCCGGGCCGAGCTTGATCACATGGCCGCCGCGCAGTCCGTCGGCGCGGAACTTCGCCGCGAACTCACCCGCCCCGGCGCTCGCCGTGAAATTCACCCGCGGCCCCGGCCCGTCGTCGCGCAAGGTCCCGCCGACGATCTGTTTCACCTTTCCCTCGTGGAGGTCGATGCACGGGCGGAACTGGGTCATGGGCGGAAGAGTTCAGGGGAGCGGCGGCAGCAGTCAAGGGTGATAGGTCCCATAGGTCCTATATGACCTATTCCCCTCCCTGCGCCGCCGCGTGCCCGCGTTTCTCATCGACGAACAGCGTCAGCACCAGCCCGACCGCGATGAACCCCGCCAGCACCAGCAGCGCCTGCGGGCTGCCCGCGGTGTCCTTGACCCAGGCGAAGGGAAAGGTCATCACCGCCGCCAGCTTGATCATCAGTCCCCAGAGCCCGAACACCTCCGCCGATTTCTCCGGCGGTGCCAGGTAGCCGACGAAGGCCCGGTTCGCCGAGCCCAGCGAACCCAGCCCGAAACCTAACAGATTCCCCACCAGCCACAGCGGCCAGGTCGGATAGGTCGACCCGTCGCCGTTCAAGGCGTGGGCTTCATACAAATGCGCGTAGCCCGCGAATCCAGCCGCGGCCAACACCCAAACCCCGAGCAGCACGCCCGAAGTCAGCCGGTGCCCCAGCCGGTCCTGGAACAGCATCGGCACCACCGTCCCGATGATTCCCGACACCGTCATCACCGCCATGAAAATCACCATCTGGCCGCCTCTGAACCCGTACTCGCCCGCCAGCTTGCTGGCGAAGGAGACCACCACGCTCATCCCGGTCGCGAAGAAAAACGAGGCGACCAGCAGCACCGCCAGATCCCGGTAGCCGCTCAGGTGACGGCAGGTTTCCGCCAACCGCACGAAGCCCGCCGTGAGCCACCAGCGTCCCGAATGGACCGTCCGCTCGACCGCCGGCTCGCGCAGCCAGAGCATCGTCGGAATCGTGAAGGCGAGGAACCACAAACCCGCCATCAGGAAAAACGGCCGCCACTGTCCCGGCGACTCCACCCCGAACAACGCCATGCTGCCCGCGGTGATGCCGATCAACAGCAGCGCCGCGAAATATGCCAGCCCCCAGGAGAAGCCGCTTACCCGGCCGATCTCCTCCTGCCGCGCCAGTGTCGGCAGGAAGCTGGCGAGGAAATTCTCGCCGATCGCGAACGCGAAGTTCGCCGGAATGTAGAGCAACATCGCCAGCCAGATCTGCCCCGGCTGGATGAACGCGAGACCACAGGTGAAGACGGAACAGGCCAGCCCGGTCGCGACCAGCCCCGCCTTTTTCCACGCCCGCTCGTCAGCGGCCGCGCCGGCCAAGGGCGAAAACAAGGCTGCCAGCAGCATGCTGCCGCCGAAGGCCAGCGACCACAAGCGGTCGTCCTTCGTGTCGTCCTGCACCACCACCGCCGAAAAAAAGATCGAGAACAACATCGTGTTGACGATCAGCGTGAAGGACTGGTTGGCCACGTCGAAGGAGATCCAGCTCCACAGTTGCCGCTGCCCGGGCAGTCCTTTCAGCGGATAAAGTCGGCGGAGGTTCATGGGAAAATTGACCGGCCGCGTCATCCTCAACGGATCGGGGGAATTTGCAATCCAAGGGAGCCGCAAAGCAACGGACCACCCCTTTCCACATCCTCGCGAAAAACTTGCCCGGCGGCGCGTCCCGCGGGGAGCCAAAAAAACCCGACCTGCCTGGGCAGATCGGGTTTGGAGGGATCGGTCGTTGGCAGGCAGGACAATCAGGGCAGGGTCACCACGACCATCAGGCGGGCGAACAATTTCCCGCCCCCTTGGAAGACGCTGCGGCGCAGCTTGACCTCCACCGAGTCCACCGCACCGAGCTCGGTGGGCGTGATGATGATGTTCGCGCCGTCGTGGACCGCGTTGACCCAGCCGCCCAGGCTGTTGCTAAATTGCACGGCGATCGCAGTTTTAGGGTCGGCCGCCGCGGCATCCGCCTCACGATACGTGAAGATGAGGAATTCCGGGTCCGACAAGGTGTCGAGCGTCGGAACAAGCCCGGCATCGTCCGCACGAATGGTCGGGTCCCCTCCGACAACCCACTCGATCCCGGTTTCCAGCCCGCCGCCATCGAAGTCGAGTTCGGGATCGGAATTGGTCAGCGTGCCTTGGAAGGGCCCGCCCGCCCAAGTCCCGAAGGCGCCTCCGGTGCCCCCCTCGGCCGCCAGGAACTCGGCAGCGATGGTGTGCGAACCCACAAGGTTCCCTCCGGTGAACGAATAGGTGGCGGTGCCGGCTGACGGGACCAGCGCGTAGGCCGTCACGTGGCCGTCCCACGCGCTTGCCTGCGCGGTGGCACGCCTTCCATCCAGCGGAAGGACGGGTTGCACCGCGGCGACATTCGCCGTATTGCCGTCCCCTCCCATGCCATGGGAAGCGATCACGATCGAGTTGGCGAAACCGGTCGAGAGCACCACCGATTTCGATGCCTTCGGCGAGATGGCGCTTTGACCGGCGCCGGGTGCCGTACCCGACAGCGCGATCGCGGTGACACTGCCGCGCGTGCTGACGTTGGCAACGATCGCGCCGGTTGCGGTGGCAGGATTGTCCAGATACCAGATGTCGTTGAAGGTCTGGTCGACCGGAGTGCCAGCGAGCGGGTTCCGATCGACCAACTGGATCAACGGAACCCCGTCATAGGTCACCCCGGAGCAGTTGCCCGCGAGGCTCCCAGGATTGCCATTCTCACCCGTCACGATCACCACCAGCTTGCTGGAACCGCCGGCATTGAGCGTGCCGGAAAGCGTTGTCGTGGTGCCGCTCCACGTGACGGAACCATTGACCGTGATCACTCCCCGCGAGGGACCCGAACCGGCATTGACCGGGATGGTGGTGTCGTCGGGAAGTGCCGCGGTGGTGACCAGGGCCGTGCCGTTGGTATTCGTAATGACGGCGCCCGCCTTGACTTGCAGCGTGATCGTCCCGGCCCCACCGGGAGTCACGTGAACCGCGAAGATCGACGGATTGGAGGTGGCTGCCACGTTGTTGACCGTGATGGCCGGAGTGGAGCCGTTCTCGAAGTCCGCGACTTCCACCGTGGCGGGATTGATCACCTGGTCGAAAGTCACGAAATACGTCAAGGACTGGCCCGCGAACACCGGTCCCCCGGCCTGGTTGTCAATGATGGAGACGAGGGCGGGCGGGGTGTCGGGAGTGACCGTGATCGTGGTGTCGTCCGGCAGCGCGGCGGCGGTATTGAGCGGGTTGCCCGGGAGGTCCAGAATCACGGCATCCTTGAGGATCCCGAGCTTCAAGTCGCCCGGACCGGTGGTGGCGACCATGACCTCATAGACCGCGGGGTCGCCGGTGGCTTTCACACTGGTGATGGTGATCGGCGCGGACCCGCCGTTGCCGAAATCATCGGCGTTCACCGAAGCGGCGTCCATCCGTTCGTTGAAAGTTACGGTGTAGGTGAGTCCGGTGAATGCCATGATCGGGCCGCCCGAGACATTGTCGGCGATGGAGGTCAGCGTGGGAGCGGTCACATCGGCCACCACCGCGATGGTGGTGTCGTCGGCGATGGCCACGGTGGTGTCGACGGGGTTGCCCACGAAGTCTTCGAAGACGGTTGAAGCCTTGACTTGCAGCACCAGCGTGCCGGTCGATGTCGGAGTGACGGACACCTTGAAGACGGCGGGATCCGCGGTTGGTTCGACGCGATCGATGGTAACGGTTGCGGTGCCTCCATTGCCGAAGTCAGCGGCGCCGACGGTGGATGGATTCAATCCCTCGCTGAAGGTCGCGGTATAAGACGCCGAGTCCGCGCTAAGGATCATCTCCGCGCCGCTTCGGTCATCCTCGAAGGACACCAGAGTCGGGTCCACGCTATCGCTCAGGTCGATGATGGTCAGCGGATACGAGAGCGCGTAGAACTTCCACTTGCTGCTGGCGTCCCCGTTGAAGCGTTGGATGATCCGTCCTGCGGTATTTGCCCGGCTGTTGCCGTGCGTGATTTTCGGAGGAGATTCCGTTGATCCGCCAAGGAAGCGCGAGGTCTCGCTGCTGCCGTTCGTCGAGCTTCCGGTGGCGACATTGGGACCGAATCCGGTCGTGGGTTCCTCGATCCCGTTCTCGTTCATGTACGGGGAGTAATACATGGCCTGGTTGGGGTTCGGCGAAGTCGCCGCGGGAAATCTCAAAGGAAATCCGTTCCAAAGATCGGCGTTGTCGTTCACAAGGAGCGTCGAACCGTCCATCAGAAAGAGCGGCTGACCGACTCCGGCGCTGAGGTCGTTGGTCCCGGTATTCACCCGGGCACTTACCGACTGGGTCGAACCGATGACCCGCCACGTTCCTTTCTCGAGATCCGGGAAGGCCGTGCTGTTCGCGGCGAGATCGGACACGAACGCATTGTAGACATTAATATTGGTCGATGTCGCGTCCCGGGTGCCGCTGGTGAGGAAGCCAAGGCGATAGGTGTCTCCCGCCTGCCAGGCAAGGCCGGTCTTGGGGTTGATGCCTCCGTTCGCGTCGAGATCCAGCACGCCGACCTGGCAGGCGATCGGCGGGGAGAGTTTGACCGATCCGGCGGCGACCGCCGATTTTGGAGTGGGCGACGAATCGTCGGTCACGCGCAGCGAGATCGGGTTGGTTCCGAAGGCCATCCCGTAGGTGGTCTTGAGGTTCGCGTCGCTGATCGAGGCGGGGGTCGCGCCGATGACGTCATAGGTTCCGTCGTTGTTGAGGTCCCATTCGTAGAGCGTGATGGTCCGGCCGTTGGAAGGCTGCGAGGCGCTGCCGTTGAGGGCGAGCGATCCGCCGATCGGGACCACGTAGGGGCCGCCGATGTTGGCGGTCGGGTTGAGGAGGGTGCGGGTCAGTGTCACGTCGTCGAAATCGACCCGTGCGGTACTGCTACCGTTATCCGCGGTGAGCAGCCGGATCTCGATCGGTTTTCCGATCCGCGGGTCGTCAGCCGGAGGAGCCACGTAGTTGAGGGGAACGGTCACGAAAGTGCCCGATGCCGGCGAGGGGCCGGCGGCCGAAGCGGCCACGGTCCCGTTCACCACGATTTCAATCACGTAGCCCGGACCCGCTCCTCCGTTGTTCGAGACGTTGGGATTGCCGACCCTCACGTTCAAATTATAAGAAGCGTTTGCCGCGACCGTTTCAGCGAGGATCTGCCGGATCCCCTGCCTCAGCCCCGCAAAGGTCACGGCGAAGGCGGCATTGTTGCCCTCCGGCACCACACCGGTGTAATTCCCGGCGGCGGCGGGATTGGTGGCCCCGGACTCGCCGGCGAAAGGGACCCACAAGGAATAGTCCGGCACATCGGATTCCGAGGTGTAGCCACCGCTCCAGTTGGATAAAGATTGCGTCAGCAACGAGTCGCCGTCGGCAAGGACGTTGGCTTCGAAGCCAGGGTTCGCAATGACGACCGGGATCTGCCCCCAGGCCGTGGCGGCCAGGCCGAGGGTGGATAACGCGGTCAACAGCGATGGTTGGAAACTAGAGGATTTTTTCATGAGGGAGTTTTGATCGTTGGGAATTTCTCGCCGGTTTTCTTCGGACGACCTTGTCAAACCACCCGCCGGCGACCCCTCCGTCGAGAGGTATATTCCACTCCATCCATGGCCCAAAACGGGCAGGTTTTACCGCCGCACCATCCAGCCTGTCTCCCCTCAATCCTTGCCGGCATGCCTCGGCCCTTCACCATGCGGATTTCTCCAGGCTAGCTGTCCTGATTTCCGACCTTGGCCTCCAGCGGTTTCCATTTCGTCCACGAGACGATCGCCTTGACCGCCTCGGCGAAGCGGCTGCCGATCGGCTCCGCCGGCGCGATCACCCGCAAGCGTCCCGGCGCCTCGTTGCCGAAATGCACCTCGCGGGCCCGCCCCATCAATTCGCCGTCCACTTGCACCGGCACCTCGCGGTCGGCGATCACCCGCAGGCCGTGGGCTTGCAGGTAACTCACCGTGGAACTGCCGTATTCGACGCCCCCCAGCGCGATCCCGCGCAGCGAATCGAGCACCAGCCGGTAGCCCGCCTCCTTGAACACCAGCACGTCGAGCATGCTGTCGCGGTTGTCGGCCTTGTGGAAAAGCTTGAATTGCCCGCCATAGAGCGACCCGTTGCCGGCCAGCACCGCGACGCCTTCCTCGCGCCGGCCGTCGTTGCAAATCACCTCCATCCGCGGCGGCGACTCGCCGAGCACCTTCACCGCGGCCAACAGATAGGCCAGCGGCCCGAGCATCTTCTTGCTCTCCCAGGTGGTCTCCTCGATCACCATCGCGTCGAATCCCACCCCGGCCATCTGCACGAAAGGCACCCCGTTGGCTTCAAACAGATCGATCTCCTGGACCAGCCCCGCCTGGATCACCTCGAAGGCCCGCGGCAGGTTGTCGAAGGGAATTCCGAGTTCGCGGGCAAACACGTTCATGGTTCCCGCCGGCAGCACGCCGAGCGCGGTCTTCGATCCCGCCAGGCCCTGCACCACCGCGTTGAGCGTCCCGTCGCCGCCGGCGGCGATCACCACCGCCTCGCCGCTCCGCGCGAACCTCGCCGCCAGTTCCCTCGCCTCCTCCGCGCTATTGCTCGCGTAAAGCGCGAAATGGGTTGCGTGATCCATGATGAAGCGGAGCGCGCGCTGTCCTTTCTGGCTGCGTGCCTTCGGATTGAAAATCAGCGGATAGCGCCGGGAGCCCGTCACGGCGGGAATGGAAACCGGGTCGGCACCAAGTTCCAAGTGCAGAAGTGCGAAGTGCCAAGAAAGGCGGGAGCCGCCGCAGCCCCACTCCTTGTCCGCGTTTCGTTTCACGGTCCGCTCCCTGGCACTTGGAACTTCCTCACTTGGAACTTATCGCCTTCAGCACCTTGGCCACCGGCAGGCCCATCACATTGTCGAAGGCTCCCTCGATCCCTTCGACGATCATTTCCCCGCTGTCCTGAATCCCGTAGGCCCCCGCCTTGTCCAAGGGATCGGTTTTCCCGAAATAGGCGGTGATCGCCGCCTCGTCCAGTGGCCGGAAGCGCACCTCCGTCAACTCGTGGAAGCACTCGCGCCGGCCGTCCGGAAAAATCGCGCACACCCCGGTGCAAACCGTATGCGAACGCCCGCCCAACTTGCGCAGCATCGCCCGGGCCTCTTCCAAATCCCGCGGCTTGCCCAGCGGCTCCCCGTCGATCCACACCAGCGTGTCCGCCCCGATCACCACCGCTTCCGGTCGGCTTTCCGCCACCGCCGCCGCCTTCAACTCGGCATTCCGCTCGCACAATTCGGCGAGTGGGATCGACGCGTCATGAATCTCCTCCGCCGGCGAGACAACCACTTCAAACATCATTCCGGCCGCCTCCAGCAACTCCTTCCGCCGCGGTGAACCCGATGCCAAAACGACTCTCATGCCGCTGCCTCTAACGCCCTAGCGCACGTTTGAAAACTCCCATCGAAGGCCTATTCACAATTTATTCACCGAGGCCATCTTTCTGCCGACTAACTGAATTGAATGTTTGAAACATACACATGAACCCAACATTCGTTTCGGACCAATCCTTGATAGCACGGTATCGCCGGCCCGTCCTGATCCTCCGGGCCACCCAGTGGCTCGGAATGAAGAGGACGTGCCCGCGAAAGTTTGTTGAGAGGTTATTCACAATCCAAAGATGCAACCGCAATTCACTTGCATGTGCATTTCTCTCGTCCAAATTCCCGCCATGCGCTCCTTCGCCATTTCATTCCTTCTTGCGGTGACGGCTCCCCTTGCCGCCGCCGAGTTGAAAGTCGCCAGCCTCCACCCGTTGATCGGCGACCTCGCCCGCCAGGTGGGGGGCGAACGGGTCGAGGTCATCGACCTGATCGGCCGCAACGCCGACCCGCATCATTTCGAACCGGCCGCGGCGGACCTCAAACGGGCCGCCGAAGCGAAACTCTACCTGGCCTCCGGAATGGGCATGGAAAGCTACCTCGAGTCGCTGCGGGGCATCATCGGCGGCCAGGCGGAGATCGTCGTGATCGGCAAGGACCTGCCTTCGATCGAGGGGGAATGCGACCACGAAGGGCACGATCACGGCGACCACGAGCACCCGATCGATCCCCATTGGTGGCACTCGATCGACCTGTTCCGCCGGGCCACCACCATCACCGCCGCCACCTTTTCCAAGGCTGACCCGGCGGGGGCTGAAATGTATCAGAAGAACGCGGCCGCGTACCGCTTGAAGCTCGACGAGCTCGAGCGTTGGACCCGCAGGGAGGTCGCCCGGATTCCCCGCGACAAGCGCCACCTCGCGACCGCCCATGCCGCCTTCGGCTATTTCTGCAAGGACCACGGTTTTGAACCGATCCCGGTGCAAGGCGTGAACCGCGAGCAGATGCCGGATCCGAAAAAGCTCGCCGGCCTGATTGCCGAACTGAAGGAGCACGAGGTCGGCGCGATTTTCCCCGAAAAGGAATCGAACCCCAAGATTCTCGAGGCCTTGACCAAGGACACCGGAATCAAGCTGGGCGAAGCACTGATCGCCGACGGCTCCACCGCCGATGGCTACGAGGCGATGGTCCGCCACAACGTCGCGGCGATCGTCGCGGGCTTGGCCAAGTAGCGGCGGCCGCCCGGCGGGGACTGGGGCGCGGAGGCTCTGCCCCGCAGGAGGAAGGGGACGGCCGCGGGGGCACCCTTTCCGGCTTGGACGGGCAAACGGCTTGAGGGGACCGTTCTGCGGGCCGGAGGCTCCGCGCCCCAAGTAGAGGCTCCGCCCAACGGTTTCCCCACATCGCCTCGCAATCTCCCTGACACGGCAGCCCTGCCCGAAACGTTCCATCCCCACCTCCCATGCTGCCGAGTCCATGCGCCATCATTGCGGCTTTCGTCCTATCGGCCTCAGCCATCGCCATCGCGGCCCCGCGGCCGAACATCCTGTTCCTCCTGACCGAGGACCAGGGCGCGCAGGCCGGCTTCCTCGGCACCCCGGGGATCCGCACGCCGCACATGGACCGGCTGGCGAAGTCCGGCCGGGTCTTCCGCAACGCCTTCGTCGCCTACCCGGTCTGCTCCGCGTCCAAGGCCGCGATCTTCACCGGCCTGCACAACCACGCGAACGGGCTGGTCAACAATACGATGAACTTCCACAAGCCGGCCTCGAAACTCACCGAGGCCGAGCGTGCCAACCCGACTTACAGGAACTACCGCATCGGCGACAAGATCCCGACCCTCACCGAGCGCCTGCGCGCCGCCGGCTACTACCAGGCCGCGATGCACAAGCTGCACCTCTCGCCCAACGAGAAGTTCCCCTATGACGAGTTCCTCGGCAATCCCGGCGGCCCGGCGATGGATGCCTTCCTCGCCCGCGCCGCCAAGGCCGGCAAGCCGTGGTTCCTGCTCTACAACATCCCCAACTCCCACCGCCCCTACCCCAACAGCGACAAGGGCAAGATCCGCATCGATCCCGCGGCGGTGAAGCTCCCCGCTTTCTTGCCCGACACCCCGGTGGTGCGCCAGGACTGGGCGGAGTATCTCGCCGGCATCGGCCAAGCCGACGATCTCGTCGGCCAGGCCCTCGCCAGCCTGAAAGCCAGCCGCCAGGAAGCGAACACCCTCGTCATTTTCCTCGGCGACCACGGCCCTTCCTTCCAGCACGGCAAGATGAGCCTTTACGACCTCGGCCTCCGCGTCCCGCTGGTCATCGCCGGCCCAGGCGTGACGCCCGGCCGCAGCGACGCGCTGGTCAGCGAGCTCGACCTGATGCCGACCCTGCTCGACCTGTTAGAAAGCGAGCCGCTCGAAACAAGCCACGGCATTTCCCTCCGGCCCTTGCTCGAAGACACGCCCGGCGCCAAGGGGCACGACTTCATCGCCGCCGAGATCTCCCACCGCGGCCCGCTGCCGAACAAGGGCCTCCAGGAACGCGCCGTCTTCGACGGCCGCTGGAAGCTCCTCTACCGCGAGAAGACCGAGCCCGCCTGGCGGCAGGTCAACGCCGACCTCAAGGACCGGCAGCCCTGGGGCAACCGGACCTACGACGAGACCGTCCGCGTCAAGGAACAGTTCCCCGAAGCGTGGCGCGTCCTGAGCGAGATGGACCCGCAGCGCCTCGGCGGCAAGTTGTCCCGGATCGAACTCTACGACCTCCAGTCCGACCCCGACGAGATGCTGAATCTCGCCCGCGACCCCGCCCACGCCGCCCAGCTCCGGCGTCTCTACGACATCCTCCGTACTTGGGCCCGCGACACGAGAGACCCCGGCATCCAGCCGCCGGTCACGATCCCGGAGTAGTCGCGTGGGAGTGGATAGCAGATGGTGGATGGTGGATGGTGGATGGTGGATGGCAGGCACCTTGACGGAGCGCCGATCTTTAGTCGGCTTGGAGGGTAGGGCGAAGGAAGTGCTTAGGAAAAGCGAGAGCGCGGATGTTAGATGGTGGAGAGAACTTGAATGGTTGAAGATGGATTTCCTACCGAGAGTGTAAGCTTTTTTGTGTAAGCTGCTTTCCGCGGTAGATCGTTCAGAGGCTTGGCGGCATGCGGTCGCCGAATTCGATTTGGAAGCGGTTAAGGGCATCCCTCCATTGGTTGACGGGGCGGGTCCACCTCGCGCTGATGTTCCTGAGGCTCAGGTAGAACAGCTTGTAGAGCGATTCCACCGTCGGGAAGAGGTTACGGTGGCGGCTGATCTTGCGGAACGAGCTGTTGAGCGATTCGATCGCGTTGGTGGTGTAGATGATCCTTCGGATTTCCGGCGGGTAGTCGAAGAACGGGGTCAGCTCGTGCCAGTTGGCCTCCCAGCTTTTGCCGATGGCGGGGTAGCGGGCATCGTGGACGGCACGAAAGTCCTCCAGGGCGGTCTTCGCGGCCTGAGCGGTGGGAGCGGTGTAGATCCGGCGCAACTGGGATGCGACGGCCTTGCGCTCCTTCCAGCCGACAAAGCGAAGGCTGTTGCGCAGCTGGTGGACGATGCAGCGCTGGATCCGGCAATTCGGATAGACCGCCTCCAAGGCGGGGCCGAAGCCGCTCAGGCCGTCGACGCAGCAGATGAAGATGTCATTGAGGCCGCGGTTCCTCAGTTCGGTGGCGACGCCCAACCAGAAGCGCGAGCCTTCGTTCTCCGAGGACCACATCCCCAGCACCTCCTTGTTGCCTTCCAGGTTGATGGCCAGGGCGAGGTAGATGGCACGGTTGGCGACCTTCCCGTCGTGGCGGATCTTCACCACGATGGCGTCGAAGTAGACGATGGGATAGACGGCATCGAGCGGACGGTTCTGCCAGGCTTTGACCTCCTCGGCGACCGCTTCGGTGGCATTGCTGATGAGCGCGGCGGAGACCTCGACCTTGTAGATTTCAAGCAGGTGCTGCTGGATCTCCCGCACGCCGAGGCCGCGCGAATAGAGGCTGATGATAGCCTCGTCGAAGCCGTCGAAATGGCGCTGGTGCTTGGGCACCAGCGAGGGCTCGAAGCCGCCGTTGCGGTCGCGCGGGATCTTGACGGGGAGCTTGCCGTCGTCGCTGCGCAGCGTTTTGGAGCTGTGGCCGTTGCGGGCGTTAGGCGGTCCCGCGGAAGAGCTCTGATGCTTCTCGTAGCCGAGATGGGTCGTCAGCTCGCTTTCGAGCACCCGGTTGATCAGGCGTTTCTTGAGTTCGGTGAGGAGCCCGTCGGGTCCGAGCAGGTCGCCCGGCTGGCTGTAGTTCTTGAGCAATTCGTCGAGCAATTCGTCTTTGATAGCTGCTTTCATGTGGTGGCTTTCCGGTGAGTATTTCAGGAACACCGGCGAAATGCGCTTACACAGAATTTCTTACACCCCCTTCCTACCCCCATGAAACGCCGCACCTTCCTCGCCACCGGACTTGCCGCCGGGCTCCCGGCTTCGCTGCTGGCCCAGGAGAAGCGGCCGATGCGGATCCTGCTGCGCTCCTCATGGCAGACGGTGAACATCGGCGACATCGCCCACACGCCGGGGATGCTGGCTTTGTTAGAAAAGCACTTGCCGCACGCCGAGGTCACGCTGTGGCCCAGCCTGGTCGACCGCGGGGTGGAGAAGATCCTGCGCGACCGCTTTCCCAAGCTGAAGATCGCGCTGACCCGGGACGAGAAGGAGAACGCGCTGGCCGGTTGCGACTTCTTCCTCCACGGCTCCGGTCCGGGGATGGTCGGTCACAAGGAGGCGGAATTGGCCCGCAAGGCCGGCAAGGCTTACGGCTTCGGCGGCATCACGCTGAGCGACGACGAGATCAAGCAACACGGCACCCTGCTGGCGGGCGCGAAGTTCGTGTTCCTGCGCGACAGCGACTCGATGCGGGCGCTCGTGGCCGCCGGGATCCGCGGGTCGGGAATCGAATTCGGGCCGGACGCGACCTTCGCGATCGACCTCCGCAACGAACCCGCGGCGGACGCCTTGCTCAAGCAACACGGGCTGGATTCCGGCAAGTTCCTCTGCGCCATCCCGCGGCTACGATGGACGCCGTACTGGGAGATCCACCCGGAGAGCCGCAAGCCCGATCCCGGGCGGATCCGGGTCAACGAGGAGTTCGCGGAGAAGGACCACGCCAAGCTCCGCGAGGCCATCACCGCCTGGGTCCGCGAAACCGGGATGCGGGTGCTGCTGACGCCGGAGATGAGCTACGCGGTGCCGCTGTTGAAGACATTGCTTTTCGACAAGCTGCCGGACGACGTGAAGCCGAAGGTCAGCTACCTCGACCGCTACTGGCTGACCGCCGAGGCATGCAGCGTGTATGCGCGTGCCGCGGCGATCGTGAGCATGGAGCAGCATTCGCCGATCATGGGCATCGCCGCCGGCGTGCCGTCGGTGCTGGTCCGCCAGCCGACCGACACCCGCAAGGGCCGGATGTGGTATGACCTCGGGATGGACGACTGGGTCTTCGAGATCGATGCCTCCACCGGCAAGCAGATCGGCGAAAGGGTCGTGGCGATCGGCCGAGATCTCCCCGCCGCCCGCCTGGCCGCCGCCAAGGCCCGCGACCGGGCACGGGAGCGGATGGAAGCGATGGTCGCCGCGATCACCGGCGGGGGTCCATGATGACGACGGCAGAAACACGCCGGCGCCGGGAAAGTTTTCACGCTGACGGGAATTGAAAGCGCGGCTGGTAGTTTGCCACCCCTCTCGGGTATGGACCTGCCGCGTGGCCGAGGATCCGCCGCCGGATCCAATCTCTCCCTCGCCGCTGCACGGATTTGTTGATCCACTTTTGCGGCTTCAGAAAACCCCATGAAACCCATGCCTTTCGGAAACCCTCCAGCTCTTCTTCCCATGATGCCCACCCTCAAGACCGCCGCCGCATTCCTCCTGCTTCTCGCCGCCACCCCGTCGCTGGCCCGGGGTCCCGACGACCAGTATGTCCCCGGCCCTGATTCCAGGCCGCAGGCCGGCGTGCCGAAGGGGACCATCACCAAGCACGTCTGGGACAAGAGCAAGGTCTTCCCCGGCACCACCCGCGACTACTGGGTCTATGTCCCGGCGCAGTATAAGAAAGGCAAGGCGGCCGCCGTGTTCGTCTGCCAGGACGGGATCATGTACGACGCCCCGACGGTCTTCGACAACCTGATCCACAAGAAGGAAATGCCGGTGACCATCGGGATTTTCATCAAGCCCGGCAACCTGGTCGGTAAGTCCCGCCGCGGCGAGCCGGCGGCGAAGCCCCGCTCGAACCGCAGCGTGGAATACGACTCGCTGGGCGACGCCTACTCGAAGTTCCTGCTCACGGAAATCCTGCCCGAGGTCGCCAAGACCCACACCCTGACCGACAAGCCCGACGGCCGCTGCATCGCCGGCAACAGCTCCGGCGCGATCTGCGCGTTCACGGTTTGCTGGGAGCGTCCGGACGAGTTCCGCAAGTGCTTCTCCACCATCGGCAGCTTCACCAACATCCGCGGCGGAAACAAGTATCCCGAGATGATCCTCCGCGCCCCGAAGAAACCGATCCGGATCTATCAGCAGGACGGCGCGAAGGACCTGGTGAACCAGTTCGGCAGCTGGGCCGAGGCGAACAAGGCGATGGCGGAGGCGTTCAAGAAGAAGGGCTACGACCACCAGTTCGTCTTCGGCGAAGGCAGCCACAGCGCCCGCCACGGCACGATGCTGTTCCCGGATGCCATGCGCTGGATGTGGCGCGACTATCCGAAGAATTGATTTTGGGTTTCACCATGGATCCGACGCGACGAGCTTATCGAAACAAAAGATGGTGATCGAAGGGGGATTGACTTCGTCCATGCCAGTTTGCGGCTGCGCCGGAGGTGGGCAGGTCGCGAAGCTCCTTCCTGCGTTGGCTGCGCCCATGCCAAAGTGCGCTTCGCGGAGGTGGGCTGGTCGCGATGCTCCTTCCTGCGTTCGAACCCCTAAAGGCAGCGCGCGGCGCAGGGGTTCTCGTCCCCCCTCTTGGCGTCGGGGCGGAAACAAAGCGCCCCGCGGGTTCTCACCGGCGGGGCGTCTCCAAACCAAATATGGTGCTCGAGGGGGGACTCGAACCCCCACGGATTACTCCACTAGATCCTTAGTCCGACGAGGGCACGTTAACAGATTGATTCTTAGTGAGCATTTTTCGGGCTTCGCGCCAATTTTCTGGCTATTCCCGCGAATCGTGGCACACATTGGCACAGTTGACCAAATCCAACCCCTAGAACTATGGCCGCCAAAATCGCACTCGAAGCCGTTTACATG
>CAMCYK010000117.1 GCA_945883695.1 Akkermansia muciniphila | reverse complement strand
TTCTTCCTGCGTCTCGACTATGGCGACTTTCTCGGTATCAACAGCCTGGATCAGGCGATGGCTGCCGACTTCGACAGCGATGGCTTGTCCAACATCTTCGAGGTGATGAACGGCTATGATCCCTTCGCGGTCGACAGTGATGACGACGGAATTCCCGACGGCGCGGAGGATCTCGACCAGGACGGGTCATTGACGATCCTCGAACAGGCAACCGGGCGTAATCCGCCGGTGAAGGATCATCCGGCCGTGAAGCTGAGCGTGGTGGTGGGGAATTGAGGCCATGAAAATCACCATGAGAGCCTTTTTGTTCGCGATTCCACTTCTGCTGGCGTCGCTGCCCACGTCCGGTCAAAGCCTTGCTGATGTTCTGAGTTCAATCCAGGAGAGGAAGAGAGCGGTTGAGCAGAGTCGGCAGGTTGCGCAGCATCTCCCGTCGGTGAGAGAAGATCCGGTTTGGGTTGAAGACCAGGAATTGATCGAGTGGTTGGGCTTGGAATCGAATTTGTTTCCCACGGACCAGCAGGTTGATGAACTTGATATCGGGGAGAGGGTTGCTTTGCTCAACCAGGCCATCAAGGAGTTTCGCGACATTCAGGGGCTCTTTGCGAACCTCCGGAAGGAAGACCTGGTCAGTGGAGAGAAGATCGGCGTCCTCCGCCCCTTCCTCCATGAAGACTTTGCTGATCTTGGCCGTGCTGACTCCTCGAATTATCATGCGGTTCTCGCAGCGATTGCCCGCGACGTTCGCAGGCTAGCGGTTCGCCCATGGCCCTTGGGTGGTCTTGAACGTCGGACTAAATTCTGGGTGGACCGGCAATCGGATCGAGAACCCGAGTATTTGCCCGGCTCAGTTCAAATCGAGGATTGGCAGCCGGAATCACTCCCCGCCGGCGACCTTGTGGCTGGTCCTGATCAATGGGGATTCTCATCAGCGGATGCCGAAGGAGCCTGGGGGTCCTTCCTGAATGAAAAAACTTCTTTCTACGCCTACTCGGACACTTACGAAAATGGCGAAGAAGATGTGAACATCCTGAAGATCTCCAAAAGCACCTACTTTCACTCTGAAGCAGCGCTTTTCTCGAAGGTCCCGAGTCGAGGCGACCAACTTGATGGAAAAGTCGCCGTCGTTATCCGCAACGAATGGTCCCCAATCGACATGACGGAAGTTTCGGTATCCGCGCCCAATTCTTGGGATCCGGGTGACTGCGGGTATGAGGTGGTCTTGTCAGAGGTCAATCCATCGTCACAGTACTCGTTGGGAAGCGCTCCGGAAATCTCCATCGATTTGGAATGGGTGACGCTTGGCAAATTTCCTGGACCCAACACGTTGAGGGATGGAATGCCATTTGGCTTCGATGCTTCGATGGCTTGGCTGCAAGGCCCCGCCGACCCGGAGGACGAGGAGTGGCTTGCTTCGTGGGAAAACCAGCAGGAGATAGGCCCCGCGACGATTGCTCCTCACGACATCAAAGTCTTCCGCCGCCAGATCCATGGTCTGTGCGCGCCGACGTTCGTGGAGGGGCTCGACGGACCCGGGAAGGCTGCCAACCTGGCTCAGGCCGAAAAGTTCTCCGCGCCGCCGGCCGGAGACGGCAAGCCCGTTCTTCACCCCGTCCCCGGCGTCCTGCTGGGGATTCCGGTTGGCGTCGGCCTCGATGGTTCCACCCACGGATTCGTCGGATTTTCCTCATGTGATGCCGAAGCCTGCGGTTCGTCAGGCGTCCTCTATCCACGTTTCTCGAGCCAGCGCCTTGTCACGCGGTTCGACTATGCGGCGAACCTGCGCTTTATCGGACCGGCGCAGGATTTCCACGTCGTCTACGCGACGGGGCGTGATGCTACGGCCCGCGGAGCGGGCCTTCCCGAGAATGGCCCGACCGACGAGGAGTTCGAGGATACGGGTAACGTCTCGTTCTTCGATGCCTGGGACGCCCCCCGACTGCGGCAGGTGATTTCCCGCGACCTGATCATCGACATCACTCCGATGGGGCATTTCAAAACCCAGGTCAGGGTGTTTCGCCGGCCGGCAGATGCGGCAGCGGAGTTCCCGACTGCGGGAGAGATCGCGTCACTGCCGGCAGGAGGTCAAATCCGCACCCTGATCTTCGAAAACCTGGATGCCGCCAGCGAACCCTATCCTGAAACGCCTGAAAAAGTCCACGTCACCGAGGGCACGACAATCCACCAGGTCTGGCGTGACGGCTATCCCGATGCCAGCGGCAATCCCGATCCGGCGATCCGCTTCAGCATGATGGACGGCGCAACCGAGCGATTTTCGAAGGTCATCGCATTCCCGGTTGTCGGCGAGGCTGTGGTCACGACAATGATCGACGGGTTGACCGCGTCGGTCGAAGAGATCGACGACTCCTATTGGGTCTGGTGGGATGGGATCGTCCCGGAATCCGTGGCGATCACCCAAGGAGGCCAGACGACCACGATTGAAAACACGTTCAATGTCGAGACGCCGGGTTCGCAGGGCGGGCGATATCCGGAGACCAGCACCATCACGATCTCCGATGAGCCTGAAGTATCGCTCGTCTGGAAGGACAGCGGCGTCCTGCACAGCCAGGCCAGCGGGCCATGGAGCTTGAGCCAGACCGTCGAGGACGGCGCGCTGAAATCGCAGACCAAGCTGAATGGCAGCATCCTCGGCACCACCTGGCTGAAGTGGAGCAATGGCGACCGCACCGTCCAAGAATACGCCGCGCCGGATGGGAGCATGGGATCCATGGACAACGCGCAGGTGCTGCTGACCGAGCTTGATTACGGCAACTCGACGGGCACCGGGCTGCCCGGCCTGCCCCGCAAGCTCCTACGCAAGAATGGATTGGATGAAACGGATGGTAGCGGCACGCTCTGGAACTGGACGGCCCATGGAGACGGCTCGACAAGCGTGGAGATCAACGACGGTCTGATCGCTGAAGACGCGATCGCCCAAGGCACCAGGACCGTGGTTGACACCAACAAACGCGGTTACCTGACCTCCACCGAAAGCTATCTGATCTTAGGCGGAGAAGAGCTGCAGACCGGGGGTAGCACCACTCCGCCCGGCCTCTTTAGCACCTGGGGTGCCCCCCTGAAGGCCGAGGACTTTGGAACCGGACTGGAATCTACCGTCGCCTACGACAGTCAGCGGGAACGACTTGCCAACGCGACCGACGCCCTGGGCAACCTGTCAAAGTTCTCGGATTTCGATGCCTTCGACCGGCCCGCCACGCTCGAATGGAAAGGGCACAGCGGAGGAGTCAACTACAACAACGGGGGCTTCGGTGTTGCCTCGTCCCTTGACATCGACGGTCGAACGGTCGGTCGGTCGCAGACGCGGGATGCCAGCGGCAGGACGACGGGCGGCAGCGTGACTTCAGGCGGAACACGGGGCTTCGACCTCGCCCATGCGGCGGCCGGCAAGACCCTGACGACCTCCGATTCCGTCACCGGTGCCAACCACACGCAGAAGTTGCGGGTGGAGGACGGGACCGTGGACACGGCCAAGGGAACGACCCTGCCTTTCAAGGGGACCAGCGGAGACGGTCTGATTGTAGATGGCGGCCTGCTGCTCCAGGTATCCCGGCTGATGAAGGCCGGCAGCGGCACCGACGACGCGCCGACACAGAGCTTCTCGAAGCAATGGACCGATGCGTGGGGGCGGGTCCGGAAGACGGAAGATCCATCGACCGCGGGTACCGATGGAGAAGGCGGAGCCGCCGATGACATCACGGAGTTCTTCTACAGCCCACCCGCCGCGACCACCAAGCGGGTGGAGATCCGCCACGCCTCGGGCCGGCGCGTCATTCGCGAAACGGAACCTTGGGCGGCCAACGGGATCATCACCCGCTCCGGCATCGACAGGGACAAGAACGGCACGCTCGAAGCCGGTGACCGCTTCTTGACGACAATCCCCGAGATCGTCGATCCGGTGATCCGCACCACCGTTACCCAGACCGGCAACGCGACGGCATTGATGGTGCGCGAGTTCGATCCCGAGACCGGGATCACCACCACCACTTTGAACGGTGGCGAGGACACGATCACCGAGACCCCTGATTTCGGCGCGAAAACCAGCGAAACCACTCACAAGCGCGGAACCGTCCTCGTCAGCACGAAGAATGTCGCCCTCAACCACCTCGGCCAGGCGGACCTCACGGAAGTCTCCGGCACGGGGATCGCAGCCACGGAGATCAACCCGGTGTTCCGCGACGACGGCAGCGTGGCGTCGTTTTCTGTGAGCTTCGGCGGGGCGACGAGCGCGGTGAGCTTCCACCAGGACGGGAGGATTGCCGGGATGACCCACCCGGTGCTCGGGCCGCTGGCGGTGAGCCACGCTTTCGCGAATGGCGTCGAGACGCTCACGGTGAATGGCACCACCGCGACCCGCGCGCTCGACGGCACCGCTTCATCGGTCTCCGGCGCGGGCGTGATGGCTCAGGGCCGGGCGACGGGGATCGAGGGCCAGAACTTCGTGGAAGCCATCACTCCGGCGACTGGCGCGGCGACCTCGCGGGTGTCGAATCCGGCCGGAGCCAAGACCGGGCATGATTATGCGGCGGGCGCGGACCTGAGTTCCACCTGGCTGGCCGGCGGGCTGCCGCACACGTCGTCGCTCGGGCGGGGCGGCAACCTCGTGATGGCCTACACGAACGACGGGGCCCGCGATCTGAAATCCATCACCTGGCCGACGGCGACTTCGGCGGGCTTTGCCGAGGAACCGTTCTACGGAGGCGTGGTCGGATTCACGGAGCGGGACGGTGCCGGCAATGTGACGGCCATGAGCGACCGCTCCGGCGCGCGCTCGCTGGCCTACCTGAAGAACCGCCTGACGACGACTGACTGGCTTTCGGGCGAACTCGACGCCTACAAGGTGGTCCGCGGACAGGATGGCCTGGGTCGTCCGGACACGGTAACAGTTTTCCGCAACGGAGCCCCGATCCATCAGATCCAATCCGGCTACAACGGCAACAGCGACGAAATTAGCGCGATGACCGCCGCCGGCTTCGCCGCGAGCTACGGGCGGGATGCCGCGAGCCGGCTGGTGACCGGGATCACCCGCGCGGGAGTGACGCAGACCTGGGGCCGCGGCACCGCGGGACGGATCACCTCGGCGGACAGCAACGCCACCGGAGCGCCGTCGTTCTCCTACAGCGCCTTCGACGCGCGGGGCCGCCGCCAGACCGTGGTGACAAACCGGGGGACCTGGACCTACGGCTACCGGGGCGGGGTGGACGGCGACGGCCAGCTTGCGAGCGCCAGCTCCACCGGCGACGATCTGGCGGACTACACCTACAGCTTCGACGGCATCGGCCGCCGAAATTTCGGAGGGAACCAGCAGGACGCGCTCAACCGCTTCGTGGCGATGACGCACCCGGTCGCACCGAAAAAGTTGTTCATTTCGGCGGATCCGGCGGCGGACCTGTGGGTCAACGGCGTGGCGATGACGCCCTTCAACGGCGGCTGGATCTACGACCTGACCCATCCCGGCAGCGCGGGCGGCTGGGTCGGCTGGACGGTCAAGGGCGAACTGGAGAACGCGGGGGATACCGGCGCGAATCCACATGCGGTGGCAGAACTGCAAGGTCAGGTCTTTTTCCCGCCGACCAGCGAGAGCTTCAGCTACGATGACGACGGGAACCGCGAAAGTTCGGCGCTGTGGGACTACGGCTGGGACGGCCGCAACCGGCTCGTCCGCGCCCGCACCAAGACCTGGGCCAGCGCGCCGGAAGGCTGGGACCTGGCGTTCGATTACGATGCCGAAGGCCGGCGCTTCAAGAAGGTCGTGACCCGCTACGAGGACGGGGAGCCGGTCGATCACAAGGTGATCCACTTCGTCTGGGACGGCTGGGACCTGGTCTACGAGCGGCACTCGGACGGCAACGGCAATCCGCTGCTGGAGCGAAAATACGTCTGGGGGCTGGACATCAGCAGCAGCCACGGCGGCGCGGGCGGAGCCGGCGGTCTCCTCCTGATGCGCGAGACCCGCGGTCAGACGACAAGCGACTACTACCCGCTTTTCGACGGCAGCGGGCATGTGGTCGGCCTGGCGGACGCTACGGGAAATCTAGTAGCGGAATACTGGTGGGGACCCTTCGGCGAGCTGATCCGAGCCAGCGGCGAAATGGCGGATGCCAACCCGTGGCGCTACGCGACGAAGTATTACGACGTGGAGACCGGCCTGTACTACTTCGGCCACCGCTACTACGACCCGGTGACCGGGCAATGGCTCAACCGCGAGCCGTTGGGCGAGGATGAGAGCCTGAATCTCACCAGCTACTGTCACAACGACCCGGTGAACAAGGTGGACGTGCTGGGGTTGAAGGAGCAAGTCATCGCCGGCTCCGCTCCTGTGTATGCCACGGATCCTAACGATCCGCTTTCGGTCTTCATTGGATTTCCACTGGAAGATGATCGATTTTTCTCTCCTTACAAACCCAATGGGAAACATTCGTTTGCCAGCATTCCAGTGACAAGAGAAGCAGCGGCGTTGATTTCGGCTCACCCGCAACTGCTAGAAAATATGAGAGCCTCAGCATCGAGCCAGTTGGATGTAAGGCGGTTGAACGACCAAGTGTTTTATCTAAGCAACTCGCTACAGGCGTTGGCGGGCACGGGTGAAATGGCAGCAGGCATCGCAGTAGCCCCACAGTCTGCGGGTGTCTCATTGGTGGCAACGGTTCATGGGGCAGATGTGGCTGGCACCGCCCTCAATCGGCTGTGGTATGGTCCAGATTGCGATATTCAATCGAATACATCACAAATACTCCAATACATCCCCGGCATCGATCGCAGGAAAGCTGAAATCGGCGACAATCTGATCTCGCTCGTAACTGCCGGTAGCTCAATGTATGCCCTGGGTAAAGCTCCGCTTGCATATGCTCCACAGCCGATGCTCTACACTTATCTAAGCCCTGATAAGACCCCTTTCCGAGGAGATGTTTTTTACACAGGAAAAGGGCAAGGAAGACTATGGGCAACAACGCACTCACCTGGCCCATTGGCATTTAATAGTGGCTTTAAAAACAGCTTTCTGCGTGCATGGAGAGCAGGACGCTGGAAACCGTTTGGATCGTCCCAAGAAATCACAGGAAATGCCGCAGCTCAATTTTCGCCGGTCAAAGCCATTGGGCCATTTCGTGGATGGAAACGTGCTGGAGGGCAGTATCACACAAGAACACCCGGAGATTTGAATCTAAGCGACGGCACCTTTCTTCCAGCTACTACAAAGCAGACGTTTTTGAGGTGCTGGGACTCTACCTTTTCATATGGGTTTGATGCGGGAGTGATGACATCCCCGCTCTGGATTCCACCTGCGGTTGAAGCTGGGATTGACGCTTGGTATGGAAAAGATGAATAACCTCATTTGATAAATGCCAACGAACAAAAAATACGAAATTGCACTTTTAGCTGCGCAAAAAATTATTTTTTCGATTGTCGTAGGTGTCGCAGTTTGGCTGGTGCCGCTTCTCCAGCATTGGTTAGTATATATTGTGTGGGGGCCAGTCTTGGGATGCGTGTTTATTTGGGCATATTGGGAATGTCGGGATATTAGCAGTGGAAATGTCGAATGGCGATCTGCTCCTGTGGCGGCAATTATTGTCGGAGGTGCGCATATTGTGTCTGTATCGCTTGTCTGGCTATTTATCACCAAATGGTTATAAAACTAGTTGCTCCGTCCCACGCCTCCCGTAAAAAACCGCCCCCCAAACAGTTAGGCTCCGCGCCGCCAAACATCCCAACGTGCTGTCACGCGTGCTGCTCGCCTGCGGAGACATGTGAAGCGAACCCACGCTCCAACCAATAGACTTGGACCCAACCTATTTACAGGAAAAAAGTTCCGACAGCTTCTCGGCTACGAACGCCCTGTTTTGCTCGCCCCGTCTGGAAATCAGGCAACGCGGCTACTGCTCCATTCGCCGCATCCGTTGCGGCACTCCCATTCGAGGCTTCGCTCTTCGAGGGCAAAGATCGCCTACTCTCACTCAACACCCAAACGCCATGCCCACCTCCGAGCGCTTATCCCCGTAAAACCAATTTGAAGTAAAGAATCAGGTATGGATGCGACCGCATGAACGATGTCGCCGCGAGGGTCCAGGATTTCCGCCTTTTCCCGCAAGCCGCGATTTGACTAGAAGCCTGCCGCCTTGAACCGTGCCGCCGCTATCCTCATAACGTGTTGGATTTCCCTGTTGGCAGGGATTTCCGCGGCCTTGGCGGAGGATGCTGATACGACACGGATTGGCGCTATCGTAATCCTCGGTCACCTCCCAATTTTGTGACAGCCGATCCCTACAGCCCACCGAAGTCAAATCCTTCATCGGGCCCGGGGCGCGCCGGATGGCAGCCGAACGTAGGCGAAGCACCCTTTTTGTGGAAGGCTTGCTTCGCCTTACTTTTGGGCAGCATTTTACTGGACGTCGGGATGGTCGCGAATCGCTGGCAGGAAGGTCGGCTGGACGGGCTTCCTTCAACGGTGGCCATTTTCGGGCTGATTGCACTGGCACAATTCCTGATGGTTCTCTCGATCAGGTGGATCCTATTCCGGCTGATCCTTCGCCGTCGCCGCCCAGGTGACATTCGGGGCGCGGTGCCGCTGCTCGGGGTGGTCGTCATCTTTGCCATGGTGAAGCTTATCGAGAATCAGGGTTTCCGGCTCTGGCTGGAAACCGGCTCGCTTCCAAAGATTATCGTCTTCCTCGTCCCAGGCCTCGCGCTCGTTGTGCTCCTGATTCCTGCCCGACTTGCAGACTTCCATTCAGGGGGCCGGTATATCGGATCAGTAGCGGAAGTTAGGGAGCCTTCCGGATCAATCCCATCTTGATCCTACTCGCCACCATGGCAGAGCTGTCGTGGAAAGCGGATTTCACACGGATTTCACTCCCAAAGCCGGTTCAGGACCACGCTCCCCGCGTCGCCCGACCAACCCCACAACGCACCAATGCCCATGAAGTCAAAGAAAAGCGCAGCCCCGGCGGACCTCCCTGCCGACGCCAGCACGATGCCGACCTGATTTCGCTCCAGGAATCGATCGACACTTCGAAACCCGCCGGCCGGCTTTTCTTCACGATCGTGGCAGCGATGGCGCAGTGGGAACGCGAGGAAATCTCGGACCGGGTGGGGGCCTCGGTGCCGATCCGGGCGAAGCTCGGGAAGTCCACGGGAGGGCAAACCATTTTCGGTTATCACTGGGTGGATGGTCGGCTTGAGCCCCATCCGGACGAGGCTCCGGTGCGCAAATTGATCTACGAAATTTACCGGAAGGAACGTCACAAGCGGCGGGTGGCGATCATCCTGAGCCAGCAGGGGTATCGTACCCGCTCCGGGAAGCCATTCACGGACACGACGGTCGAGCGACTGATCAGGGACACCACCGCCAAGGGGAGGGTCGAGTTCGCGCTGCATTACGTTCCCGTAAAGTCGCTTGTAAACTCTCAACGCCAACAGTGCTTCGCGGGAGATCTTTTCCCCGATCGACCACGCCGCGAACTGCGAGTCCGGGACCCGCGTGACAAAGCCCGCCGCCTTCTCCGGATCCGCCTCC
The DNA here is from genome assembly GCA_945883695.1 of Akkermansia muciniphila. Lineage (GTDB taxonomy): Bacteria > Verrucomicrobiota > Verrucomicrobiia > Verrucomicrobiales > Akkermansiaceae > Haloferula > Haloferula muciniphila_A. The sequence continues at coordinate 9,545 of CAMCYK010000117.1, read as the reverse complement.
ACGACGCCTTCCAGCAAGCGCCGCATCCGCTCCTGCGGCAAGGCGCGGCCCGCTTCGAAAGCAAGGTCCGGATCCACCGCGCCCCACGCGAACCAGCCGGAGTCTAACAATCGGTCGCGCAGCGCCGGCGGGGCGTCCGTTTCGAGGAGCGCGATCATCCCCGGCGCGTCGGACTCCGACCAGCGCGCGATCAGCGGCATCCACAGCGCGGGGTCGTGGCGACGCCCGTCCTGTGCCAAGTCCCCGGCCAGCTCCGGCAGCGCGGCGTCCGGGGTGTCCTCCACGCGGACACCCCAGTCCGCCAGCATCGCCGAACCCTGGCCGCGTGTCAGGGCTTCGCCCCGCGGCAAGGATTTTCCCGCCATGGGCACGGCCTGCTCCCGTGCTTCACCTGGCCACTTGCCGAGTCCCCAACCCGCCGCCAAGCCCGCCGCCGCCGCAAGCCACGGCAGGGATCGGGAATAGGGCGGACTTTCCTTCATCTTCAATCCGACTCAACCCGTCCGACCCTTGGGCGGCAAGATTCAACTCCATGGAGCAGCGCTCGAGCATCGCCCGCGCTTCGCCCCTCTCAAGACCCATGCATGTAAGGACTCACTTTCATTGTTCCAGCGAAGGCCGACCGCTGTCATATCCCGGAGGGATTGCAGCCAATAGCCGGTGGTCGAGCGGAGCGAACACCACCGGTCAGACTTGGTCCGATCATTACGGCATGGGGCTCAAGCCGAATGCGTTCAAGGATTGGCTAATGCCGCGGCAGCACCGGTCGGGTGCTCAGGGTCCTAAAGGGACCATTCATCAAAGCCCGGCACGCAGTGCCGGGTGGGTGCAGATGCCTTTCGCCGTCCTACAGGGACGGTTCATGCGGGGATCCCGACAAGTTCCCCGCAAACCCGCCGTTAAGGTCTGCATGACCTTCCGCCTCCTCTCCGCCGCCCTCCTCCTCGCCACCGCCGCCGCCGAAGAAGCGCCGAAATTCCAGGACCTCTTCAACGGCCGCGACCTCAGCGGCTGGGTCGATGTCAACACCTCGCCCGCGACCTGGTCCGTGAAGGACGGCCTGCTCGTCTGCAGCGGAATGCCGATCGGCGTGATGCGCTCGGAGAAGCAGTATGAGAACTTCATCCTGCACATCGAGTGGCGGCACATGAAGGAAGGCGGCAACTCCGGCGTCTTCGCCTGGAGCGAAGGCACGACGCCCGCCGACCGGCCGCTGCCGAAGGGGATGGAAGTCCAGATGCTCGAACTCCAGTGGCCGAGGCTGAACCCGAAAGCCGACGGCACGCCGAACCATCCCGGCTACGTTTCCGGCGAACTGTTCGGCGCCAACGGCCTGACCGCCATCCCCGACAACCCGCGCGGCGAGCGCAGCATGTCGACCGAGCCGCGCTGCAAGGGCGTCGGCGAGTGGAACACTTATGTGGTGGTCTGCGTCGACGGCACCATCAAGCTCTCGATCAACGGCAAGTTCGTCAACGGCATGCGGGAATCGAGCGTGCGCAAGGGCTACCTCTGCCTCGAGGCCGAGGGCTCGGAGATCCACTTCCGCAACATCCGCCTCCTCGAACTCCCCGGCGGCAACGCCACCCCGGAGCAAACCGCTCCGGTCGTGAAATAAAACTTCAGTCATTTTGAACGTTCACCGCGATCAAGGGTCTTAACCTATGAAGACCGCGTTTCACGTGAGTTTTCATGTAAGGGTGAACAGCAAATTGTCAGGCTCCGCTTCGGCGGTCTTGATGATCTTCGCCGCCGGGGGTGGGACCCCGGCGGCAATTTTTTGCCCGGATGGGGACTAAGGAGAGTCGACCTGCGGTCGACACCCCGGTGAACGGCACGTCCACACTCCATCTCCACCTCACCGCCGCTTCTTCCCCGCGCCCTCCATCGCCGCGGCGACCGCGCCGGGCAGGTTGACTCCGCCGCTGCCACCGAGGCGGACATCGATCGCCTCCAGCCGCTGGATCAGATCGCGCACGTCCTTGCGCGCCGCCGGGCCGCCGGCCGCCTCGCAAAAATGGGTGCGGCAGCCGAAAGGCCGGCCCTCGTAAATCTGGCAGCGTCCGGCTTTCAAAAACGGACAGGCCCCGTCCGCCGTCTCCGCCACCGCGGTCCGCCCCGCCGCCCGCCACGCCAGCGCGGCGACCAGCGCCTCGCCCTTGGTCAAAAACGGGGTCCGGCCGGTGAGCTGGAAGCGGCAGCAATCGCCGCGGCCGATGCAACTCCGTTCGAGCGGCCGCGCCTCCCACTCCCGGTAAATCGCCCGCACCTCCGCCGCCGCGGCCTGCAAATCCGGCCCGCCCTTCACGGCAGCCCGAGCTTCTGGATCCGGATGTTCCGGAACTCGACCCGGCCCTGGTTGAACTGCAGGCCGATGTGGCCGCCCGCCAATGGCTTGCGGTCCTTGTAGTCGACGACTTTCTCGCCGTTCAGCCAGACCTCGACCCGCCCCGCCTCGACCTTCACCCGGAAGCGCCGCCACTCCGGTGCCTCGCCGCCATCGTGGCGGATCCGGCCGACCAGGCTGCCGGTCGGATAGGGATTCGCGGCCGGCGCGATGTTCAGCTCGTAGCACTCGGTCGCGGGATCCGCGACTTCCTTCGGCGTCGACAGGAAGACCCCGCTGTTGGTCCCCTCCGGCGCGCGGAATTCCACCTCCAGTTCGTAATCGCGGAAGGTCCCGCGGGTCGTCAGCAGGCCGGGCTTTCCTGCGCTGGCGACGATCGCGCCGTCCTTGACCTGCCAGTCGACCTTGCTCTGCGGGTCCCAGCCCGTCAGGTCGCGGCCGTTGAAAAGTTCCTCCCAGCCGGCGGCCCCGGCCGCGCCGGCGAGCCCGACGACGGCCGCCACCAAGATCCGCACGATTTTCATGTTTCCAGTCTGCCGGGGCGGAAGCTTCCTTGCAAGCGTGCCCTGACCGCTCCTGATTGCCCCCATGAATTTGAAAGCCCTGCTTTTTGCCGTCGCCCTGGCCGCCCCGCTGGCCGCGGCCCCGCTGTTCCAAGAGCCCGCGAAGGACGAGCGCATCGCGCTGATCGGCAACGGTTTCGGCGAGCGCCTGCAATACGGCGGCTACTTCGAAACCCAGCTCCACCTGCGCTACCCGGAGCACCGGCTGGTCCTCCGCAACCTCTGCTACCCCGGCGATACCCCGTCCTACCGCCCGCGCGCCGGCCGCGAGACCCCGTGGGCGATTCCCGGCGGGGAGAAATTCCGCCCGGAGCTCGCCGCGCACCGCGGGGAAGGCCACTACCCGTCCGACGACGAGTGGCTGGCGCTTTGCAAGGCGGACACCATCCTCGCGTTCTTCGGCTACAACGAGTCCTTCGACGGCCCGGCCGGGGTGGCGAACTTCCGCGCCGAGCTTGAGGCCTTCGTCACCCACACCCTCGCGCAGCGATACAACGGCCGCTCCGCCCCCAAGCTGGTCCTGGTGTCACCGATCGCCTTCGAGGACCTGAGCGACGCTTTCGACCTCCCCGACGGCCGGCAGGAGAACGCCCGCCTGAAGCTTTACACCGAGACGATGCGTCAGGTCGCCACCGAGCGCGAAGTGCCCTTCCTCGACCTCTTCACGCCGACCCTCGAGCTCTTCCAGGAATCCAAGGAGCACTTCACCTTCAACGGCTTCGCCCTCAACGACGCCGGCGACCGCCACCTGGCCCACCTGATGGCCGATGGAATCTACCAAGCGGCCCAGATCATCCTCCAGTCGAATCCCGACCAGGTCCGCAAGCTCGTGAACGAGAAATCCTGGTTCTGGCACAACGACCACCGGATGCTCAACGGCATCCACGCCTACGGCCGCCGCTCGAAGCCCTTCGGCGCGGTCAACTACCCGCAGGAAATCGAAAAGATCCGCCAGATGACCGCCAACCGCGACGAGGCGATCTGGCAGGCCGTCGCCAACCAGCCGCCGGATCTCGCCGCGGCCGATGCCCGGACGCGGCCGCTCGATCCGGTCGAGTCCACCTTCACCCCGCCGGTCGACTACCTCAAGGAGGCCGCGGCGCTGGAGAAATTCACCCTGATGGACGGCTTCCGGATCGAACTTTTCGCGTCGGAATACGACTTCCCCGATCTCGCGAACCCGCTGCAGATGACCTTCGACGCCAAGGGCCGCCTGTGGGTTTGCACGATGCCCAGCGACCCCCACTACCGGCCCGGCGATCCGCTGCCGGACGACAAGATCCTCGTCCTCGAAGACAGCGACGGCGACCACCGCGCGGACAAGCAGACGATTTTCGCCGACGGCCTCCACCTGCCGACCGGCTTCGAACTCGCCCCGGAAGGCGTCTACGTGTCCCAGCAGCCGAACCTGCTGCTGCTGCGCGACATCGATGGCGACGGCAAGGCCGACCGCCGCGACCACCTCTTGAATGGCTTTGATCCCCACGACACCGGCCACGCGATCAGCGCGTTCACCTCCGATGCCGGCGGCTCGATCTATCTGGCGGAGGGCGACTTCCTCCACTCGCAGGTCGAGACCCCCTACGGCCCCGAGCGCCGCACCGGCGGCGGCCTCTGGCGCTTCGACCCGAAGACCTGGCGTCTCGAGCGTCACGTCCAGACCCACCTCGACAATCCGCGGAGCATCGCCTTCGACGACTGGGGGCAATGCTTCATCGCCGATGCCTCCGACGGCGGGAACTGGTGGGCCTTGCCGCTTTCGGCGAAGGCTCCGTTCGGCCACGAGACCCCGAAGATCGCGCCCTTCGCCCCCCAGCGCGCGCGGCTGACCTCCGGCGCGGAATTCGTCTCGTCGCGCCACTTCCCGGAGGAACTGCAGGGCAGCATCCTGACCTGCCACGCGAGCGGATTCCAGGGCATCAGCATCGCCGCGATCCACGACGATGAAGGCGGCTTCTCCGGCAAGCGGACCGGCGACCTCGTCAGCTCCAGCGACCCGAATTTCCGCCCCTGCGATGTCGAGTTCGCCCCCGACGGCTCGCTTTACCTCCTCGATTGGCACAACCCGCTGATCGGCCACGCGGAGCATTCCACGCGCGATCCGAAGCGCGACAAGACCCACGGCCGCATCTACCGCATCACCCACAAGACCCGCCCGCTGGTCACGCCGACCGTCATCGCCGAGGCCTCCGTCCCGCAGCTCTTCGGCGCGCTGAAGGAACCCGAATCCCGCACCCGCTACCGCGCCCGCCGCGAGCTCCGGGGGAAGAAACCGGAGGTCGTCGTGCCCGCCGCGAAAGCCTGGCTCGCCACGCTCGACCCGGCCGACCCGCGCTACGAGCACCACCTCTGCGAAGCGCTGTGGGCGACCTGGGCGCAGAACCAGGTCGACCGCGAGATCCTCGGGCTCTGCCTCGATGCCAAGTCGCCCCAAGCCCGCGCGGCCGCCGTCCAGGTCCTCCGCCACGCCTGGCGCAAGCTCCCCGATCACGCCGCGCTGTTGTTGAAAGCCGCCAACGATCCGCACCCGCGGGTCCGCCTCGAAGCGATCGTCGCCGCCTCGTGGCTCGACAATCCCGACGGCGCGAAGATCGCGCTTGAGGCCTTCAAGCACCCGCTCGACACGTGGATGCCGCACGCGATCCGGACCGCCTTCCTCACCCTCGCCGACGACGTCGAAGCGCTCAGGAAAGACGGCCTTCTGGACCTCTCCGCCAATCCCCGCGCCGCGGATTTCCTCGCCGGCAAGCTGCCACTTCCCGCCGGACCGCAGCCGATGCCGGGGGAGCGGTGAGGCGTTCATCCTCTCGCGACTTTCCGGCCTCCGACCTCCGTCTGACCGCGCCTTCTGTCCTCGACTTTCGACTTTCGACTTCCGACCTCCGACCTCCGACCTCCGACCTCCGTCCTCCGACTTCCGACTTCCGACGACTTCCGACGACTTCCGACTCTTCAACGGCAACGCCGTTCCCTCGTAAAGCCCGGGGTTGGTCCGACAACGGAGGACCTACCCCGGGTTCATCCCGTGTGGTTCTCCAACCCCGAAGGCGGTTGCCTCGGGCCTGACGGTCGGGTGGTGCGGTGCGCAGGATCGCGGCCACCGAGGCAACCCGCTTCGGGGTTGGGAACCATTGATCCGGCCCCACCCGGGGTAGCCGCTCCCTTGTCGCGGCAACCCCGGGCTTTACGAGGCAACCGCGTTGCGGTTGTGCGTTGCGGTTGTGCGTTGCGGTTGTGCGTTGTCGAGGCCCCGCCCACCGCGGCGTTCACGACGCGGTGGGCACCAACGCGGTTTCGCAATTCCAGCACACCGAAAAGCTCCCCGGTGAAAGCTCGCCGCACTTCGGGCAGGCGATTTCCTTGTCGCTCCCGGGCGTCTCCTGCTCGTACGAGCGGATGATCTCCACCGCGCGGGCATGATCCTTGTCATCCACCACGCACAAGGCCGGGTAAAACGCGGGAATCACCACCTCGGTTCCGGACAAAGTCTCGTTGCGGATGAAAGTCGGGATCCCCTCGGCCTCGAGGATGCTTTGGTACTGGCCGACGCGGGCCATCTCGGGATCGCGGAACAGCTCGATCATGCCGGTCTCAAGGTTTCACCACCAGACTGTTCGACACGTCATTCCCGAACTCCTCGAAGCCATCGAGCTGCCAGACGACCTTCTTGATCTTCGGCTCGACCTCGATCAGGATCGGCTGGCCGGGGCCGGCGTGGCAGTTGCCGATGACGTAGTTGCCGTTCGGCAGCACTTGCAGCGTGGTCACCCAGGCCAGGGTGATGCCGGGCAGGTCCTTTTGCTCGATCTTCCACACGATCTCCTTCGCCGGATTCACCTCGAGCACCGAGTGGCCGTTGCCGGTGGCGATCAGCGTGTTGCCGTTCTTCAAGCGCAGCGCGCCGAAGACCGCGTTGCCGAAGGCTTCCGGACCATGACCGCCTTTGGCTTCCCTGCCGAACATCGGCACCGGGAAATCCCACACCAGCTTGCCTTCGCCATCGTATTCCCGCACCGCGCCGTCGCCTTCCTGGCAAACCAGGTAGTGGCCGTTGTCGAGCTTGCGGGCGAGCCGGGTGTCGCGATGGGCGTCGGGGCGGTCGCGCTTGAGCGGCACTTCCTTGAGCAGCTTGCCGGCGGCATCGACCTCGATAATCCGGCCGACGCCGCTCTCCACGATCATCATCTTGCCGTCGCCAAGCGGCTGGAAGGCGTGGACTTCGAGGCGCTTGCCCTCGTTGCCGTTGGATTTCGAGGAATCGTAACTCCAGACGACTTCCTTGGTCTCCGGATCGATCCCGCAGACCGCGCGCATGTCTTTCTGGACGTAGATCCTGCCGTCGTCGCCGCGGTGAAGGTCGTGGATGCCGCCCCAAGGCATTTCCCAAGCGACCTTGCCATCGCTCCACAGGGCGAGCTTCCCGTTGCCTTGCAGCAGGACATCGCGGGCGTGGGCGGAAGAGACGAGCAGGAGGGCGGCGAAAGTGAAGGAAAGGCGCATGATGGGATGGGTTCCCCACCAGTCAGTCACTTCCAAACCGGTTTGCCCATTCAAAACGACCCTGCACCGTTAGACCCCCTTCCTTGACGGCCGGGGCTCCTGTGCTTACTTAAGGCTTCCTAAGCTTCTCGCCCGATCATGCAGACCATCCCATTTCTTCCACTCGCCGTGTTCGCCACCCTGGCACTCGCTCCAGCCGCCTCGGCGGCGGGGAACGGGGCACTCGACCGCCGCTTCGCGAAGGTCGATATCAACGCCTCCGGCTTCATCGACCGGACCGAATTCCTGGCCCTGCAGCAGCGCGGGAAGTCGTGGGTGGATGCCAACCACCGCTTCAACCGGGCGGACGTCGACGGCGACGACCTGCTGAGCGTGACCGAGTTCCGTGCCTCGAACGGCGGCAAGGAAGGCGGCAAACCCAGCAAGGCCCAGGCCTTCGCGCTGGCGGATCTGGACGACGACGGCTTCCTCAATCCGGAGGAATTCGCCCGGACCATGGCGCAAAACAAGCCGTGGCGGAAAGTGCTGCGCGACTTCGGACGCAAGGACCGCGACGACGATTCCCTGCTCAGCCCGCGCGACTTCGGCGTCGTGCCGAACCTACCGGTGGTGATTCTACCGTTGTAATTCGGAAAGCTCCGGCTGGATTGGCACCGCAAGACCGCCGCGCCAGGCTCAGCGTTGCAGCTCGAAGGTCACCGCCCGCTGCGGGGTGCCATTGACATCGCGCAAGGCCGCGGTGACCACCGGGGCCGGCCGCGACCAGTCGAGGGAGAGCGTGCCGAAGTTCAGCGCGCGGAAATTCGGGCCGAGCCGCAGCTTGTTCGGCTCGCTGTCACTGCCGCCACCGCCCTGGTTGAGGCTGCTGGACGTGATCTCGTGCAGCGGGTAGCCGCAGCTTTCGCGGTCCGCCGAGATCTCGCCGACGTGCCGGTCGCCGCTGAGCAGAATGACCGGCGGCACGTCCTCGCGGGCCAGCAGGGCGAGCAGCCGCGCCCGCTCCTTGGGGAAGTTCGCCCACTTCTCGAAGCGGTGCTCGGCCGGCAGCACCTGGATGCTCGAGGCGATGACATGCACCTGGGCCGGACTGCCGACCAGCTGGCTCTCCAGCCATTTCCACTGGGCTTCGCCGAGGAGGGTGCCGTCGGAGCCGATCGGATCGCGATGATAGCGGGTGTCCAGCAGGATGAAGCGCACCTTCTTGCCCTCCGGTCCCTGGTCGTAGCTCCAGTAAACGCCCTCCTGCTGGCGGCGCGGGCTGGCGGCGGGCTCTTCGAGGAAATCGAGCAGCTCCTGCTGGGCTTCGCGCCGCATCGGATACTCATTGCCGGCGTCGTTCTTGCCGAAATCGTGGTCGTCCCAGGTGCCGATCACCCGGCAGGACGCGCGCAGCGCCGCATAGCCGGGCAAGGCCGTGGCGACCTGGTATTTCGCGCGCAGCACCGCCATGTCCTCGGTATCCCCGTAGACGTTGTCGCCCAGCCAGATGAACCACTCCGGCTGGGTCGCCGCGATCGCGTCGAACACCGGGGCCGGCTTGGTTTCGCGGAAGCACGAGCCGAACGCGATCCGGGTCAGCGGTTCCTCCGCGGCGGACAGGGGGGTCGCGAGCAGGGCGGCAAGAAGCGGGAGAATCCGGGTCACGGGCTCTCGCTAGCAGACTTCCGCCGGGATGGGGATGAAATCCGTGCGGAAAACACGACGCGCTTCGCTCTTGGCTCGGAAGCTTCCCGGCTTACCCTCCCGCCGCCATGTCCTCGCCCAAATTGTTCAGCCCCGGTCCCATCGACGTCTCGCCTGAAACCTTCGCGGCGATGTCCCACACCATGATCGGCCACCGCGGCTCCGAGTTCGAAGCCCTCTACGCCTCGCTCCAGCCCGGCCTCCAGGCGATCTTCGGCACCGCCCGCCCGGTCTTCGTCTCCACTTCCTCCGCCTGGGGCGTGATGGAAGGCGCCCTGCGCAACCTCGCCCGCAAGAAAGTCCTCTGCCTGTGCTGCGGCGCCTTTTCCGACAAGTGGCTCGATGTCGCGAAAAAGATGGGCTACGAGGCCGACAGCGTGCAGGTCGCGTGGGGCGAGCAAATCGAACCCGAAGCGGTCCGCGCGAAACTCGCGGAGGGCGGCTTCGACACC
>CAMCYK010000116.1 GCA_945883695.1 Akkermansia muciniphila | reverse complement strand
CCGGTCCCGGTCACGCTTCGGTCGCGGAAGGGGTTTTCGAAAGAACAGGTGGAGGCGGTGCTGCGGAGCGGCGGGAAGCTGTCGCGGGCGGAGCTGCTGCGCTGCCGGGTGCGCTGGTTCAGCGACGGGGTGGCGATCGGCAGCAAGGGCTTCGTGGAAGGGATCTTCACGAAGTGCCGTGGACACTTCGGGGCGAAGCGCAAGGACGGCGCGCGGAAGCTGCGGGAGGACGCGGCGGGGAGCCTGCACGCGCTGCGCGGGCTGCGGGTGGATGCGGTGACTTGATTTAGTGGGCTTCGCGAGTGACTCAAGAGGACTGAGTTGAAGATTTACTCGTAAAACACCTAGGTATCCAGGAACCAGCGCATTCGATAGGGGTTCAAGGTCTACCGGTAGCCACCGGAGGAAAAAACCCATGAAATTCGAGATCTGCCTTGCGGACAGCGCCGGAGACGGCGAGGGATTCGCCGAGCCGGTCGAGCCGGCCGCGCCGCCCGCCGCCACCTGCCAAGTGTGGGAGCGGATGCCGCCGCGTCCCAAGGCCCCGGCCACCCACGGAAGCGCGGCCCAGGTGTCGAGCGGCCTACAGGAGCGCGGGGGTCTCCAAGGCGATCCTGACGATCCGCCACGAGTATGCGCGGCGGCTCACCGTCGCGTCGCTCGCCCGCGAATGCGGAATGTCCGAGCGGACCCTCCACCGCCTCTATCGCTCGGTCACCGGCAACACCATCGGCCAGGACCTGGTCGCCCGCCGGATCGAGGCGGCAGCCCTCCTGTTGCGGGAAGACGACGCCAAGCTGGAACCGGTTGCGATCGAAACCGGGCTGGGCAACGCGAAGAATCTTTGCCGCCTTTTCAAGGAACATCTCGGCCTCACGCCGGGCCAGTGGAAGCAGTCGTTCCAAAGCCAGACGGGGGAACCCGCCTGAAATTCTCCACCGCCCGCTGGTCGGCGCGAGGCCCCCTGTCGGAATGGAATCCAGAAGCGGAGCAGGCGAAAATATGAACGAGATTTGGGATTTACAATGACCATACATGACCGATATAGTCATTGCCCTCGGGGATTCAAAGGAATCCATTCTTGCAGAGGCCTTTCATGATCAACTTGGAAAATCCATGAATTTTTCTCCTTCTGACCTCCGGCTGCGGCGCGGGGTGCCACGTGGCTTCGCCTTGGTCATCAGTCTGTCGCTGATGGTCTTGTTGACCGTTCTGTCGATCGGCCTGCTCACCTTGTCGTCGATCGCGCTGCGGTCCGGTGGCCGCGACGAACTGGCCGCCCAAGCCCGCGCCAATGCCCGGATGGCGCTGATGCTGGCGATCGGCGAGTTGCAGCAGCAGGCCGGGCCCGACACCCGGGTCACTGCCCGCGCCGACATTCTGGACGAAAAGAACCCGCCGGTGCTTGGTGTCTGGAAGAGCTGGGAAGGCACCAACCACGACTCCCAGGGGCGCCCGATCGCCCCCCGCAACTACAAGTCGACCAAAGAGGCGCGCTTTTTGGGCTGGCTCACTTCCGCCAGCCTCACCTCGTTGCCGGACACCAGCGAGCGTAAGGAAAGCATCGCCTTGATCGGACCCCGCACCGTCGGCGAAGGCGACGGCCGTGCGAATTTGCAGATTCACCTGCAGCCCGGGGAGATCGAGGGTCCCGCCGGCAAAGGCGGTTTCGCGTGGTGGATCGGTGGCGAAAACCAGAAGGTCCGCTTGCCGACGCCTTACGTTCCCGCCAACGACGGTGCCGCGGAATGGGCGGTCATCGCCAAGAGCCACTCGGTCGCCGATCCGGCTCCCTTGCGGATGGAATCGCTGCTGAAGGACCCGGCGCCCGCCGAGAAGGCGATCAGCCGTCTCCAGGGAGACCTCGTCGCGGAAAAAAGCGATCTCCGGTCCTCCCAGGAGTTTTTCCACGATGTTTCCACCCATTCGGTCGGGCTGCTGACCAACACCGCCACCGGCGGATGGCGCAAGGACCTCTCCCTGGCGACTGAAAACTGGGACCGGCTGCCGTCCGGCAACCTGCCCTTTTTCCGCCAGACCCCCACCCGGGACATCCAGTTTTCCAAGCCGACCTCCGCCAACGCCTCCGCCGCGAAGTCGATGCTCTATCCGTGGGCGTCCTACCGCGGGGATTCCTCGTCGATCCCGATCTACCGCCACGGGCCGGTTTCCAGCTGGGAAAACCTCAAGGACTACGCCACCACCTACAAGCGGATCAGCAGCGGCGCGACCGGCAAGAGCCGGCTGAGCAGCGGAAACTATTCGGTCCCGATCGACGACTCCGGCCGAAGCTTCGATTTCCTCCACAAGGTCCGCATCCTGCCGGTGGTCGCGCGGGTCCAGTGGGTCTTTTCCCACAGCGCCGGGCCCGCCGCCGTGACCAATCCGCCGGCCCCCGCCGGCAGCCTGGAAGCCCGCCTGCTGGTGACCCCGGTCGTCACGATGTGGAATCCCTACAACATCGAAATCACCTCGCCGGTGATGACCTTCGCGATTCCCAAGCCCTTGCCAGCGGCGCTCCAATACACGGTCAACGGGGTCAGGAACGCGAGCTACAACTGCCTCACCGCGGGCAGCATCAACAACCTCCCGTCGCTGTCCGACACCGGCAGCCTGGTTTACCGGATTGCCACCGGCTTCCCCCTCAAACCGGGCGAAACCCGGGTTTTCAGCCCGGCTGCCAACAACGTCGCCGCTGCCAGCGGCACCGCGCTGGAACTCCTGCAAGGCTATCGAGGCACCGGCGGCCATTACTTCACCGTCAAGAACAGCACCGGACAGGTCGTGGTCGCCCCGTCCTCCGCCACCATCAAGGCCGACGCGAAATTCGACACCGCCTACAACGACGGCAACCAGGGCGTCGGCATCTACCTCGACATGATCCTCCCCGACGGCCGGCGCCACCTCGTGTACCGGATGATCTACACCCCGGCGATCGCCAACGAGGTTTACAAGCCGCTGACCCAGCTCGCCGAGTCGTCGCTCGGTGCGGTGCGGACCACCCCGGAGCCCTTCCTTTCGACCGTCTTCGGTGCCCGGATGGCCAGCAAGACCCACATCCCGGCCAAGGGCTTCGTCCAGTCCAGCCCGCTGGTCAACTACACCGCGATGGGGGCCAAGGATGTGATCGAATCCACCATCGGCCGCCACTACGGCGGCACCAGCCACCCGGTGAATTCGCCGTTCGACTACAGCTTCATCGCCCACACCGCCAACGACAGCAAGCTCCCGAACGCCAGCGACACCAGCGGCCGCGGCTACATCGTCACCGGCTTCAACAAGTCCGACGGACTCTCGCGCTGCGTCATCGCCGAACTGCCCACCCGGCCGCTGATCTCGCTCGGCGAACTCCAGACCTGGGACCTCCGCTACGAGAATCCGATCCCGCCCTACGCCTTCAACCTGATCGGCAACAGCGACGCCTCGCCGCTGCTGCCGGCCGGGGCGGTCGTCAACAGCTCCGACGCCAGCCTCGGCGTGAACCTCCAGCACGACGACAGCTATTGCGCCAACCACATCCTGTTCGACGACTGGTTCTTTTCCTCGATCGCGCCCGACCCGTCCTCGTTCGGGCCGGCCGGCGGCCGCAACCAGCAGAAAACCTTCACCGATTTCGTCGCCGGCATCGCGCCGCTCGACAACCGCGCCTACCGGCCGATCGAAGCCGATGCCAGCTTCGCCGCCGCCGATCCCAAGAACGCCGACCAGATTTTCGGCACCCATGTCCGGAAAACCGACGGCTACCGGTCGATCGCCTCGCGGATCGAGGTCGAGGGCATGTTCAACGTCAACTCCACCTCGGTCACCGCCTGGCGAGCCCTGCTCGGCCACGCCCGCAACCAGAAGGTGCCTTACCTGCAGGAATCCGGGGCCGGCTGGAGCGTCGATCTTTCGGGCGAGGTCGATCATCCGTTCAGCCGGTTCACCATCGCCGGCGACGTGGAAGCCAGCGAGCAGGGCTCGTCGGGGGCCTTTCCGGAGGCCGCGGAGTTCGCCGGCTACCGGGTGCTCGACGAGGCGGTGATCGAAGAACTCGCCGAAAAAATCGTCGAGCAGGTCCGCGCCCGCGGGCCCTTCCTTTCGCTCGCGGAATTCGTGAACCGCCAGCTTTCGAGCGGCGACCTCGCGCTCGCGGGGGCCATTCAGGCGGCGCTCAATGCACTCGAAAAGTCGGCGTCGACCAACCCGTTCAAGAACCTCCAGTCGGCGGTCGGGCCCGCCGGCCAGTCGGTCGCGGCCCCGGTCCGCGCCCAAGAAGCCGAATACAAGTTTCCGGCCGCGGCGGTCGGCTACAATGCCTACGGGGTCCCCGGCTGGACCCGCCAGGCCGACGTCCTGCGGCCGCTCGCGCCGATCTTGTCCGCCCGCGACGACACCTTCGTCATCCGCGCCCACGGCGACGCCCGCGACAAGGACGGCAAGATCGTCAGCCGCGCGGTGTGCGAAGCGATTGTCCGCCGCACCCGCGACTTCGTCGATGCCAAGGACGCCGCCGACCTCGCCAGCGCGCCGACCTCGGCGGTGAATAAATCCTTCGGCCGGCGCTTCGAACTGGTCAGCTTCCGCTGGCTATCTCCGGCGGAAATCTGATTCCCTTTCCCCATGCGCTTCCTTGCCATCCTGATTTGCCTGATTCCCTGCCTCTCCCTCGCCCAGGACAAGGGCGGCCGCACCTGCCGCGTGGTCTTCCTCGGGGCCGGTGAAAAGGACCCTGAAAAACTCCACCTGCACGACGGGACCAAGACCATCGAGATCGACCTGCCGCGGCTCAACCTGTCGAAGGTCTACCCGCTGCCCGGCGGTGCCATCACCTTGCGGCTGCTCGCCGCGCCGCCGGCCGAGGACCAACCGGTGAACCCCGCCGCGCCCTCGGCCAAGGTTGCGGAGGGCTTCGGCGACATCTACCTGCTGGTCACCCCGGACCCGGCGAACAAAACGGTGCCGGCCCGCATGCAGGTGATCGATGCCACTGCGGACCGCTTCAAGGCCGGCCAGATGCTGTGGTACAACCTCACCGCCCACGAGGTCGGCGGCCAGGTCGGCACGCAGAAGCTGGTGATGAAAGGGCGCTCCAAGCTGACCCTGGACGCTCCCGCCGACAAGCTGGGCGATTACAACGTCAACCTGTCGTTCCGCATCGCCGGCAAGCCCGCGCTCTATCCGCTGTGCGAGACCCGCTGGGTCCACAATCCCGCCAACCGGACGGTGCTGTTCATCCTCAACGAGCCCGGCAGCCGCGCGCCACGGGTCCTTGGATTTCCCGACCATCGCGAAGATGCCGGAAAGAATCCATGAGCGTTCTCCCGTTTGAAATCAGCAGACGCATGAATAAGATGAGCCGGATGAAAGCAGGGATGAATTCCAAACCCTTCGGGACTCGGCGCTGGCTGTTCGCTGCCGGGCCTTCGATTCCCGTCCTGTCCGTCATGGCCCTGCTTCCCCAAGCGGACGCCGAGGTCGATTTCGCCCACCAGGTGGCTCCGCTGCTCAAGGAGCACTGCGCGAAATGTCACATGGACACCGCCCAGAAGGGCGGCTTCTCGATGAACACCCGCGAGTCGCTGGTCGCGGGCTCCGAGAACGGCGCGGTGGTCGAGCCGGGCAACGCGGACCACAGCCTGCTGATCGAATCGATCCTGTCCGACGACAAGACCGAGCGGATGCCGCCGAAAGGCCCGCGCGTGCCGCCAGCCCAGGTGGAAGTGCTGAGAAAATGGATCGACGGGGGCATGCAATGGGAGCCCGGCTTCACCTTCGGCACGCCGACCTACGAGCCACCGCTCAAACCCCGCCGGCCGGAACTCCCGCCGGTCGTCGACGGCCGCGACCATCCGGTCGACCGGCTGATCGACCGCCACTTCGCCGAGAACAAGATCACCCGGCCGGAACCGCTCGGCGACGCCGCTTTCATCCGCCGGCTGACGCTCGACCTCACCGGCCTGCTGCCGGATCCCGCGGCGGTCGACGCCTTTGTCGCGGACCGCAGCCCGAACAAGCGCGATCGGCTGATCGAACTCACGCTGGCCCGCGACACCGACTACGCCGAACACTGGCTGGCGTTTTGGAACGACCTTCTGCGCAACGATTACCAGGGCACCGGCTACATCGACGGCGGCCGCCGCCAGGTGACCAAGTGGCTCTACCAGTCGCTGGTCGCCAACAAGCCGTACGACCAGTTCGCCCGCGAGCTGCTCGCCCCGCCGAACGACGAATCGCGCGGCTTCATCGACGGCATCCAATGGCGCGGCCGGGTCAATGCCAGCCAGGTCCGGGAGATCCAGTTCTCGCAGTCGATCTCGCAGACCTTCCTCGGCCTCAACATGAAGTGCGCGTCGTGCCACGACAGCTTCGTCGACCGCTGGAAGCTCGACGAAGCCTACGGCCTCGCCGCGATCTACGCCGAGCAGCCTTTGGAAATCGCCCGCTGCGACATACCGACCGGCCGCATGGCCAAGCCCGGCTGGATCTTCCCGGAACTCGGCGAGGTCGATGCCGCCGCGCCGCGGCCGGAGCGCCTCAAGCAGCTCGCCGCGCTGATGACCCACCCGGAGAACGGCCGCTTCACCCGCACCCTCGTCAACCGGCTCTGGCAACGAATGATGGGGCGGGGGATCGTCCATCCGGTCGATGCCATGGATACCGAACCGTGGAACGAGGACCTGCTCGACTACCTCGCGGTCCGCTTCGCCGACGACGGCTATGATTTGAAGAAGGCGCTGGCCTTCATCGCTTCCTCGCAAGTTTATCAGTCGGAATCGGTGGTCATCAAGGAAGGCGAGGACCTCGCGTTGTTCCGCGGCCCGCTTGCCAAGCGGATGAGCGCCGAGCAGTTCGTCGATGCCGTCTGGTCGCTCACCGGCACCGCCCCGGCCAAGACCGCCCCCGGCGTCCCGCGGGCGGCCGCGGCCGGGGATCGCGAGCTGGAAGCCCGCTGGATCTGGTCCGACGCCGCCGCCTCGTCGGCCGCACCCGCCGGCCACACCGTCGTGCTCGGGACCGAATTCGTGCTGCCCGCCGTGCCGACCTCCGCCCGCGCGGCCTTTATCGCCGACAACTCGGGCTCGATCTTTGTCAACGGCAATGCGGTGGTCCAGGAGCCGCCGGGTGCCGAAGCGCCGCTGCCGCGCAACATCGAATTGAAGCACCTCCGCCCCGGCAAGAACTCGCTCATCGTGGTGGCGCGCAACGGGGGCGACGGCCCCAATCCCGCCGGCTTCCTGTTCCAGGCGAATCTGATCCTGCCGGGTGCCGAGCCGATGATCATCGCGTCCGGACCCACCTGGAAATGGACCGCCACCCAGCCCGATGCCAAGGGCCGCTTCGCCTCTCCTCCGGCCGATTGGCAGGCCGCGGCACTGGTCGCCAATCAAAACACCTGGGACTCCTTCACCTCCGGTTTCGCCACCGGACTGGGCGGTGCCGGGGGCCCGATGGTCCGCGCCTCGCTGGTGCCGTCCGACCTCCTGATGCGCGCGCTCGGCCGCCCGAACCGCGAGCAGATCGTCAGCATGCGGCCGGACAACATCACCACGCTCGAAGCCATCGACCTGGCCAACGGCGAGCTGTTGGCAAACCTGCTGCGCAAAGGGACCGCGCTCTGGCATTCCGCGGAAACCCCGCCGGCCCGGCTGGTCGACGAGGTTTTCATGCGCGCCCTCGGCCGCCGTCCCACCGCCGGCGAAAAGACCGGCCTGCTCGCGGAACTCGGCCCGCAACCGACGCCGCAAGCCGTCGAGGACCTGCTCTGGATGGTCCTGCTGCTCCCCGAATTCCAATTCGTGCGCTGATTTTCCAACCGGAACCATAACCACCACCATGGACCCATCCCGCCGCGTTTTCCTCAAGGCGCTCTCCGCCTCCACCCTCGCCGCCACCATGTCCGGCGCGCCGCGCGCCTTCGGCAACGAGGAGGTCGTCCACCCGAAAGCCACCGCCGACTGCTGCATCCTGCTGTGGATGGCCGGCGGCATGGCCGCGCCGGAGACCTTCGACCCGAAGGGCTACCTGCCCTTCCAGAAGGGCCTGCCGGTCGACAAGATCCTCAGCACGTTCCCGGACATCGATACCGCGGTGGACGGCGTGAAGATCAGCCAGGGCCTCGAGGAAATCGCCAAGGTGATGGACCGCGCCACCCTGATCCGTTCGCATGTCCAGCCGGACCTCGGGACCATCCTCCACTCGCGCCACCAATACCACTGGCACACCGGCTACGTCCCGCCGCAGACGGTCGCCGCCCCGCACATTGGCTCCTGGATGGCCCGCGTGCTCGGCCCGCGCAATCCGGTCATGCCCGCCTTCGTCAACATCGGCCAGCGGCTTGAGGGCGTCGGCGAAAGCGAGGAACTGAAGGCCTTCACCACCGCCGGCTTCTTCGGCGCGGAGTTCGGCCCTTTCAACCTGGCCTTCCCCGACGAGGCCGCCCGCTCGGTCCGCCCGCCCGAGGGGATGGACGCCGGCCGCTTCGCCAACCGCTACAAGCTCTACCGCAAGCTGGTCGACGGCAATCCGAACCGCGATTTCATGAGCGACCACCAGCAGGAGTCGATGCTCCGTTCGCTGGAAAATGCCCATCGCCTGCTCGGCTCGAAGGACAAGGAAGCCTTCGACCTGACCACCGAGCGCAAGGAGGTCCTCGAGGCCTACGGCACCGGCCGCTTCGGCCGCGGCTGCCTGCTCGCCCGCCGGATGGCGGAAGCCGGCGCCCGCTTCATCGAGGTCACCACCGAATACATCCCCTTCGTCCATTGGGACACCCACGAGAACGGCCATGAAACCCTCGTCGCGCTCAAAAAGGAGATCGACCGCCCGATCGCCCGGCTGATCCGCGACCTCGAGGAGCGCGGCATGCTCGACCGCACGCTGGTGATCATCGCCAGCGAGTTCAGCCGCGACATGATGATCGAAGGCGTCCCCGGCTCCGAGGCACGCGACCAGTCGCGGGCCAAGTCCGACACCCTCGAAACGATGAACCACGACGGCCTGCACCGCCATTTCACCGGCGGCTCGTCGGTCGTGATGTTCGGCGGCGGCATGAAAAAGGGGCACGTCCACGGCGCCACCGCCGACGAACGCCCGCTGATCGCGGTCAAGGATCCGGTCACGATCACCGATCTCCACGCCACCATCTTCACCGCCATGGGGATCAGCCCGCAGACCGTCTTCGACATCGAGAAGCGGCCCTTCTACGCCACCGAGGATGGCAAGGGCGTCGCGGTGAAGTCGCTGTTTGCCTGAGTTCTCGGCGGCCCGGCCCGCATGCCGCGATTCGCACGGATTGGCAATCAATTTCCATCGCCAGCGGTTGCATTTCTGATAGAAACGCGGTTAGTCCAGACGATGACGATGGACTGTCCGCGCGCGCCTTTCGGTGACCCGCGGGCCCGGGAGGATTTTGGTCCGGTCCTCCGCGGGTTCACTTGTTCGGGACTTTCAGACAAACCCATCATCCATGAAACCAACCCACCGTTCCCCGGGGGCCAAGCCACGCTATCTGCTGGCGGCGCTCCTCCTCCCCTGGCTGTCCCTGACCGGACAGACCCTCGTCAATCCCGGCTTCGACGCCGACACGAACTTCACCGTGTTCCCGGGCTACGCCTCGGGCAACGGCGGCGCGATCACCGGCTGGACCCTGAACCCCGCCACGCGGGTGGGTCTGAACACAGCCGCGGGTCCCTTCGCCGACAACGGCACCATTCCCAGCGCGCCCAACGCCCTGTTCATCCAGGCGGGTGGCTCCGGTGCGGCGAGTATCTCGCAAAACATCACCGATCTGATCGTCGGCACCAAATACACGGTTACCGCCCGGGTCACCGCGCGCGCTGGCAACGCGCCGTCCCTGGTATTCACCACCGATGTCCCCGGTTATGACCCGGTGAAACTCGAAGTGACACCGACCGGCGGGACCAATCCCTACAAGACGGTCTCCTTCCAGTTCACCGCCACCGCCACCAGCCATCTCATCACCTTCACCAACGACCGCACCACCGGTGACCACACCCTGGCGATGGACGACGTGACGGTCGCGCCGTCGTCGACCGCGAGCAGCTGGGATTTCTCCGCCTGGACCGGCGACGCGGATTCCGGAATCGATTCCGCATTCGTCTACTCCCATGCCGTCAACTTCGCCAGCTTTCCCCCGGTGACCATCAACGGGGTCAACTTCATCGGCCGCGAAGGAGGAACCCCGGGACGCTTCACGCTCACCGACCTGAACGCGGGCTTCGCCAACGTCGGCAACACCTTGACCGGCGACAGCATCAACCTGGCGAAGGACTTCCGCTACAATGGCGCGAACACCGGGATCACCCTGCAGAACCTGAAACCCAACACGCAGTATGTCGCCACGCTGTATGGCGTGGGTTTCGATGCCGCCGGGGTCTATCGCTCGTCGACCTTCGCCAGCAGCGTGCCGGGTAGCGACAAGCTGTCGGTGAACCTCAATCATTACGGACAAGGCAAGGGGATCAAGGTGACCTACACCTACACGACGGATGCTACGGGCACCCCGGTCGCCATCTCCTACCCGACCCACGGCGGCGGCAGTTGGCACACCAGCGGATTCAGCAACCGCGAGGCGGTCGCCAGCACGCCGCCGGTCCTGTGGAGCGCTCAGGAATGGAATGACGACGCGACCTCCGGAATCAGTCCGAACCACCTCTACACCCACGCCTTCAATTTCGGTTCGGCCACCAGCGCCAACGTCAACGGGATCAACTTCACCGGCATCGCCGGAGCCAATCCCGCGGGCACCAATTTCACCTCGGCCAACCTCCCGAACGTCTTCAACAACGACGGCAACACCCTGACCGGCTATGGCTCGGCGCTCGCCCGGGACTTCATCTACAACGGCTTCCCTGCGGTCTATAACCTTTCCGGACTTACTCCCGGGAAAGCCTACGTGTTCACGCTCTACGCGGTGGGCTGGGACGACGGGGCCCGCCCCGGTGCCTTCGTTGGCGGCGTCGGCGAACAAATGACCATTCTCGACCAGTTCCAGTTCGGCAACAACAACGGCATCCGGTTTGTTTACACCTACACCGCCGCGGCCTCCGGCACCGCCCAGATCACGGTCGGCGGCTACGATGGTGGCAAATCCATCCACACCTACGGCATGAGCAACCGCGAGGCCGACCCCTTGGTCGATGTCGCACCCGCCATCACCCTGCAGCCGGTCGGAACCTCCATCGGCGTTGGCAACGACTACACGCTGCGCGTCGGTGCCACCGGCAGCGCGACCCTGAGCTACCAGTGGAAGCGCGGCGCCACCAATGTCGGGACCAATAGCCCGGTTCTGTTGCTGGAGGATGTCGATTTCTCCGCCGCCGGCGACTACACCGTCGTGGTCAGCAACGGGACCGGCCCGGCCGCCACCAGCAACGTGGCCACCCTTGTCGTCCTCAACAATCTGCCGGTTTATGGAACCGGCTTGGGCGTCGACGGCCTGCCGCTTCCGGGCGGTGCGGTCGATCCCCACTACACGCTGATTGCCAATCCGAACGATCCGGCGTCCGAGCAGGCCATCGTGCAGTCCAACCTGCCGGTGCCGCCCTGGCTTCCGAACTCCGCCACGTCGAAATGGATCGGCCCGTCCGCCAACACCGCGGGGGCGATGGGATCGGATGGAAATGACGGCGAAGGACCCGGCAACTACCTCTATCGCACCCGCATCGATCTGACGGGATTCGACTTGTCGACCGTCCAGATCACCGGCGGCTGGACCACTGACAACACCACTCCGGCCATCCGGGTCAATGGCGTGGTCACCGGTTTGACCAATCCCAATGAAGGTGGCTTCGGTGCCTTGATTCCCTTCGTCCTCAATCAGGCCAACGTCCCCGGATTGATCGCCGGAGTAAACACCGTCGATTTCGTCGTGAACAATCCGGCGGTCGGGTTCACCGGATTGCGGGTCGACATTACCTCGGCCGTGGGATTGATCCCGCCGAACACCCCGCCCCACATCGCCATCCAGCCCGCGGGCGGAAACGGCCGGCACAGGAGCACCTTCACCCTGGGGGTCTTCGCCACCGGCTCGGATCTGCTCCAATACCAGTGGTACAAGGGCGCCGCGGAACTCGCCGGCGAGACCCGACCCACTCTGGTGCTGGACATCGAGGACACCAGCCCGGCCGGCGACTACAAGGTCATCGTGAAAAACGGCGTGGCTCCCCAGGCGGAAAGCAACGTGGCCACCGTGACCGTCACCAATGCCATCCCGGTGGCGGTCAATGACAACCTGGTTGCCAACGAGAATACCCCGCTCACGATCGACGCGGCCTTCGACATGGTTGCGAACGATACCGATGCCGACGGCGACACCCTGACGCTCGGGACCTTCTTGGCCACCAGTTTCAACGGCGGGACCGTTTCCGCGTCCGGGGGGATCCTGACCTACACTCCCGCCGCCAATTTCAGCGGCCTTGACGGGTTCACCTACACCGTGACCGATGGCTGGGGCGGCACCTCACTGCCGGGAACCGTGCTGATCACCGTCAATCCCGCGCCTGACACGCCGCCTGGCCCCTTGGCGCTCACTGTCGATCTGACCGCCGGCACGGTGAACGGGACCTTCACCGGTACCCCCGGCGCGACCTACATCCTCCAGCGCTCGCCGAATCTGGAAGCGCTGTCGTGGACCAATGTCGACACCGAGGTCGCTCCGGCAAATGGTATCGTGGTCGTGCAGGATCCCGGGCCGCTGCCGCCCGGCAGGGCGTTCTACCGCATCTCCTACGCGGACTGAGGTTTACGACCTGATCGTCAAGCGGTCGATCCCGCGGGCACTCCGATGCCCGCGGGATTTCTGTTGCGGACATCTTCCTTGGAGCGGACGGTCCCGCGGGAACTCCGATGCCTGCGGGACTTCCATCCAATGGGGCACCGTCCCGCAACGGAACGGCTGCCCCACCGTTAGTTTCACCCGTCATGCATGCACCCAAGCTGCTCAGAAATCTCGCCGGCCTCCTTTCTCTCGGGGTGGGGCGCTTGACCGCGGACACGCCCGACGCGGTCGTCACTTTCAACGAGGTCCACTACAACCCGCCGCTTTCCCAGGATGGCGAATGGGTGGAACTGCACAACCAGATGGCGGTCAATATCGACCTCTCAGGGTGGTCGCTCGCGGACGGAATCAACTTCACCTTTGCAAAGGGCACGATCATCCCCGGCGGGGGATTTCTGGTCGTCGCGAAATTGCCGGGACACGCCTCGCTGGCAGGCGTTCCCAATGTTGTCGGCCCGTTCACCGGCAACCTGTCCAATGGTGGCGAAACCGTCGATTTGATCAATCCGGCCGGGCGCCTGATGGACCGCCTATCGTATGGCGATTCGGGTTCGTGGCCGGTCCCTCCCGACGGCGCGGGAGCCACGCTCGCCAAACGCCGCCCGGGCACCGCCGCGGTAGATCCGGCGAACTGGCGCGCCAGCCAAGCCCCGGGTGGCACCCCGGGTGGAATCAATTTCGAATCCAACGACGTCCCGCGGGTCCACGTCTTCGCCGATGCCGCCACCCCTTGGCGCTACCGCGACGGCACCCTCGCCCCGGCCGGCACCTGGGCAAACGTGTCCTTCAACGATGGCGGTTGGAGCCAGGGCCAGGCGCCGTTCGGCTCGTCCTCGCTGCCGCCGGTCCTCGCGGTGACCGCGACACTCGTCGAACGCTTCCGCGCCGGCGACGTCACCGGCATCGCCAACGCCGGCACTTTCAGTCCCTGGCTCGACACCGCCACCGGCGATGGCGTCTCCCAGAATGCGGTCGCACCCGTTGTGACCAACAACAACCCGCAATTCTACAACGATGCCGCCAACCGCACCCCCTCCGGGCAGCCGGTCGTGGATTTCGACGGCAACGACCAGTTCCGGACTTCTCTGGCACCGGGCATCGCCCCGACCTCCGGCTTCGTTTACTTCATCGTCTGCCGGGCCAACGGCCCGCCGACCAACGGCAGTGTGGCCGGCGGTGACGGCGACTACATTTTCGACCGGGATGCAAACGTGGGAAATCCCCTGGTCTCCCTGAAGCCGGACAACAACCGCTACGGCTTCCAAAAGCGCTACGCCGACGGCAGCGGCCTCGGCGGGATGGTCTCCACCACGCCGATCTCCACGACCCAGTTCCAGATCGTCGCGGTCCGCCGCAACCCCGCGCTCGGCCGCTTTGAAATCTGGGTCGATGGTGTGATGGAGGCGACCACCCCCGATACCGGCGGTGCCCTCACCCCGCAGCCGATCGTCATCGGCAACCATCACGCCGGTGGCACCCAGGGCTTCAACGGCGACATCGCCGAGTTGCTGATCTACCGCAACGAACTCTCCACCTCCGACTTCCAATCGGTCGGTGCCTACCTCGAAGGCCGCTACGGCCTCAGCACCGCCTTTCCCGATTCCACCGCACGCACCACGCTCGCCGCCAACGCGTCGACCGCCTACTTCCGGAAATCCTTCACCTTCGCCGGCGACCCCGCGCGGACCGTTCTCGAACTCGACCATAGCGTCGCCGACGGCGCGGTCTTCTACCTCAACGGGCAGGAAATCGCCCGTCACAACCTGCCCGGCGGTGCCATCGGCCATTCGACTTCCGCCTTGTCCGATGTCGTCCTGCCGCAGTCGACCGGGCCTCAGCCGGTCTCCGCGAGCGCGCTGGTCAACGGCACCAACGTGCTCGCCGTCTCCTTGCACACCGGGGCCGCCGACAATACCGCCTGGTTTACCGCGAACCTCCGCGGTGAGGAAACCCTGCCCGACCCCGAACTCCCGCCCGCCCTGGAAATCCACGAGATTTCCGGCGCCGGGGCTTCGCCCTTCTTCATCGAAATTCGCAATCCGACCTCGGCTCCGGTCTCAACCGCCGGATTCACCCTGGAAGTGACCGGCTCGCTTTCGGATAGCGACCCGCTGCCGTCGGTCATCGTGCCTCCCGGCGGTCTGGTGCATTACACCCATACCCAGCTCGGTTTCCGCCCGGCCAGCGGCGACGAACTGATCCTCCGTTCCCCGACCGGTAACCCGGTCGACGTGCGCGACGCCGACCTCGTCACCCGTGGCCGCTCCGACACCTGGCCCGGCCGCTGGCTCTACCCTGCCAGCGCGACCCCCGGCGCCGCGAATGCCTTTGCCCTCCAACAGGCCATCGTCATCCACGAACTCTGCTACAACCCGCCGGACGTCTCGCCGGCCAGTGCCGACAAGCAATGGCTGGAGCTCCACAACCGCGGCAACGCGCCGGTCGACCTCGGCGGCTGGAGCTTCAGCAGCGGCATCGGTTTCGTCTTTCCTTCGCCCACCCTCATCGCTCCCGGCGGCTATCTGCTGGTCGCGAAAGCCCCCGGCAATTTCTCCCCGGCTCCCGGGGTCCCGGTGCTCGGCCCCTGGTCCGGAAATCTCGCCGGTGGCGGTGAAGCGGTAACTCTGTTAGACGCCGCCGGCAATCCGGCCGACGAGGTCGCCTACCTCGACGGCGGCCGCTGGCCCGGGGCCGCGGATGCCGAAGGCTCCACCCTCGAACTCCGCGATCCGCGGAGCGACAACTCGTTGCCGGAAGCCTGGGCCGCCAGCGACGAAAGCGCCCGCCGCACGTGGCAAACCTACACCTACCGGGCCACCGCCGCCGCCAGCACCGGACCCGACGGCCAGTGGAAGGAGTTCATCTTCGGCCTGCTCGATAGCGGCGAGGTGTTGATTGACGACATCTCGGTCATTGAGAATCCCGACTCATCCGCCGTCCAGATGATCGCGAACGGCAATTTCCAATCCGGCACCACCGGCTGGCGTTTCCTCGGCAACCACCGCCACGCGCAGATCGTCGCCGACCCCGGCAGCCCCGGCAACAACGTGCTCCGGCTCAGCGCGAAAGGTCCCACCGAGCACATGCACAACCACGTCGAGACCACCCTTGCCGGCGGCCTGTCGGTGGTGAACGGCCGCGTTTACGAGATCCGCTACCGCGCCCGCTGGCTGGGCGGAGCGAACCGCCTCAACACCCGCCTCTATTTCAACCGCGTCGCCAGGACCACCGAACTCGCCCGCACCGACACGCCCGGCACCCCGGGCGCGGCGAACTCGACCGCGGTGCCGAACGCCGGCCCGGGCTTCACCGCGCTCTCACATTCGCCCGTGGTGCCGGACCCCGGCGAAACCGTCACCATCACCACCCGCGCCGCGGATCCCGACGGCCTCGGCACGCTGACCCTTCACTACTCGGTCAACGGCGGCGTTTTCACCCCCGTCGCCATGACTCCCGCGGGCGACGGCAGCACCTTCACCGCTCCCGTGCCCGGCCAGTCCGCCGCCAGCGTGGTCCGGTTTTACGTCGCCGCCTCCGATGCCGCGGTCGTTCCCTCCACCGCCTTTTATCCCGCCGGTGGCGCCACGTCCCACGCGCTCTATCAGGTCAACGAGGGTCTCGCCGCGACCAACGGCCTGCAGAACATCCGCATCATCATGGATCCGGCCGATAAGGCGCTGCTCTATCAGACGAATAACTTGATGAGCAACGAACGCCTCGGCTGCACCGTCATCTACGGCGAGCGGGAGATCTACTATAATGTCGGCGTCCGGCTCAAGAGCAGCCAGCGCGGCCGGCCCTCGTCCGCCCGTGTCGGTTTCAACCTCGGTTTCAAGAAGGACCGGCTCTTCCGCGGGATCCACGGCGCCATCGCGATCGACCGCTCGGAAGGCCAGATCACCGGCTGCCAGGAAATCCTTTACGACCACATGATGTATGCCAGCGGCGGCGTGCCGGCGGAATACAACGACCTCTGCAAGGTCATCGCCCCCGACCCCGCCCACTCCAGTCACGCCATCCTTCAGATGGCCCGGTTCAACGACGTCTTTCTCGACTCCCAGTTCGAGAACGGCAGCGACGGGACCTCCTACGAGTACGAGCTGGTCTATTACCCGACGACCACCGACGCCAACGGATTCAAGCTGCCCCAGCCCGATGGCGTCGTCGGCACCGACATCACCGACCTGGGCGACGACAAGGAACGTTACCGTTGGAACTTCCTCCTCGAGAACAACGAGGACGTCGACGACTACTCCCGCGTCATCGCCCTGTCGAAGCAGTTCTCCAAGTCGGGTGCCGCGTTCGAGGCCGGCCTCGGCGACATCATCGACATCGGCCAGTGGCTGCGCGCCACCGCATACGCCTGCGCCAGCGGGGCGGGGGACTCGTTCTTTTCGAATGCGAACCACAACGGGATTTTCTACGCGCGTCCCGACGGCCGCATGCTGTTCTTCCCTCATGACATGGATTTCGCGTTCAACGCCACGCGGGGTATTTTCGAGAATACCGAGTTGCAGAAGCTGGTCGCCAACGGTGCCCGTCGCCGCGCCTATCTCGGCCACCTTCATGAGATTTGCACGACGGTTTTCAACCAGTCCTACATGTCCGCGTGGACCGGCCACTACGGCAGCTTGCTTCCCGGTGAGAATTTTCCCGGTCACCTGAGTTATATCAACTCGCG
Organism: Akkermansia muciniphila; assembly: GCA_945883695.1. Taxonomy (GTDB): domain Bacteria; phylum Verrucomicrobiota; class Verrucomicrobiia; order Verrucomicrobiales; family Akkermansiaceae; genus Haloferula; species Haloferula muciniphila_A. The sequence continues at coordinate 1,681 of CAMCYK010000116.1, read as the reverse complement.
TTCCAATTATATCCTGGGCGCAATCAACACGGACACTCCTGCCGTTCCTTTTTCCATCACCACCAACGGCGGCGCCAACTTCACGACGGGCACCAGCCCGGTCAGTCTGGCCGGGCAGGGCTGGGTCAATGTCGAGAAGATCCGTCTCGCCGGCTCGTCCGTCCCGCTCGCCAGCACCTGGACTTCGGTCAATACTTGGGAGGTGGCCGTGCCGCTGACCTTCGGGCCGAATGTCATCGCGCTGGAAGCCGTCGACTCCACCGGGGCGGTCGTCGGCACCGACAGTATCACGGTGACCAACACCGGCGGCATCGAACCTCCGCGGCCGGCCACCCTGGTGGTGTCGGAGATCTATTACAATCCGCCCGGCAGCACTGAAACGACCGAGTACGTCGAGTTGATGAACACCTCGTCGCTCACGCTTGATCTCAGCAACGTCAGCTTCACCAAAGGCGTGACCTTTAACTTTCCCGGCGGCTCTTTGCTCGGACCAGGCGGCCGCACCCTCGTGGTGAAAGACCTCGCTGCCTTTGAATCCGCATTCGGGACCGGCCTTCCGGTCGCCGGGGTTTTCCCGAACAACCTCAGTAACTCCGGGGAGCCCCTCGAACTGCGCCGTGCCGACGGCGTGATCCTTCATTCCTTCACCTACAGCGACGAGCCGCCATGGCCGGTCGAGGCGGATGGCGACGGCTATTCGCTGGTGCTTGCCGATCCCTACTCCGGTCCGGACCATACCGACCCCCTGAGCTGGCGGGCCAGCCTGGTCGCGGACGGCGGCAGCCCGGGAATATCCGACAGCCAATCGTATGCCGATTGGAAAGCCGCCAACGGTGACCATGGCGACGACGACGATCTCGACGGCGACGGGTTCACCACCCGCGAGGAATACTTTCTCGGCGGCAACCCCCAAGTCGCCGGGCAATCCCTCATGCCGACCTTCGAGATCGAACCCGGCGGCACTTTCCTGATGTCGGTCACCCGCCGCGTCACCGCCGAGCAAGCCACCGTGGTGCCCGAGGTCTCGGTCGATCTAACAGGCTGGTCGGCCGATCTTGACGCGGAGCTCCTAGGCAACGTGCGACTTGCCGGAAGTCCCGCCGTCGACCGACTCGCCTTCCGGATCGCTCCGCCCGTCGCGGCGCCGAAGTTCTTCGCCCGCTTTGCTTTCGGACGCTGACGGGCAGCCGATGCTTCGCCTCCGTCAATCCCCGGACCGGTGACCAGGCAGCTTTATCAACGGCCTTTATTGGGGCCTCTGCAATGCGCTCCAGCGGCCTGATTCGGACTTCGCGGCGGTTGCCCTGTGCGCCGAAGGAAGATTGGTTCAGGGTTAGCCACGGGGGAACAGTGCGGTGATATGGCGCGCTGGAACTGCTTGACGGGATCGCTCATGAGCCAGCGCTTCCGCCTCGAGGATCTGGATGTCGGCGCAGCAGAATCGGCTTTGCAATTGGGCTTTTCAATTGGACAGGCTTTTCAATTGGACAGGCAAGCAGTAATTGACATCCCGCTCCTGGCGCGCTTTCCTCCCTTTCGTCCGCCCCTCCTCTCCGATGAATGCCAGCGACTTGAAGGAACTCTCCCCGCTCGACGAGATCACCCTGCCGACTGCCCCCACTCCGGGGCGGATGGAGGTCATCGGACGCTCGATGAAGCGCCCGCCGCGGCGCCTGCTCGG
>CAMCYK010000115.1 GCA_945883695.1 Akkermansia muciniphila | reverse complement strand
CTACGGGCGGACTAAAGTTTGACCGCGGAATTGAGAATGAAGTCGCGGTCCATCTCCGCGTTGCTCCGGTTGCGGTCCCGGTCACTCTCCCGGTCCCGGTCACGCTTCGGTCGCGGAAGGGGTTTTCGAAAGAACAGGTGGAGGCGGTGTTGAAGAGCGGCGGGAAGCTGTCGCGGGCGGAGTTGCTGAGGTGCCGGGTGCGGTGGTTCAGCGACGGGGTGGCGATTGGCAGCAAGAGCTTCGTGGAAGGCATCTTCACGAAGTGCCGCGGCCACTTCGGGGCGAAGCGCAAGGACGGCGCGCGGAAGCTGCGGGAGGATGCCGCCGGCGGGCTGCACGCGCTGCGTGAACTAAGGCGGCGGGCAGTAGGTTGACTACCCCGAAGCGAATCGTGAAAGCGCGGGTAGGGATAGAGAACCGGCTCGGAGCAGCGGGTCAAGGCGATGGACGCGATAGGCACCGGCTCCTCCGCGATTTCCTTGAGCCGCAGCGCGACACGCTAGCGCTTAAGGGAGGGTGCGCCGCCTACTTTCCCCGTTGGCGCAGCTGCTCGAGCCGTGACAGCGGCTTTTCCACCGGGGGTGAGGGAGCGGGATTGTCGGTCTTTACGACGACCGGAGCGGGAGGCGGCGGGGCGTTCTCGGCCGGCTTGTCGATGCGCAGGGTGCCGCCTTGGCCGACCTGATGGAGGATGGTCTGGCCGTTTTCCGGGACGGTCACGCGACAGAACAGGGCGGTGTGTTTGCCGATCGCGGCATCCGCGGCGATCTCGATCGGGAAATTCACTTCGGCCTGCCCGTGGGGGAAGCTCACCGGCTGCGTCTTGGCACCGTGCGGCAAGCCGAGCAATTCGGCGGTGGCGTTGCCGGTGAAAGCCGTGGTGTGCGCGACCTTGCAAATCATGGTCGTCGGTTTTCCCTGTTCGGTGGCGGCCATGTCGATGGTCATGCCGAGATAGGGTTCGGCGATCCGCAGCGGGACAAGGGAGGTGGAGACCAGCACGGGCCCCTGCGTCGTGTTGGCCTCGCCGAGGATGCAGATTTGCCACTCGCCGACGGCCGCGTCGGCATTGGCATTGACCTCGTAGAGCGCCTCGCTCTGGTCGCCGGGGATGGCGATCGTGACCGGCGTTCCGATTCCGGGCGGATTCCACAGAAAGCGCAGCGTGATGGCTTCGGCGTAACCTTCCTTCCGCTTGGCACGGACCTTGAGCTGGAGGGTGCCGTTCTTCACGATCGGCACCGCGGGCGCTTCCAGTTCGAGATGGAACGGGGCCTCGTCGATCACCGCCACGACCACGCGGTCGCTGTCCGCCGAGTGGTAGGCACCCTGGTTGTTGATCTCCACGTGATGGACGACGTCCCGCAGCAGGCCTTCGAGCGGCGGCGCGTCGCCGGCGGATTTCACTTTGAAGCGGTGCAGCGTTCCGGCCACCGGGGCGTCGGCTGCGGCCTCGAAGACGACCGGCGCGGCATTGACCGAGCGGTGGATCAGCGGGGCCTTCAGCGAGACGCCGGCGGGCAGGGATTCGGATTCGAAGTTGAGGTCGCAGCCGATGTTCTCGCGGGTGAAATTCACCACCGTGGCGTAGCGGTTGCCGCGCGGCACGTTGATCACCTTCCACTTCTGGGAGTTGTTGCGCTCGACGACCGGCAGCGTGGCGCCGATGGCGGCATCCCGGCGGGTGATCTCGAGGCGGTAGGTGAAAGCGGGGCCGCCGCGCTGCAATTGGTCGCGGATCACGGCGAAATACTCGCCTTCCTCAGGGGCGGTCCAGGGCAGGACGGAATCAGGTCCGCCCTGGTCGTCGTTGGTGACCAGATTCTTGCCTTGGGAATCGCGCACCGCGATCACCGCGTCGAGCGGCGAGCGGAGTTCGCGGGCAACTACCTTGAGCGTGAGATTCTCGCCCTTGGCGGCCTTGAACGAGATAAAATCGACATCCTTCTCCTCGCCGATGATACCGTGGGCGGCGGAGGGGAGGTCCGGCGCCTTGGAGGCTTGCTTCGGATTCGCATTGGGCTCGATTTCGGCGATCGAGGCCAGCGGCGAGACCTTGATCCACAAGGGCGACGGGCTGTGGACGCCGTCGCGGGCGGGGAACAGCGGGAAACGGCCGGCGGCGTCGGGCGGAAGGGTCACCGATTCCGAAAAGTCGCCGGCCGGGTCGCCGATGAACTTGAATTCCACGGTTTCGCCGGGTTTCGCGCCGTTCGGAAAGACCGCGACCGGTCGGGTGAAGGTGCCGATGCTGGCGCGATACTGGCAGGCGTCGTCGCCCTCGTAGGCCGCCTCGCGGACCAGCACCCGGTAGTCGCCGTCCTCGGGAATCACGACCGAGACGAAAGAATCGGTGCGCAGCAGGGCGGTATCGTCGCAGGACGCGATCTCGAAGCCCTTGGGGTCGACGATGGCGACGTACGTGTCGAACATCGTGCGGCCGAGCCGCATGCCTTCGACCTCCGCGCTAAAGCGCTGGCCTTTTTTCAAACTACAGACGTAGTAGTCGGCATCCTCCGCCTTGGCGACTCCCTGGACGGTGGTGTTCAGCTCGATCCGCTGCGCCTGTTCCGGGGTGTCGTTGGGATCGACCTCGGCGACAACCGGGAACTGGCCGACGAAGAACGAGCGGAGGTAGCTGACCCCGCCGCCGGAGCGGACGCGGAACTGGTGTTCGCCGAGCGGGGCGTCCGGTTTGATGAGGACCTTGGCGGTCGCGTGCTTGTCGTTCTCGACGGTGATCGAGCGGACCTCGATGCCGGGTTGGTAGGCGAGCAGTTCCTGCAGGCCGTCGAGCCGTTCGCCGTGGAAGTGGAGGTCGAGTTCGGTGCCGCGCTGGCCGCCCCGCGGCTCGATCAGGTTCAGCACGGGGGTGAAGCCGGCGTGCGCGGAGGCGGCGAGCAGGATGCTGAAGGCTTGCGGCAAGATGCCGCGGCCACGGTTTGGCGCGTTCATGCTTTTTTCGCGAGGAGGGCGTCGAGCACATGGCCGCCGTCGACGATTTCGATGGGACGGCCGCCGGGGGCCATCAGCTCCTTGTCGCTGGTGATGCCGATCTGGTTGTAGATGGTGGTCGAGAGGTCGGTCACGTCGACCCCGTCGGTGTCGACCCCGCCGCCGAGGGCGTCGGACGAGCCGTGGACGTAGCCCTGGTTGAAGCCGCCGCCGGCCATCATCACGGAGAAGACGTTCGGCCAGTGGTCGCGGCCGCCGGTCGGGTTGATCTTCGGGGTGCGTCCGAATTCGGAGGTGACCATGACGAGGGTGGAATCCAGCATGCCGCGGCGCTCGAGGTCGCGGATCAGGGTGGCGATGGCCTTGTCGACGGGGGGGAGCTGGCCTTCGATGCCGTTCTTGATGTTGTCGTGGTGGTCCCAGCCGCCGGCGGTCAGGGAAACGAAGCGGGTGCCGGCTTCGATCAGGCGGCGGGCGAGCAGCATCCGCTGGCCGGCCTCGGTGCGGCCGTATTCATCCTTGATGGCATCGGGCTCGGCCTTGAGGTTGAAGGCCTCGCGGGCTTTCTCGGAGGAAATCAGCTTGTAGGCGTGCTGGTAGAAGGCGTCCATCGCGTCGATCGCGTCGGATTTTTCCAGCGAGCGGAAGTGGGAGTCGACCGTCTCCAGCAGCGAGCGCCGGCGGGCGAAGCGGAACTCGTCGCAGCCGCCCGGCAGGTTGAGGTCGCGGACCTGGAAGTCGCCCTGGGCGGGATCCGAGCCGAGCGCGAAGGGACCGTAGGCGGACGAGAGGTAGCCGGAGCCGGCGAACTCGTTGGGGACGGAGGGGACGCAGACGTAGGGGGGCAGGTTGTTCTTGGAGCCCATTTCGTGCGAGATGACCGAGCCGTAGGAGGGGTATTCCAAGGCCGGCGAGGGGCGGTAGCCGGTGAACATGTTGTGGGTGCCTCGCTCGTGGGCGGCCTCGCCGTGGGACATCGAGCGGATGATCGTCAGCTTGTCGGCGATCGCCGCGAGGTCCTTCATCTTTTCGCCGAACTGGACGCCGGGGATCTTGGTGTCGATGGCGCCGAAGGGGCCGCGGTATTCGGCGGGGGCATACGGCTTGGGATCGAAGGATTCCTGATGGGCCATCCCGCCGGGCAGGAAGATGTGGATGATGCCCTTGGCGACGCCTTCGCGGGTTTCGTAGAATTTCTGGGCCCCCATCGCCTGTTGGCGGAAGAACTGGGGAAGGGTCAACCCGAGGCCGCCGAGCAGCCCGACGTGGAGGAATTCGCGACGTGATGTGTAGCGGTCGAGGGGATTTCCGGGGCAGGTCGGCTTCATGATGGGAAAGGAATGGGCGAGAGACGGATACGGACGAATCGCGGGGGAGTATTTCAAGGATAAGAAACGAAATCAGTAAAGAACTGAGGGATTGGCGAAATCGGATTGGTTGGTCATGGTGGCAACATGCGGTTACCGGATGTGAGTGAACTTGAGGTGCTTGGGCTGGTCGGCGCAGGCCCCAGCGGCCGGGTCTACCGGGCGCGGAACGGGGCGGGCGAGCGGGTGGCGGTGAAGATCTTCACGGAGGCGGCGGTCAACCGGCGCTTGTTGGAGGAGGCGGCGTCGCGGCTGGAAGAAGGTGGCTGGCCGGCCGGGGTGATGGAGGAGTTGAGCGAGGATTACCGCGGCAGGCAGATCCTGCGGGTGACGCGCTTGTGGGAGGACGAGCGGGATGGCGCGGCGGTGCCGCGATCGCTGCAGCACCGGCTCGAGCGCTTTCCCGGGGAAGATTCGTGGCCGCTGGTGCTGGAGATCCTGAGATCGCTGGCCGCGCTGCACGACCGGCAGGTGGCCCATGGCAACCTGAAACCGGGCAACGTGTTTTTCGATGACGAGGAGCGGGTGCTGCTGACTGACTGGGCGCTGGGCACGATGCCGGGGGTGGCCAGTCCGGAATTCACCGACGCGGTGCTCTATCAGCCGCCCGACCAGTTGCGGGATCCCGACGGCTATCTGCGGGAAAAGGGCTACCGGCGGGACGTGTTCGCGTTCGGAGTGCTGGCGTTCCGGTTGTTGACCGGGGTCTTTCCGCGCTGCCAGGCGATCTTCGGGCCGGTGGCGCCGGAGCCGGGGAAAACCCGGCGGGAAGGGATTGCCGCCAACCTCAAGCAGGTCGCGAAGGCCGTGGAAGGCCAGCCGCAGGTCGAGTGGCCGGATCCGGCGGAGAATCCGCTGGAGGAGGAGTATCGCGAGGTCCTCGACCGCTGCCTGTCCCTGGATCCGGCCGCGCGGCCGGCGAATGCCGGCGAGGTGCTGCGGAGTTTCGAAGCGGCCGAGCGGGCGCAGGCGGAAGAGCAGCAGCGCGATGCGGTGCTCGACCAGCACCGGCGGGCGCGGCGGGCGGCGTGGCGGGCCAACGCGGCGGCCGGAGTCCTGGCGGGCGCGGTGGTCATCGTGATCGGGCTGTGGCGGATGGCGAGTTCCGGGCCCGGCGGGGAAGAGGCCGGCCGCAAGGCGGACGTGGCGCGGATCGACGCGGCCCGCACGCTGGCCGAGGCGGGACGGGTCGCGGCGGAACAGACGCTGGAAAAAGAGCGGCAGGTCCTCCAGTATGACCGGGACATGTGGCTGGCGCGGCTCGAGGAGTCGCGGGCGACCGGCGACCGCTTGTTCGCGTGGGCCATGGAAAAGGGCCACCGGAAATTGCCGCCGCTCGATGGCCGGGAGCTGCGGCTCAAGCGGCTGGAGTTGTATTTCCAGGATTTCATCACCCGCACCGCGGAGGTCCCGGCGCTCAAGGAAGAACGGGCGCGCGCCCGCTTGCAACTGGCCGAGGTCTCGTTGGCCAAAGGGGACCCGCAGGGGGCGGCGGCGCGCCTGCAGGAAGCGTTGGCGCACGAGGGCGATTTGCCGGCCGGGCCGGACCTCGACCTGCGGCTGGCGACCGACCGGCTGCTGCTCGCGTTGTTGCTTCAGGAACGGAACGATCCGGCGGCGGAGGCCGCCTTCGGATCCGCCCGCAAGGCCTTGAGGGATGTCCCGCAGGCGGAGGTCGACGGCGATCGCTTGCAGCAGTTGCTGGCGGTGCTGGATTTCCACGAAGCCCGGCTGCTGGCGGCCGGAGGAAAGGATGACGCGGCGCTGGAGCAGATGCTGGGGGCGACCCGCACCCTCAGCCGCCTGGCCAACCAACGGCCGGAGGTGGCGGTGCTGCGCTCCGAGCTGGCGTCGTGCCTTTTCTCGTCGGCGACGGTCCTCGACGGGATCGGCAGCATGGGCGACGCGCGGGAGGCGCGGGCCCAGGCCGCGGAGGAATTGCTGCGACTGTTGAAGGCCGAGCCGGGCAATCTCGAGCTGCGGCTGGACCTGGCGGGTTGTTACGGGGCGATGGCCGAGGCGGCGATCCTGTCGGGTGACGTGGCCTCGGCGGAGTCGACCTCCAAAGCCGCGGCCAAGCTGCTGGAAGAGCTGATGCGCCAGTGGCCGGACAGCGCCGACGTGCGGTCCCGGCTGGCGGCCCAGCGCTGGGTGATGGCGGGGATCCTGCGGGACCGTGGGGAGACGGCGGAGGCGTTGAGGCTGATCGACGAGGGGATCCTGCTGGTCGAGGGGATCTCGGTCGGGGAGTCGGCGGATCCGATCGCCAAGTACCGCCTGGCGCTGCTGCTGTGGCAGAAGGGCCGGATGATCGGCGCGGATGGCCGGCAGGACGAGGAGATCGAATTGGAAAGCCGCGGGGCCGAGCTCTTGCGCAAGCTGGTGAACAGCGACTACGGGCTGGTGCGGGCCGAACAGATCCAGCGCTCGCTGGGCTACCTGCTGGGGGATCTCGGGCACGCGGCCGAGCGGGCCAAGAAGGCGGAGCTGGCGGAGACGGTGTTCGCCGAAGCGGTGGCGGTGTGGGCGCAACTGAGCCGCGAGCGGCCGGCCAGCGAGGAATACAAGGAGGGACTGGCGTGGAGTCAGGAACGGCTGCAAAAGCTGTGACTTGAGGCTTGCTGCCAGCCGTCCGCTGGGGCTCGCTGGTGCGGGGTGGAAAGGATCGACCGGCAAGTGCTGCGCAGCGTTTCGCGCTCGTTTTACGTCAGTTTGCGGATGCTGCCCGGACCGATGCGTCCGGCGACCGGCACCGGCTACCTGTTGGCGCGGGCCAGCGACACGCTGGCGGACACCACCGGGGTGCCGGTGGACGACCGGCTGGATCTGCTGGACGGCTTCGCGGACGAGCTCAACGGCAAGGGATCGGGCTGGCGGCGCGACCGCTTGCAGGCGTTCATCCGCTGCCAGCGCCACGAGGGCGAGAAGGTCCTGCTGGAGCGGCTCGACGATTGCTTCGGGCGGCTGGCGGAACTCGAGCCGCTGCAGGCCGATGCCGTGCGCAAGACGGTGGGCACGATCATCAGCGGCCAGCGGCTGGACCTGGTGCGTTTCGACGAGGCGGCGCAGGGCAGGCCGCGGGCGTTGCGGAGCGAGGAAGAACTGGAGGACTACTGCTACCGGGTGGCCGGCTGCGTCGGCGGCTTCTGGACCCGGATCGGCCTGCTGACGTTGGGCAGCCGGTTTTCCGATGCCCCGCCGGACGATCTCGATGCCTTGGGCGTGCGCTACGGGATGGGGCTGCAATTGCTCAACATCCTGCGCGACTTGCCGGAAGATCTTGCCGCCGGTCGCTGCTATCTGCCGGTGACCGATCCGCTCGACGGCGCGGCCTTGCGGGCGGCCCGCCGCGAGTGGTTGGAGCACGCGGCGGTCTGGTTGGAATCCGGCCGGCGCTACGCGTCGCGGCTCAAGCTGAGGCGGCTGCGGGCGGCCTCGGTGCTGCCGGCCTTGATCGGGGAGGACACCTTGCGCCTGCTGACCGGCGAAGACTCGCTGCGGACGCGGGTCAAGGTCACGCGCTGGAGCGTGCGGGGGGCCGTCTGGCGCGCGTGGTGGTGGCCGAAAGCGCTCCCCGGGCGGCCGTGAATCCCGCGTGAATCACGGCTGACCGCCGACCGGCAGGACTTCCTGCCGCCAGGGTGGAATGTCCTGATAGAGACGGATCGCCGGCTGGCGGGTTTTCGGGTCGAGCATCGTGATGACCAGATCGCGTTTCCGATCGCTGGTCTTCCACGATTGGGTGGCCACCGGAATCCAGCCGCCCTTGCCATTGTCGAAATCGATGCGGGCGGTGTACATGCCCCATTCGTCGGCCTTTTTCACCGGCGGATAAATCACGATGTCGCCGGCCGGGATCGGCGGCAGGTCGGCGCCCGCGAGGTTCAGGCGGATCTTGAGCGGGGCGAGATTCATCACCCGGGTGGCCCCCATCGGAAAGGATTTCTCGTCGTCGTTCATCGCGTGCACCCGGTAGACCAAGGCCTTGTCCGGGGAAGGTAGCAGCAGGAAAACCTGGCGCTCACCCGAGGCCAGTTTGCCCTCGGCGATCAGTTTGGGCTCCTCCTTGCCGGTGGCGGGGTTGGTCCGGTTGACGAAAAACCGGGCCAATCCGTCACTGAAAGCCGCCTTGAAATCCGGTGTGAAGCCGCTGGTCGGCAGCGGAATCTCCACCTTCCCCGCGCCGCCGGGCGCGGGCAGATTCACCGTGTCGATTTCATCCATGTATTGGAAGCACATGGCGCGGAAGGTGACCGTGCGGGCGTCCTGGGCCGCGGCGGGAATCCAAGGGACGAGGCAGACGGCGGCGAGCAGGGCTTTGATCATCGGTGGGGATGGGTGGCGGGACCGTGCGAGGATTCAGACTTCGCCGGAACCAAGCCAGCGGAAACTCACGACCTCGAAACGCCGCCCGAAGCGGGCGTTGGCGGGAACCAGTTGGCCGGCTTCCTGTTCCGGCGCGTTCACCGGGTCGGCGAAGCCGGGGACCCGCTGGACCACCGCCTCGCACCAGGCGCGGGCGAGGATCTTGCCGTCCTTCTTATCGGTGGCGTCGCCGTAGCAGCGGATCGCGAACGTGTCGCCGCGGACGGTGATGTGGGAGCCGATCGCGCTCAGCACGTCGCCCTGGCTGAGCGAGCCCGGGGCCAGCACGGTGTTGGGGCCGAAGGCGGCGTCGGGGGCGGGGAAGTTGTGGCTGCCGAGGTTGCCGGCATCGAGGATCAGGCCGTCGGCCGCCAGGACACCGTCGAGATCGCTTTGGTTGAGGGCGGCCTGGACGGCGCCGCGCAGCGTGCGTTCGTCGCTGGCCGGGCCGAGCCGGCGGTTGACGAACTCCGACATCGAGAGGAAGGGGCCGCGCTTGCGGATTTCGACGACCAGGCGGGTGGCGAGATCAAGAACCTGCGGGTCGGTGAGCTGGCGGAAGCCCTGCCAGCGGCGCTGGGCGGTGAGGACCGGCGCGCCGTCGATCATGCCCTCGGCGGGACGGCGGACGCGGGGGAAGGCGGAATCGGTCGCGGTTTCCGGGCCTTCGGCGGTCATCAGGTCGGCCTCGCGCAGCGCGGAAAGCACGGCGACCCAGGCATCGACCGAGGTTGAATTCACGTTGAAGCCGCCCTGCGTCATCAGGTGGGCCGCGGCGGAGCGCCAGCCGTCGGGGGTGGCGAGGCTCGCGGCCGCGGCGGGGTCGCCGGAGCGCAGCGGGGCCAGCCGCGGGTTGAGCAATTTGCCGGTGCCGGCGAAGAACTCGGTGGCCTGCTCTTCGGCGGATTTCACCTTGCCGGAGAAAGCCCGGCCGCTCTGGCCGACCAGGGTGGAGAGGAAATAGCGATCCCACAGCGCCTTGTTGGCGAGCCAGGTGTGGTCGAGCATCACCGAGTTGTCGGACGGCCAGACGCGTTTCACGGTGTCGGTGCCGATCAGCGGGCTGGCGAGGGATTCCCCGACGGTGTAGGTGACGTGCGGGTGGAAGCCGGTGCTGGCCAGATTGGCGTGGCGGAACTGGGCCAGCGACTGCAGGGGGATCTGCGGGATCTCGTAAAAGGTGGCGCGCGGCATGCCGTTGAGCGAGCCGTGGCCGCCGAAGAAGAACCCTTCCTGGGTCGCGCGGATCTCCTCGATGGCGGCGGACCCGTTGCGGATCGGCATCATCACCATCTCGAGTGGGACGTCGCCGGGGGAATCCTTGCCGGCCGCGAGGTCGATCTTGGCAAGGTGGACGGTTGGCGAGGAATCGGCGTAGGGCCGCGACGGGATGAAGGACTCCTTGGTGGTTTTGCCGGAGATGCTGAAGATCACGAAGGGATCCGGGTTCACGTATTGGCTGACCGGGGTGGTGTTCCGTTCGTAGAGGCTGGCGACGCTGACCGTCGGATCCTGCGGGATCTTGGGATAGGTCTCCGGGAAAGTCCGCCGGTTCGGGAAGCGCAGCGAGGTTCCCTCCTCGACGATTTCCTTGAGCCGGGAAGGGCTTCCGTAGTTGACCCTCAAGGCACTGTATTTGATCAGCCGGCCGCCGGTTCTCAGCTCGGATTCGATGGTGAAGGCGTTGCCGGCGACCGCCGGGGCCACCGGGCCGAACTGGACGCCGATCTGCTCGGTGCCGGCAAGGGCCACGATGCCCTCGCCACTGCCGTAGGTTCTGCCGGTGGCGGTTTGGAAATTCCTCGGGTTGATCCAGTCGACATCGAAGCCGCAGCTGGTGGTCGGCGGCGAAATCAGCATCGGCGCCATCTGGAAATCGCTGGTGAAATTCCGGTCCATGTTCCAGTCGAACAGGGCGGTGCCGTCGGCGCCGGCACCGGGTTGTTCGTCGGCCCAGGTCCAGCTCGCGGGGACTTTGGGGGTGCCGAACAGCTTGGTCTGGCCGGGCAGCAGGCGGAGGGTCTGGCTGGAGCTGCCGATGGCGCTCTTGAGGGTGATCCCGAAGTTCTTCGAGGCGGTGTCGCCGCCGTCCGATTGGACGAACATGCCGTTGAGCGGGATCAGCTTGGTCGACAGCGGCTGGCCGTTGACCGTGAAGTTGAAGCCGAGCGGGACGTCTCTGAAGGTGAGCTTCAGGCTGTCGAACGACAGCGGCACGCTGTAGGGATTGTGCAAGGTGACCACCGGCAGGTGCATCAGGTGCAGCAAGTAGGGCTTGCCGGCGGCGCGCAGCCCGGCGGCGCGGCCGCCGTGGACGTCGCGGGTGATCAGCGAGAAAATGATGTCGACCCGGAGGATCGACGGCACCAGGACGGGTTCCCTGGGGGCCTGGGGCTTGGGGAGATTGACCCGGGCGCGTGCGTCGTAGGCGACCGGATTGTAACCGGGGGGGAGGCTCGCGGCGATGCCGTCGGCCCCTGGATTGACCCCGCCGCCGCTCACGCCGATTTTCTTATAGAGGTCGTGGTAGGCGGCCAGCAGTCCGAGGTAAGGATCCGATTCGCCGGTGGTGAGGCCCGCGTCGTCGTAGAGGCGGATGCCTTTTTGGGCGGCGGTCAGTCCGTTGCGGAACAAGGTGCTGAGGTCGCGCTTGAGGCCGCCGGCCACGGGGTCGGTCTGGAGCGAGGCGGACCAGACGGTCAGGTCCGGCGTGAGGGGCCCCATGGTTCCCTTGGCAAGCCCGAGATCGGCGCTGCCGGCGGTGATCATGCGGGACACGTTTTCATCGGTGGCCTCGAAGTCGGCCAGTCCGGCCATGCCCTGGACCCGGTCCGCCGGCGGCGCGCCGGCGAGGGCGATCTCGCGGGCCGGCGTGGGCAGGTCGGTCTCGGCCGAGAGATTGACGCGCGATTTCACGCTTTCGTCCATGGTGGCCCAGGCCATCCGCCCGTTGAGGTTGGATCCTTCGATCGGGGTGGGCACGGCGGCCATGCGCGCGTCGTCGCCTTTGAGGGCCGAGCGGTTTTTCAAGGTGCCTTCGCCCAGCAGCAGGCTGACGCCGGGCGTGTCGGCGGGCGAATGGGGAGGAGTGGCCGGGCTCGGGGTGGCGGTGCCGAAGGTGCCCGAGGTGAGCCAGCCGAGGAAGCGCTGGTCTTTCTTGTCGTAGTCGGTCCCTTCCTCGCCGGGCTTCCAGGCATTCCAGACGCCGGTGAATCCCGGCGGGTAGCTTTCGTCGGTCAAGCTGGCCGGGGCGGTGATCCGTTGGTCGGGGCCCGCGGACTTCTGGAGCTGGCCGATCGCGAGGGTCAGCGCCATCCGCGCGTTGCCGCGGGCGACTTGCATGGCTTCGCTTTGGGTCGAAGCCCGCAGCGAGACCGCCGACAGGGTGAGCAGTCCGACCGACAGGATGGTGAGCAAGACCATCAGGGTCAGGGAAATCACCAGCGCGAAACCGCCACGAGCATTCCGCCGAAAAGTGGAAAGATGCTTTTTTCTGCCGGAAGAACTGGTATTCATGACGGGAATCCCCGGAAAAATCGCATCATCCACGACTTTGTAAATACAAAAACCGGGCCCCGCCGTGATTGGTGGGGTGTTTGACCCTGAGTGAAAACGAATCCGGCGTTCACCAGCGTCCGATGACGGCGGCGGGGATCACCACGGTGGTCTCGCCGCGCCGGACCTCGCTTTTGCCGATGATGGCGGCGGGCACGAGGGCTTCGAGGCACGGCGATGGCTGGCCGGCGGGGGCGAGGACGGGGGTCGCGGGCACGCCGAGCGTGCCTTCGCAGCGTTTGCCGCCCCAGGGGTCGAGGTAGTGGATGGCGAACGACGTTTCGCCCCGGCCGAGCTTCCTCGGGACTGCGGTCACGGTGACGAAATGGCCTTGCAGCGGGGTCCAGCTGCCTTCGCGAAGGACAAAGCGGCGGAGGCTCAGCAGGGGCGGGATGCCCTTGGCCAGCGAGCGGTCGAAGCGGTCGCGGGTCCGCTTCAGCAGCGCCTCGGGCTTCTCGCCGCGGCGCAGGAAAAGATCGTCGTGGGCCAGCGGGGGAAGGAACAGCGGCCGGTTCATCTCGTTGGCGGCGCTGACCAGGTCTTCCACGTTGATGCCCTTGGCCGACCAGCGGGTGCGGCCTTTCAGGGTGGCGGACGGGCGCAGGCCGTGGTGGCGGATCCACTGGCCGAGCTGGTCGCGGTCGGTGCTGCCGGGGAGGGACGCGGCGGCCCGCTGCCATGCCTCGTTGCCGCAGCGGAAGGAAGCGAGCAGCGCGGCGGGCCCGCAGGCGTTGCCGGAGACCGACAGCTGGTTGACCGGGGCGGCGTCCGCTTGCGGGGCGACGCGCCATTCCGCGGCATGGGCTGCGCCCAGCAGGCAGGCGACCAGCAGGGCATCAATTCGCCGCGGGCACGGTATAAACATCGGTCCGCCGGTTGTTGGAGGGTTTCAAGTCGTTGCCGCCCCCTGAAGCCACAACCCGCGACTGGATGATCGCGCTGTCGCCGGTGAAGGACAGCGGCAGGTTGAAGGTCGCGATATCGCCGGCTTGCAAGGTGGTGATGTTGAGGGTGACGGTGCCGGACGGGGTGGTCACTTCCACCGGGGAGTTGACCAGGGTGGTGGTTCCGCGGTTCTGGATCACGACCTGGAGTTGGGGCTGGCCGCCGTTGCCCGGGGTCACGTGGTTCGCGGCGATGGCGGCGTCCGTGATGCCGGGCTGGCCGGCCTGAAGCACCCGCCCGAGATCGACCATCCCGATCCCGTAGAACGAGTCGGTCCCCGGGGCACCGGCTTCGTTGAGGTTGTCGGCGACCCGCTGGTAGGCTTGGGAGCTGCTGATCCGGGTGCCGCCCTGGGACATGGCGGCGGCGAGCACGCCGACGCCGATTGGAGCGCTGGCCGAGGTGCCGGTGAAATACACGCTCTGGCCGCCGGTCCAGGCGGTCGCCAGATCCAGCCCGGGGGCGGTCATGGTGACATTGCCGGAATTCGAGAAATTGAGGTAGCTGCCGTTGGCGTCCACCGCGCCGACTCCGATGACACCGTCGTAGGCCGCCGGGTAGGCGAGTTGCTCGTAGCCTTCGTTGCCGCCGGACGCGTAGATCAAGACGTTCGCCGCGCGGGCGGTTTCGACGGCATCGCGCAGGATCGCCGAATTACCGTAGGAACCCATCGAGATGTTGATGACGTCCACGCCGGCATCGACCGCGGCCAGGATGCCCTGGGCGAGCAGGAAGCTGTTGGACTGGCCTTCGTCGTTGGCGACGCGCCACGAATAGAGATCGGCGGCGGGGGCGATCTGGCGGATCAGGTCGGCGACCGCGGTGCCGTGACCGTTCCAGTCGGCGGCGTTCTCCGGCGGCGCGACCAGGAACTGGTTGCGCGCGCCCTCGAGGGTCGAGCCGGTGTCGAGGATCGCGACCTTGACGCCGCTGCCGTAGGCCGAGTTGTCGCCCTTGATGCCGAGCCAGGACAGCAGGGTTTCGCCGAAGCCCACGGCGCCTTCCTGGACGCCCTCGGTTTTGGGCGTGGGGAGGTAGACGGGATAGATGAAACCGCTCTCCTCGTCGCCTTCGAGCAAGGCGTTCAGCTCGTCCAGCGAGAGGAAGCCGACATGGAGGGCGTTGAGGCGGTCGATCGACCCGAGGATCGCGATCCCCTTGCCCTTGGCGGCGGCGAGGAAGCGTTCGTAGGCGTCGCGATCGGAGAAGCGCAGCGAGCGCTGGTTTTCCAAGGCGCCGGCCTCGGCGGCGGCGCCGTCCCGCATCAGACCGCGCTCGCGCTTGCCGAGGGTGCGGGGTTTCGGGGCGGGGTCGGCGAAGACCGGCCGTTCCCGCGGCACCACGGCCGCCGGCGGTTCGGGTGGCGGCACCGAACGGCGGGTCAACCACCAGCCGGCGGCGATGCCGCCGATCGCGGTGACGAGAAGAATGGCGGAGGGCCCCCGTGATTTCATGCGTTCAGATAACCCCGGCCGGGTCGTTCCGGTAGCGTTTATTTTCCGCCCGGCGGACCGGCCCTACAGCTTGGGAAGTTTCCAAGGTGGGGTTTCGCGGTAACAATTGACCGTCGGCTGGCGGGTGACGGGATGGATGAAGGCGATCGCCAGCGCGCGTTCCTGGGGCAGCGACAGCCAGCGGGTGTTGTTGACCGGCTTCCAGGTCTGGGGCGTGTCGGCGAACGAGATGACCACGTTGCACTGGTTCATGTCGTTGACCTTCCGCGCCTGGGGAATCAGCACCTCGCCGCCGGGCTTGAGGTCCTTGGTGTGCTCGCCGATCGCGAAGCGGACGGGGACCGGCGCGAAGTTGAAGGCGAGGGTGGTGCCGAGCGGGAATTTCTCCTCGGAGTCGTCGATGACCATCAGCCGGTACGGCGCGCCGTCCTTGGCGCCGGGCAGGAAGATCGCGAGCTGGCGGGTCCCCGCGGCCGCCTTGCCGCTGGCCACGGTCTTGAGGGTCACCTTGCCGGCGGCGTCGGTCCCGGCCACCGCGAAGCGCAGGTCGGGGCCGCTGACCGTCGCCTCGATCTCGTCGGAATAGCCGCTGGTGAACAGGTCGACCTCGACCGTCTTGTCGTCGGCCCCGACCAACAGGACCTTTTTGATCTCCCCGACGTGTTCGAAGCACAGCGTCCGCAATTTCACCTTGCGGGTGTCCTGGGCGGCGGCCGTGGCGAGGGGGGCGATCGCGGCGACAGCCAGCGCGAGCAGTTGAAGGCGCTTCATCATGAGTGGCGGGAGCGTCCCGGGGTGGTGGCGATTGTCAAATCTCTTCCGGTGCCAGCCAGCGCAGGCTCACGATTTCGAAGCAGCGGCCGAAGCGGCGGTTGGGCTCGGTCAAGGCATCGACCGAGCGCGCCGGATCGCCGAGCGCGGCCTGCACCTTGTCGGGGGCGTCGGTGCCATCGACGAAATCGGGCACCCGCTGGATCACCGCCTCGCAGATCGCCTTGGCGAGGATCCTGCCGTCGGGATCCTTCGAATCGCCGTAGGCCCGCACCACGAAGGTGTCGGAGCGGACGGTCAAGGACGCGCCGAGCGCTTCCAGCAGGTCGCCTTGGCTGAGGAAGGCGTTGGCACCTTCCTCGGTGTCGCCGATGGCGGCGGCGGGGTTGGCGTAGCCGAAAACGCCGGCGTCGGCGGCGGTGATCAGCCGCGGGGTGGGGCCGGCCGAGTCGCGGTTGATCCCGGCTTCGCGCAGCGCCTGTTCAAGCGTCCCGGCGGTCGAGCTTTCGTCGCTCGCGTCGCCCAGCCGCCGGTTGACGAATTCCGACATCGAGAGGAAGGGGCCGCGCTCCCGCACCTGGCGGACGATTTCCGTCGCCAGCGCGTCGAGTTGTTCCTCATCGAGGTCGCGGAAGCCGGCCCAGCGGTCCTGGTTGGTGGCGCCTTTGCCGGCGCCGATGGACCCGGCCAGTCCGCGCAGGCTGCGGGGGAAGGGATGACCGGCGGGACGGACGAAACTTTCGACCGCGGTGGTGGGGTCGAGCACCGGAACCTCGGCGTTGCCGAGGGAGGCCAGCACGGCTTTCCAGGCGCTGACCGAGGTCGAGTTCACGTTGAAGCCGCCTTTGACCCACTGGGTGGCGCCGTTGGAGATCCAGCCGAGGTCGGAGAGCGCCCGGCTGGCGGCGGCGGCGGCGCTGGTGCCGGCCGGCCGCAGCGGGGAGAGCCGCGGGTTGAGCGGATGGACGCCCTCCTCGTAGAAGGTCTTGGCTTCCGCCGCGGTGCGCAGGGCGGACAGGTAATAGCCGTCCCACAGGCTGTTGTTGGCCAGCCACGAGTGGTCGCTCAGGGCATAGCCGAAATCACTGGTCGGGACCAAGGCCTTGTCGGCCGGCAGCAGCGGGTTGGCGCGGGATTCCCCGACGGTGTAAGTGCTGAGCGGCAGGTGGCCGCTGCTCGCCAGGTTGGCGTGGCGGAAGCTGCCGATGTTCACCAGCGGGGCGGCGGGGACCTGGATGCTGGGGAAATTCAGCAGGCCGGTGGCAAGGCGGCTGCCGGCGAAGGAATAGGCGCGGTCGAGCGGGTCGGCCTCGACCGAGCCCACGGTGTTCGCCCCTTCGTTGCGGATCGGCAGGAAGGACAGCTCCATCGGCATCTGCGCCGGATGGGTCTTGCTCACGTCCATCGAAAGCACCTGGTGGACGAACGAGGAATGGGCGACCGGCTTGCTCGGGTAGAGCGAATCCTGGGCGGTGCGGTCGGCCAGGGTGAAAATGGCGAACTGTTTCGGCCCGGTCCAGCTTTCGACCGGGACGCTCTCGACGTTCGGCTGATAGATTTCGTTGAGGTTCCAGTCCTTTTCCCGGCGGAAGGGGTAGCTGATCTTGCCGAGCGAAGGATGGCTGCCGCTTTGCATCGCCTCGATCAGCCGTTGTTCGGTGCCGTAGCGGTAGAGGTAGCTGCCGAGCTGGGTGTCGCGGTTGGCGATCCGCGCGGAAATCTCGACGCTGAACTGGCCGTTCGAGCCGCCGGGCATTTTCGGCGTGCAGGCCACGTTGATCCGGTCGTCGCCGCGGGCGCCGAAGACGCCGAGCGTGCCGTTGTCGGCGGTGCGGCCGGCGGCGGCCGGGCGGAGCCAGTCGACGATGAAACCGCTGCGGAAGTTCCAACCCGGGCCGGCGAACAGGTTGAGCGTCTTGCTGCTGGCGAGGTCGTTTTGCCACAGGTAGTTCGTCATGGCTCCCCAGCGGGTGCCCTTGGGGTGGTTGACCCCGAAGACCTTGGCCTCGCCCGGCATCAGCAGGAGCGAGGACGACGAGGAGCCGGCGGCGTTGCTGAGGGTGGAGGTGAACTGGTCTTCCCAGTCGTTGCGGTTCTCCGACGAGATGTGGAACTGGCTGAGCAGGGCCGGCGTGTTGTTCTGCGACACGCCGTTGCGGTAGAACTGGAAGGCGAGCGGCAGGTGTTTGAAGGTGACCTTCAGGCCGCTGACGTTGATCGGCGCGTTGTAAGGGTTGTACAAGGTGACGACCGGCGTGTAGATCAGGTAGACCATGAAATTCCGCTGCGGGTCGCTGGTGTTGTTGGGGACGGTTTGCGCCCAGTTGCCGTGGGCCTCGCGCGAGACCAGTGAAAAGGCCACCTGGACCTTGCTGACCACCGGCGCGATCAGATTCCCGTCGAGCGATGCCAGGTTCGGGACGTTGGCGCGGGTCCGGGCGTCGAATTTGACCGCCCGGTAGTTTTTCGGCACCGCCGGTGTCAGCGGCCGGGTCCCGCCGGCGCTGCTGGCGTAGAGCTGGTAATAGGCCCCGAGATTGGAGAACAACGGGTCGGCCGGGCTGAGCGGGGTTTTCGAGTTGGAGTAAAGGTAGCGCCCGGCGAGTTCCGCGGGAAGGGCCGTCGACTCGAAGGCGCGGGTCAGGTCGGCCTTCAGCCCGCCGTCGGCCACGTTGACCGGCAGGCTCATCGACCACGGCGTCAGCGAGCCGGCCTGGGCAAGGAAGGCGGCCTTGTCGCCGCCCGCGAGTTCACCCTGGCGGAAGCTTGCCATTTTGGCGGCGGTGGCCTCGTCCAGCTTGAGATTGGCCAGGCCGTCGATTACTTCCGGCGCGGTGCGGGCCGGCGCCCGAAGCCGTGTCTTGCGCGCCTCAGCGGTCGGGTTGGCGGCGTCGGTCGGCAGATCGAAGCGGGCTTTGACCCCTTCGTCGAGGGTCGCCCACGCGATCCCGCCGGTATCGGAAACCGGAAGAACACCCATCGTCAAAGGAAGCTCGGCCGGGTTCCCGGACCGCGGCTTGAGCAGGGTGGCCGACGCGCCGTCGCCTTGCGCGGCGGGCGGCTGGCTCGGGTCTCCGCCCGCCCCGCCCCACGACTGCGAGGCCAGCCAGCCGACAAACTCGCCATTGGCATCGTCGTCCTGCCGCGCGGCGCGCTTCCGCTGGTCGAGCCCGGCATTGCCGTCGGGGGACAACTTGACCGATTCCCATGCTCCCGTCAGCCCCGGATGGGCATCCGGCGAATAGAGGTTGCCCGGCGCGGTGATCCGCTGGTCGGGTCCGACCGATTTCTGGAGCTGGCCGATCGCCAGTGCCAGCGCCATCCGGGCGTTGCCGCGGGCCATCTGCATGGCGTCCCCGCGCGACGAGGCGCGAAGGGTGATCGTCGACAGCGTCAGCAGACCCACCGCGATCACGGTCAGCATGACCATCAGCGAAAGCGCGATCACCAGCGCGAAGCCGCCGGGAGCGGGTTTGCGGCTCGCCGGGCGCAATCCGCAGGAAGTCTTTATGAAACGGGCTTTCATGAATTCGGGCAATGGGGCTGAACGAGGGATGACTATAATTTGTGATTACAACGTGCAATAGTCGTGAGGGATGAATAGGTGGAATATTCAGATATATTCAAGCGCTTTCTCGCGCCGCTCGGACGCTTTGAAGCGAACCGGACCCTTTGGGTTTCTGCAATCATCGGGTTTCATGGATCCCATTCGGGGGCGGGGGGGGGGGGGGGGCC
>CAMCYK010000114.1 GCA_945883695.1 Akkermansia muciniphila | reverse complement strand
ACGATCTCGCCGATCCCCGGCACCAGCAGGTCCATCGCGGTCACCGTCTTGTCGTCGTCGTTCAGCCGCATGTAGAACGGTTTGATCTCCTTCGGGTAGTTGAAGACCGTCGTCGGCTTCTTGAAATGCTCCTCGGTCAGCCAGCGCTCGTGCTCGCTCTGGAGGTTCAAGCCATACTCGACCGGATATTCGAAGCTCTTCCCGGACTTCTGCAAGATCGCCACCGCCTCGGTGTACGACACCCGCTCGAAGGGATTCTCCGCGACGAACCCGAGCCGCTCGCGCAGCCCCTTGTCGACGAACTTCTCGAAGATCGAAAGATCGCCATCCTGATGGTCCAGCGCCTCCTTCACGAGGTATTTCACCATCGCCTCCGCCAGGTCCATGTCGCCCTGCAAGTCGCAGAACGCCATCTCCGGCTCGATCATCCAGAACTCCGCCGCGTGGCGCGAGGTGTTCGAATTCTCCGCGCGGAAGGTCGGCCCGAAAGTGTAGATGTTCCCCAGCGCGCAGGCGAAGGTCTCGCCCTCGAGCTGGCCGGACACCGTCAGGTGCGCGGCCTTGTTGAAAAAGTCGTCGGCGTAGGACTGCGCCTTGGCCTGGGTCGGATCGAGCGTGGTCACCCGGAACATCTCCCCCGCCCCCTCGCAGTCGCTCGCGGTGATGATCGGAGTGTGGATGTAGTAGAAGCTCCGCTCGGCGAAGAAGCGGTGCACCGCGTGGCTCATCCGGCTGCGGACGCGGAACATCGCGCCGTAGAGATTGGTCCGCGGCCGCAGGTGGGCGATGCCGCGCAGGAACTCGGTCGAGTGCCCCTTCTTCTGCAGCGGGAAATCCTCCGGGGCCTCGCCGAGCAGGCGGATCGCCGTCGCCTGCACTTCCCATGCCTGCTGCCCGCCCTGCGACGGCACCAGCCTGCCCTCCACCGCGACCGAGGCCCCGGTGCTCATCTTCGCGAGATTCTCCGAGCCCGGAATCCCCACGTCCGCCACGATCTGCAAGTTCCCGAGGCAGGACCCGTCGTTGATTTCCAAAAACGAGAACGCCTTCGAATCCCGCCGCGTCCGCACCCAGCCGGCGGCGTGGATCAGGTCGGCGGGAGCGGTCGAGCGGAGCAAATCACGGACGAGAGTGCGCATGGCTGTTTTCTAGCAGCGCCATCCGCCGCCGCAAGACAGGCCTTCGACGTCCCGCGATTCAGGGGAACGCGCGCCGCACCCGCACCCCGCAAAAGGCTCGCGGCCCCGGGTGCGCAGCTACTTGCGCGTCACTTTCAGCCGCAGGTAGAGCCGGGGCTTTCCTTCAACCGGAACGCCAAAGACATGCTCCGGCAGCTCGCCGCTGTCCGCGATGGGAACCCAGCTGCCCGGGAGCAAGCTGGTGCTCCACTCCGCGCCGTAAACGATGCCGCCGACGCCGGCGGGCCGGGTGAAGCGGATCACCAACTCGTCACCGGACAACCGCGGGGCGGGCAGTCGGCCGGCGCTGTTGGATTTCGGAGCGAGCCCGAAGGCATACTCGACGAGGTTGGGTATCCCGTCCTTTTCGAAGTCGTCGAGATCCCCGTCGTGACCACCGCTGCCGAAATGAAGCTGCCGCCAGTCGTCGATCGTCGTGACCAGCCCTTCGACCTGGAAACTGACGTGAGCGATCCGGTCCGTTCCGAAAGGCGTCCGCGTGAGCAGCTCCAGCGTCCAAAGCCCGTCCGAGTCGAAGACCGGTCCGTAGTTGCCGAGGACAAGAGTCCGGTCGGCGGGGACCGAATCGTCCACCGTGATCGTTGAAACCGGCAGGATCGTTCCGGCGACACCGGCCCGCGGACTCCCCGGATACACCTGGGCATAGGTGGTGGAACTCGGGTAAAGATCGCTCAGCTGAAGCGTGATCTGCGGCACCGCGCGGCCGATCAGCTGCCCCGGTTCGAGCCCTGAAATCGAGCCGGCGGCCACCGGCCAGATCTGGATGAACCGGGAGGAAATGATCGATTCGGGCACCCGGTCATCCGGCAGGGAAACGAGGGAGAATCGCTCCTCCCCGCGCGCCTTCAGCGGCTCGACTTCCGGGATGCCGCTGACGGCAAAGGTCAAAGTCTGGCCGCCATCGGCCGTGACGGGGGATTGCGAAAGCAGGGTGGCCTGGCTGCGATCCAGATTGGCCCCCGTGCCCGCCGCGCCATAGGACTGGGCATGGCGGACCAGCGTGGCGCCTTTCAGGCTGTTTGGAGCTTCCGCCGCGCCGACGATGCCCTGGACGGCCACATCGACGAAAAAGGGCCGGTCCGCCCGGGTTCTTGGCAGGACCGGATAAGGATCCTCGGAGCGGATCGTCACGGTGGCTCTCGGCAGGTAGGGTGACACCACCGTGGTGTCCAAAAGATAGGCAGCCAGAGGAGACCCCCGGACGGCCCAGAGCTCGAACTTGCTCCCCGCATCACCGGGGACAAGCGGCGAGAATGCCTCGCCCGCCTGCGGCACGGGCAGATCGAAAACGGTGAAATCCTGAAGCTGCTCCTGCCGGATATGGAAAGCGTGATCGCCCGCATTGGCATCCGCCGGGAGCACCGCGGACCAACGGATCAGCGGCTTCATGCCGGGACCCGCGATCATCGTTTCGGCGGTGAGGCGACCGACCGGAGCCGATGGGTTCGGCTGCGCGGCGAACGCGCTGGGGCTGCATAATAGAACCGTCCCGGCGACCGCGGCGATGGGGGTGGTGATGCGCAACGACATGAAAAATGAGGGATTGGATCGCGCGTTCTTTCACCATGGACGAAAGTCGCGGGAGCTAGATAGCATCAATTTTTAAAATATCGAGAGTTTTTTACAAAACCCGACTCCCCCGGCTTCCCCCGATCTCCGACCCGGCCGCCGGAGGCATCCGGCGAACTCCGGCGACTCGACATCCCCGGGATCACCCTCATCATTCCGTCCATGCAGCGCCCCACCGCCCCGCCCCGTTCCCCGCTGTGCGAAAGCCCGGCGGAGGAGGTGGCGAACATGGCGACCCACGCCCTCGGCACCGCGCTGTCGATCGCCGCGCTGGTGTTCATGGTGGTGACCGCCGGCGGCGAGACCTTCCGCACCGTGTCCGCGACGGTTTTCGGCGGGACGCTGGTGCTGCTTTACCTGTCTTCGACGGTCTATCACGCCACCAGTTGCCCGCGGAAAAAGCCGATCCTGCAGGCGCTCGACCACGCCTGCATCTACCTGCTGATCGCCGGTTCCTACACCCCGCTCAGCCTGGTCGCCCTGCGCGGACCCTGGGGCTGGTCGCTGTTCGGGGTGGTCTGGTGCATGGCGCTCGGCGGCGTGCTCTTAAAAACCCTGGGGCGCGGCAAGCGCAACACCTGGTGGTCGACCGCGCTCTACATCGTGATGGGCTGGCTCGCGGTCTTCGCCTTCGGCCCGATGCTGCGCGCCCTGTCCCCCGCCGGTGTCGCCTGGATGGTGGCGGGCGGCCTCTGCTACACCCTCGGGGTGATTTTTTTCGCCTGGCGATCCCTGCGCTTCAACCACGCCATCTGGCATCTCTTCGTCCTCGCCGGCAGCGCCTGCCACGTGGTGGCCACCGCGGGGTATATCCTGAGGTGAGTCGATCCCCCATCTCCCATCTCCTGCGCCCCCCGCCATTGACCTTCGTCTCCCGTCCCGCTTGGCTGGAGTCGTGAACCTGCCCGCACCGCGCCTGCTGCTCGCCCTCGCCGCGCTGGCCCTGCCGGTCCCGCAGGCCCGGGCCGGCGGCGTGACCGTCATCACCCACGGCTTCAACAGCGACAACACCAGCTGGATCCTCCCGATGGCCTCGCGCTTCCGCGGCCACCCGGGTTTTCCCGGCAGCGACCTGACCTGCTACGAAATCGAAATCACCGCCTCCGGCGGCGGCTTCGCGGCGACCGCCACCCGCCTCGACGGACCCGCGCCCGATCTTTCCGACAGCGGCGAGATCGTGATCAAACTCGACTGGTCCTCGATCGACACCGGCCAGGCCTCCACCGGCGAGGTCGCCGCCGCCGCCGCCAGCGCCTTGCTCTCCACCGGACTGATCCCGGAAAACGACGGCCGCCCGCTCGCCGACCTGCCGCTGCACCTGATCGGCCACAGCCGCGGAGCCTCGGTGGTCAGCGAAATCTCCCGCCAACTCGGCAAGCGCGGGGTGTCGGTCGATCACCTGACGTTGATCGATCCCGTCCCGATCAGCGGCGACGCCGCGGTGACGGTGTGGGAAAACGTCCTCTACGCCGACAATTTCTACCAGCGGCTCAACGCCCTCCTTGGATTCGACCCGATGGGGAATGCCGTCGCGGGCGCCTACAACCGGCGGCTCGTCAACCTCAACGGGGCGAACGCCTCGGCCCACAGCGACGTCCACCTCTGGTACCACGGCACGGTCGAACTCGGTGCGAATGCCACCGACAGCCAGCAAACCATCACTTCCACGATCCGCTCCGCCTGGTGGACCGCCGCCGAGTCTTCCGGCGCGAGCGCCGGCTTCCACCACGGCCGGATCGCCGGCGGCGACCGCCTGAGCGCCGTGATGCCCGCCGGAGCCGGCACCGATGCCATCGACAAGGGCTACAACCGTTTGTGGGACCTCGGAGCCGGCGTCGCCGCCAACCGCAGCCTGGTCACCGGCAAGAACGGGCTCTGGCCAAGCCTCGTCACCGCCCGCCGCACCTCGCCGGCATCGCTCCCCGCCGGCACCGCCTTCGGCCTCGAACTCCGCTACCAATCCGACGACGCCTCCGCCGGCGCGCCGGTTCTCACCGTCGCGCTCGATCCCGACGCGAACCCGTGGAACGGCAACGAAATCGAAATCGACACCCGCCCGCTGGGTGCCAGCGGACCCGCCAGCGTCCTCGCCACCACCTTTGCCATCACCGTTCCTCCGGCCCTCTCCGGCAGCTATCGGATCACTGCCCGCCTCCGGCAAAGCGGCCGCACCCGCCACCTCCAGGCCGCCGGCACGCTGGTCGTCACGCCCGCCCCGCCGCCGCCCGCCATCGACCGCGCCACCCTCGGCTTCAGCGGCGGACTCTTCACCTTCACCGTCCGCGGCAGCCCGGGCCAGAGCGTCCGGATCGAGGCCGCGGAAACCCTCGGCGCCCTCGACGACTGGCAAGGCATCGCCACCCGCACCCTCGACAGCGCGACCTGGGTCTTCAGCGACCCGCAAACCGCGAGCTTCCCCAAACGCTTCTACCGCGTGGTGCCGGGTGAGTGACCAACTCCCATGCCCCGCGACTCCCATTCGGTCGAAATCCGCGCGTCGTGTGAAGATGTGTTCGATCTTGTCCACGACTACGAGCGACGGCTCGACTGGGACCCGATGCTGCGGGA
Source organism: Akkermansia muciniphila (assembly GCA_945883695.1). Taxonomy (GTDB): domain Bacteria; phylum Verrucomicrobiota; class Verrucomicrobiia; order Verrucomicrobiales; family Akkermansiaceae; genus Haloferula; species Haloferula muciniphila_A. The sequence goes on along the minus strand of CAMCYK010000114.1, from coordinate 13,879 downwards.
GGCGCGCTTGCTGGGAGGCGCGGCAGCGGCCGGACCCGGCGTCCGGACCCGCTGTGTCGGAACCTGGAAGGGTGCGTTCCAAGCGCTCGAAACCGAATACGTCCGCTTTGAACGAGGCCGGATTGCCACGGTAAAACTGACCAATCGCCCGCTGTTTTTCCGGCGTTTTGCGGCCACGATCCGGCACGATGCCCTCGGTCCGCGAAGCTCGCGGCTGACCTACACCTTTTCCTTCCAGGCTGGTCCCGCGCTGCTGGCCCCGCTGCTCGAACCCGTCATGAAAAACCGGATGGCGCGCGAAGTGCGGGACCGCTTGGGCGCTTTGCGGGACTTCATGGAGCGGACTCGTCGAAAGTAATCGGTTGAAATTGCGCGGACTTCAAACGCGTTTAAAGTCCGCCGCTCATGAAAAAGACGCTCATCCTCCACGCCTGCTGGGCGACCGCCGTGCTGGCCGCCTTCGGACTGGGTTCGAAAAGCAGCGCCCCATCCGCCGCCGCCACCGCCACCGCGGCGGACGGGTCGGCCGAAAGGAAGTCCCGCTTGTCCGCGCGTGTCTCCGAATCGGGACCCGAGGGCCTCTCCTCCCGCCGGAGCGACCGCGGCACGGCCCCGCGCGAGAGCAGCGAGCTCGGCCGCCTGTTCGGAGCGATCGCCTCGGCCGATGGCAATCTGGACGCGCTCTTCGACCAGGCCCTGCGCGATTCGAATCCGATCACCCGCCGCCTCGCCTTTGCCAAGCTGCTCGAGGCGATGACGCCGGAGAATGCCGCCGGGATGCGCGAGCAACTGGTCGCGCTGGGGGCCGATCCCGAGCAGTGGCAGGATTTCCACTACGCCTGGGGCGCGCTCGACGGCCAGGCCGCCTTCGACCACGCCGCCAACAGCCCGGAACGCGACCTCGCCGTCACCATGACCGGCTGGGCCGCCGCCAATCCGGCCGAGGCCCTCGCACTGCTCGACAACCTGCCCGAGTCGATGAAAGGCCAGCGCGACGAACTCACCGCCAGCGTGGTTTCCGGACTCGCCGACAACAACCGCGGCATGGCCACCGACCTCGTGCTCCGGCTCGGCCAGGAAGGCAACCAGCGGGCCGGCAACCTGATGGAAATCGTCGCCAACGAAACGCTCCGCGCCGAAGGGCCGGAAGCCGCGTCGCGCTGGTCGGAGTCCTTGCCCGACGGCCCCTTGAAAGGCACCGCGATGGGCCGGATTGCCGACGCTTACGTCCGCAAGGACCCCGAAGCCGCGGCGCGCTGGGCCCAGCAATTCGCCGGCGAGGGCTATGCCGCCCGGGCCGTCGAGCAGATCGGCGGCCGCTGGGCGCAGAGCAATCCGGTGGCGGCGGTCGGCTGGCTGGAAACCCTGCCCGCCGGCAATGGCCAGACCGCGGGCCTGCGCAACGCGTTCGGCGATTGGGAAGACCGCGATCCCGCCGCCGCCGGCCAGTACCTGATGTCGATGCCGCAGTCCCCGCAGCGCGATTCCGCGATCAGCGGCTTCGCGACCGGCTACGCCTGGCAGAATCCCCAGGTCGCGATCGCCTGGGCGCAGGACATCCGCGACCCGGCGCTGCGGGAAAGCTCGCTCACCCAGGCCGGCCAGGCCTTCTTCCAGCGCGACCCCGAAGGCGCGAAAACCTGGCTCGCCGACAGCGGTCTCTCCGCGAAATCCCAGCAGCAGGTCTTGAAGGGACGCCGCTGAGCCGGCGGAATTTCAGGGTTCCCCGCCGCGGGCCCGACTGAAACGCTCCGTTCATGCCCGAGCTGCCTGAAGTCGAAACCACCCGCCGCGGGGTCGAGCCGCATGTCGTTGGCAAGAGGGTGCTGGAGGTCATCGTGCGCCACCGCGGGCTGCGCCAACCGGTGTCGGACACCCTCGACGAGATCGCCGGCGACCGGATCACCGCGCTGCGCCGGCGGGCCAAGTATCTGATTTTCGACCTCGGCCACTCCGGCTGCCTGCTGGTCCATCTCGGCATGTCCGGCAGCCTGCGGGTGGTCGATCCGGCGGCGGATTTCAAGAAGCACGACCACATCGCGCTCACCCTCGACTCCGGCAAACAACTCCGTTTCCACGACCCGCGGCGCTTCGGGATTTTCCTCCACCTGGCCACCGGTGACCCGCTGCAGCACCCGCTGCTGAAAAGCCTGGGCCCGGAGCCGCTGGAGGAAGATTTCACCGCCAAGCAGCTCGCCGCCGCCTGCGCCAGCCGCTCCTGCGCGATCAAGCTGGCGATCATGGACCCCAAGGTGGTGGTCGGCGTCGGCAACATCTACGCCAGCGAAGCCCTGTTCCGCGCCGGCATCCGGCCCGCCACCCCGGCCCACCGCATCTCCCGCCCGCGTCTCGCGAAACTGGTCGCCGCGATCCGCCAGGTGCTCGCCGACTCGATCGCCCAGGGCGGCACCACCTTGCGTGACTTCCTCCACTCCGACGGCGAGCCCGGCTACTTCCGCCAGCAGCTTTTCGTTTACGATCGGAAAAACGAACCCTGCCGGGTCTGCGGCACCCCGATCCGCCACGCCGTGATGGGCCAGCGCTCGACCTACTGGTGCCCGAAGTGCCAGAAGCCGTAACATGACTGCTCCTACCCGCCGAACAGCCCATTCTGCCACTCGGGAAAGGGATCCTTGAAGAGCTTCGGCCACTTTTCCTCCGGCAGCGCGAACTCTTCGTCTGTTAGAAGCGCCTCGAGCAAGTCCTCGCGCAACGTGCAGCAAATGCAGCCGTTCGACATCTCGACCATCTTCTCCTCGGTGTGTGAGAGCGCGGCATCGCCGTTGCGGACCAGATCGGCGTCGATGTTCACCTCGCTCATGTCGTTGACGATCACCGCGACGCGCTTGCCTTCGCGATTGCGGAGGATGTGGTTGAGGAGGGTGGTTTTGCCGGCTCCGAGAAAGCCGGAGAGGACGGTGACGGGAAGCTTGCGGTCGGATCTCACGATGGAATGGCAGTTTGAATCTCAACGGGTCAGTTTGAAGGGACGCGGCACGGGCGTTTCATGGAAGGAGGCGCGGAGAAATTCCGCGCGGAGCCCGGGGCCGATGAAGACAGCGGCCGGACGCATGCCTGCCCCTGCGCGGGTCTTGATGATGCGGGGTTCCTCGAAGGGATCGTCGGTTCGGCTGAAGTAAGCCATTTCCGTGTCGGAAAGCCGGGCGAGCCCTTTGACGCGGAGGATGTCGCGGGGAAGACCTAGCAGCCACCGGCGCAGGCGGTCCTCGCCCATGACAGGAGGCTCCAGATGCACGGCCACGTGGTGGTGACCGTGGGGAATGGGATCGCTTGTGTCAGGTGCAGGCAGGGTGTCGGCGGCGGCTTCGCGCAGGAGCAGGTCGACGAATGCCTCCGCATCGAGCCGCGGGGCGCGGGGATTCAGCTCGAACAAATCGTCGCGCAGCCGTTGCTTCTGCGGGTCGCTCGCGAATTCGCCGCGGTTGGTGAGAATGGCGCTGGCGGTGCGCACTTGGGCGCGTTCGGTGTGCTGGTCGGCGGCATGCTCGCGTTTCCCCCAGCGGGATTCGTTGACGACGGTGAGCTGGAGGATGGAGCCGACGACCTCCCGCACGGCGGCGGTGAGCGTGAGGGTTTCAATCAGCCGGTAGGGATCGGTGGTGCCGTTCGCCTCGATGATGATGAGCGGCCGGGTGGACACGGCCACGCGGAGGATGGCATCGACCAGGCTGCCCGGGTCCTCGCAGCAGACGCAGCCTGCGGGAAGTCCTTGGATCTCCGCGCCGAGACCCTTGAGGGTAAAGGCATCGACGGCGGCGTTGAGGAAATCGTTGAGGATGACGTAGGGCGCGCGCGGTCCGCCCGCGAGCCGCGGCAGGAGATCGCGGATGAAGGTGGTTTTCCCCGCGCCGAGGAAGCCGGCGACAATGAGGACGGGAATACGATCGGTGGACCGGGTCATGCGCGTGCTTTCAACGGACGGACGAGATGGAGAATCTGGCAGATCGCCAGCGCGGCGACATGAACCAGGACGATGCTGGGGCCGGTGGGGAGATTCAGGGTGGCGGAGGCGGCGATGCCGACGGGCGGGATCAGGACACCTAACAGAAGTGCGACGCCGATGAGGTTGCGGAAGCTGGTGGTGGCGATGCGGGCGGCGGCGGCGGGGATCACGATCAGGGCGCTGAGCAGCAGCGCGCCGAGCATTTTCAAACCGACGGCGACGGCGGCGGCGACCAGCAGGGAGAAGGCGTAGTGAAGCAGCGCGGGGCGGATGCCGCGGGCGCGGGCGAGTTCGGGATCCAGGGTGGCGAGGGTGAGGGAGCGGAGCTGGGTGAGGAAAAAGATGAGGACGATGGCCGCAAGGACGGCTTGACGGGCGATGTCGGCGGGGCCGTTGGAATAGATGCTGCCGAAGAGCAATCCCTCTAACATGCGGTGCTTCCCGAGCATGGAGATGAGGATCACACCGAGCGCCACGCTGCCGGTGAAGGTGAAGGCGGTGATGGTGTCCCGCGAAAGCGGCGTGCGCTGGGACAGCCAGCCCATGCCGAGTGCGAGGAGGCAGGAGAAGATGAGGACGTAGATCGTGGGATCGAGTTTCCAGCCGGTGGCGGCGTCGACCATGAATCCGAGGGCGACCCCGGTGAGGGCGGAGTGGGCGAGGGCGTCGCTGAAAAACGCCATGCCACGCAGGTTCACGAACACGCCGAGCAGGGCGCAGGTGGGGCCGAGCAGGAGTCCGGAGATCAGCGCGTAGCGCATGAAGTCGTAGCGGAACAATTCGAGGAACTGCATGCGCGGCCTTTCAAGCGAGATCGAGAACCGGGGCTTCGAGGGAGATGCGGCGGGTGGCAAGGCCGTCGAGGAAGGACTCGGCGTGGGAGACGACGATGAGGGTGAGCGCGTGCTCGCTGTGGAGGTGGAGGAGGAGTTTCTTCAGTCCGGAGGAGGCAGCGGGATCCAGGTGGCTGGAGGGTTCGTCCAACAGGAGGAGGGCGGGATCGTCGAGCAGGGCGGCGGCGATGCGGACGCGCTGGAGTTCGCCGCCGGAGAGGGTGCCGAGCGGGCGCCGGGCGAGGTGGGAGATCTCGAGGCAATCGAGTTTTCCGCAGATGCCGTGGCGGAGTTTGCGCGGGATGCCGCCGATCCATGGGATGCGGGTGTGGCAGTTGATGGCGAGGAACTCGGAAGCGGTGAGCGGGAAGTTTTTATCGATGGGCGCGTGCTGGGGGACGTAGCCGGGAAGCTTGGCGAGTGCGTGGCGGCGGATGGTGCCGGATGCAGGGCGGTGGATGCCGAGGATGGCCTTGAGCAGGGTGGATTTGCCGGCGCCGTTGGGGCCGGAAATTCCCAGCAACTCGCCGCGCCGGAGGGTGCAGGAGAAGTCCTCCAGCACCTCGCGGGTGCCGTAGCGCAGGACGAGTGAACGGGCTTCGAGGAGAATGGGGTCGGCGTTCACCGGGCGAAGGCGGCGCGGAGGGTTTCGAGGTTTCTCCTCATGCCGTCGAGATAGGCGTCGGAGCCGGGTTCGCCGACTTCGAGGGTGTCGAGGGTGGAGACTTTGGTTCCGGTTTCGGCGGCGACACGCTGAAGCAGGGCGGGTTCGTAGCCGCTTTCCGCGAAGAGGATTTTCACATCGGCGGCGCGGATACGGTCGATGAGGGCGGCGAGTTCGGCCGGTGCGGGATCGCGCTCGGGGAAGCGGGAGATGTAGCCGATGTTTTCGAGGCCGTAGCGCTTGGCGAGGTAAGGGAAGGCGTCGTGGAAGGTGACGAGCTTCTTATCGGGAAGCGGGCCGAGGATTGCCTGAAATGCGGTATCCAGCTCGCGGAGCGTGGCGATGTAGTTGGCGGCGTTTTCCTGGTAGGTTGATGCGCCTTCCGGGTCGGCGGCGATGAGCGCGTCGCGGAGGGTCTCGGCTTGCTGGATGGCGAGGACGGGATCGAGCCAGAGGTGGGGGTTGTGCTCGCCGTGATCATGATCGTGATCGTGATCGTGATCGTCGTGATCGTCGTGATCGTGATCGTGCTCTTCGTCGAGAGCATCGGTATTTTCGAGGAGGTCGATGCCGGTGGATAGATCGACCTTTCTGAGGTCCTTTCTGGCGGCTTGTTGGATGAGGTCGTCGAGCCATGGCTCCATGCCGGCGCCGTTGAAGACGAGGACATCAGCCTCGGCGATGCGTTGCATGTCGGCGGGGCGCGGGGAGAAATCGTGCGCACCGGTATCGCCTGAGATGAGGGACTCCACGATGGCGCGGTCCCCGGCGATGGCGGCGGCGTGAGCGTGGACCGGGAGGAAGGTGGCGAGGATCCGGAGTTTACCGGCATCGGCCTTGGTTTCGGGATCGACTGCGGGCTTGCAGGAGGCGAGCAGGGCGATGAGGGGGAGGAAGATGAAGTTACGTCTTTTCATAAAACTAGCTCTTCGCGGTTAGAGCGTGGACGGCGATGCGACCGGAGGCGGTGCCGTAGGCGAGGCGGAGGCCATCGGGCGACCAGCGGACGGTGGTGATCTCGCTCTCCTCGCGGGCGATGAGAGCGGGGCCGTCCGAGTGGTGGGGCAGCCAGAGCAGGACGAAGCCGTCGCGGCCGCCGGAAACCAGGTAAGGGCCGTTGGGGGGGAAATCGAGCGCGGTGACTTCCTTGAGGTGACCGAAGAGCTGGATCGGCCGGGCACCGCGCGGGCCGTTTTTCCCGAAACAGGGCCAGACGGTGATGGATGGACTGCCGGCGAGGGCCAGCCACGGGAGATCCTTGGTGCCGCCGCGCTGCCACGCGAAGGCTTTGATCTTGGTTTCGAAGCCTTGGATGAAGAGCGGGGCGCGCTTCTTCAGATCGTAGAGATGGACGGAGGGCGTCTGGTCGCTGGTGACGACCCAGCGGCCATCGGGGCTCCAGGTGGTGAGCACGGCGGCGACGCCATCGTCGATGCGGGCGAAGGGATTCCGATCGCCGAGCCGCCACATGCGCGCGCCGCCATCGCTGGCCGTGGCGAGCTGATTCAAAAGCACGGGATGCCAGACGAGATCGGTGACGGTGGAGCGGTGGTCATCGATGACGTGGAGGATTTCGAGAGTTCGCGGATCGATGACTTGGACGGCTTTGCCGACGGCGGCGGCGATGAGCGAGCCATCGGCATTCCACGCGCAGCGCTCGGCCCAGCCGCGGGGGAGCTGGAGTTGGCTGGAGCGGTTGGCGGCGATGTCGTGGAGGCGGAGGATGCCGTCCTGACCAAAGGTGGCGAGGATGTTGCGGTGCGGATGCCAGGCGAGGCTGCCGTTGCCGCCGCCGTGGGAAGGGAGATCGATGATTTCGCTTCCATTGACATCATGGATTCCCGGCTGCCCGGTGCTGGGCAGGGTGGCGAGGAGGGTGCCGTCCGGCGACCAGCGGAGGTCGAGCGCGTAGTCGGGCAGGTCCACCGACCGCGTGAGTGGCAGCAGAGCCGCGGCGGAGCGGATCTCGACTTCCTCGTCGATTTCTCCGGGATCGCTCAAGCGAGGCATTTGCGGAACGATTGGTTGAGTTCCTCGCGGTCGAGGTCGCGGCCGATGAAAACCAAACTGTTGCGGCGCGGTCGATCGCCCCACGGGCCGCCGTCGGCCGGATCAAGCAGCATGTGGACGCCTTGGAAGATGAAACGGTTCGGGTCTCCCTGGATGGCGAAAACCCCCTTCATGCGATAGATGTCGGTGCCTCGTTCGCGCAGGAGCTTGGAGAGCCATGCGTTGAGTTTCTTCCCATCGCACTCGCCATCGGCCTCGATGCCGACGGAGCCGACGGTTTCGTCGTGGGTGTGGTCCGGCTTGTAGGAGGCGGCGCGGACGGGCTGGAGTTCGCCGGATTCCGTTAGAAAACGCAGGCCGAGTTCCTCGGGGTAGTGCTGGGTGAAAATCGCGAGCGGTCCCGGGGTATCGACTCCACAGGTCCAACTCATGGGCCCGTCGTGGAGGATCAGGTCGTAGGGGATCGCATCCGCGGTTAGAACGGTGCCGGCGGGTGCTTCGGTGGCTTCGTGGGCGAAGACGCGGACGGCGATCTCGCGGGCGAATGCGAGCGATTCGTCATCCGTGGCGCTGACCGGGATGATGACCGCGGTCATGGAGGGATCGGGGTTTACCGAGGCCTCCAAGGTGAGTGTGCCGGCGGGTGCCTCCAGGATGCCGCCCCACTCGAAGGGATATTCGGGGTCGAGAAAGCGGGGGTCGATGCCGATGGCGCGGTCGAGATTGAAGCCGCCGATGTCGAGCACGCTGGCGATGGGGATGTTGGCGTTATGGCAGCGCTGGAGTTTGGCGACGCCGTTGATGGCCTTGATGCGCGCCTCGAGGGCGTCGAGCTCGCCGGAGGTGGCGAGGTCGGTCTTGTTGAGCAGGATGGAGTCGGCGAAGGCGATCTGTTTGAGAGCCTCTTCGCTGGAATCGAGGTGGACGCCGATGTGGCGGGCATCGACGAGGGCGACGATGGCGTTGAGGGTGAGTTTGTCCTTCATTTCGTCATCGACGAAGAAGGTCTGGATGACAGGACCGGGGTCGGCGAGGCCGGTGGTTTCGATGAGGATGTGGTCGAACTGGTCGCGGCGTTTCATCAGGCTGCCGATGATTCGAATGAGGTCGCCGCGCACGGTGCAGCAGATGCAGCCGTTGTTCATTTCGAAGATCTCCTCGTCGGCATTGATGACGAGCTCATGGTCGATTCCGACCTCGCCGAATTCATTCTCGATCACGGCGATGCGCAGGCCGTGGTTTTCGGTGAGAATGCGGTTGAGGAGGGTGGTTTTGCCGGAGCCGAGGAAGCCGGTGAGGACGGTGACGGGAAGTTGTCGGGTCATACGATTGGCGCGGGCCGCGGCCCGGCGCGGAAAATAAGCAAACATGTTTCAGTTGCAAGTTTTTTGCACTTGCGACTTTCCACTTCCCTTGGGTTTGCTTGGATCAGTCGCTTGCCCCCCGGGCGGAAGTGCGATGTCGCCCCCGCACCCATGAGCGCCGATGCTTTGGAATCCCCCCCCGGTTGGAATCTCGACCACTCTTATTCCCGGCTGCCCGGGCTGTTTTTCAGGAAAGCCGCGCCCGCCCCTGCGAGGAACTCCGGCCTGGTGGTCTTCAACGACGCGCTGGCGGTCACGCTGGGGCTCGACCCGGAGATTATCCGGCAGCCGGACCAAGCCGCCCGTTTCACCGGAAACCTGCTCCCGCCCGGCGCGAACCCGATCGCCCAGGCCTATGCCGGCCACCAGTTCAGCGAGGCGATGCACGCGCTGGGCATCCCGACCACCCGCAGCCTGGCGGTCGCCACCACCGGCGAGAGCGTCTTCCTCAATGACGTCCTCCCCGGAGCCGTGCTCACCCGGGTGGCCGCCTGCCACACCCGCGTCGGCACCTTCCAATGGGCCGCCGCCCACGAGGATCGCTCCACTTTGGAGGCCCTCGCCGATCACACCCGCCGCCGCCACTTTCCCGATCTCGCGGAAGCCTCCCACCTCGACTTCTTCCATGCCTCGATGGAGCGACAGGCCGCCCTCGTCGCGAAATGGTTTCAAGTCGGCTTCATCCACGGCGTGATGAACACCGACAACATGGCGCTGTCCGGCGAGACCATCGACTACGGTCCCTGCGCCTTCCTCGACCGCTACGACCCCGCGACCGTCTTCAGTTCGATCGACCACGCCGGCCGCTACGCCTACTCCGCGCAGCCCCCGATCGCCCGCTGGAATCTCGCGCGACTGGCCGAGGCGATGATCCCCCTGCTTCACGACGACGGAAAGAAGGCCGTCGAACTCGCCAACGAGGCCCTCCACCAGTTCGAGGGGATTTTCCAGAACCACTGGCTCGACGGCATGCGTGCGAAACTCGGGCTTTCTAACGAAGAAGCCGATGATCGTGTCCTGGTGCAGCAGTTGTTAGATTGGATGCATGCGCACAAGCAGGACTTCACCGGCACCTTCCGCAGCCTCTCCACCGCGGCGGCTCTTGATCAACCGGCTTTCCCGGATCCTGCCTTCGCCGCATGGCACGCCGCATGGAAAGCGCGCCTGAGTCGCCAGGCCGAAGGCCCAACGGAGATCCTGCATCGGATGCAACGCCACAATCCCCGCGTCATCCCGCGCAATCACAAGGTCGAAGAAGCCCTCAACGCAGCGACCCAACACGGCGACCTCTCCCCTTTTGACAAGCTCCTTGCCGCGATCACGCAACCCTTTGCAGAAGCCGGCGGTGACGAGTTCACGACGCCACCGCCCGCCGGCTCGCCCCGCGATCAGACCTTCTGCGGGACCTGATCGCCCGGAACCAACCTGACCCCTCTTCCATCATCAACCAGCAAGCGGGCGGCGTCGCCGCGCGAAAAGCGAAGCTCCCGCCGCCAGCAGGATGGAAGAAGCCGCAGAGGGCTCCGGGACCACTTCGAACCGATAGGTCGCGAGAGACGACAGCGATCCCGCCGTCTCGTGCTGGCCCGAAACCTCGAGCGTGATGTCATAGGTGCCCGGCTTGGTGAACATCCACGAATAGTGCGCGTGGCTTCCCAGGATCGGCTGGAACTGATCCGCGGCATCGATGCCGTCGAGGGTGGAAAAAACCGGGACGATAGTGAAAGCTCCGTAGGTGGAGAGTGAAAAATGGCCACCGGGTGGACTTATCACCTCCTTCAAGCGAAGGCTGAAAATGGTCCAATCGGCAGGACGGAGCGCTTGGGTGGAAACGCCGAGCCATGGGCGGTCGAACTCCTGCGAATCAGGGATATACCAGACAGGATCCCCGGGACTGTTTCCGATGAAATCCCACTCGGCACCTTGGGGGCGCGGAAAGGATGGCTGAGGCACCAGCGTGGTCACTTCGATGGGGAGATACTCCACGCCGTCAGGTGCGTTTCCGACCTCGACGCCATCGACAATCGATTGAGGGTCGATGTGAACCCTCTGATAGAGCGCGTTTCCGCTGAAATGGAAACGGACGTCACCGTGACCCAGCGAGTAGACGGCGGCTCCCGAGATGGGGGATGAAATTGCCGCGACCGCCAAGCCAATGAGAGTGACAAGGGCGGCGCGGGATGATTTCGAACGGATGACTTTCATCTGGGAGCCGGAGTGATTTCGATCAAGGGGCGGCGGTCACGCTGATCCGCATGAACTGGCTGGTTTCACCTTCAGCAGGGGCGGGGATCGGGACGCGGACGACTTCCATCTCGCCATCGGAACCGATGACTTCCGGAATCGCAGTCAAGTTCTGCCATGCGCTGAGATTGGTGCTTGTCTGGACGGCGTAAACGAGGCCCGCCGCAGTGCGATCTTTCCTTCTCAGGAACACAGCGTGGTTTTCCGCGCCCGAGGCCACCCATACGGGCACTCCGCGCGAGGCGACCACGTTGCCTGGTGCAAGTGTCAGCGGTGACGGGCTGGAGGCGGCTGGATCCATGCCGAACGCGAACTCCAACTGATTGGAGACGCCGTCGGCATCAGGATCGGCATCGTTCGCGCCGTTTCCGCTGTTCACCGCGGAACCGAAGTTTTGCTGCCGCCATTCGCCCGGGAAGTCCACGCCGAACACCAGGGTGAAGATGCCGCTTTCGATGTAGGGATCGGTCACGGGGTCATAGGTGGTGTTGCCGTTGCTGTCGCGATAGCCGCTGACGACGACGTCCACCTCGTAGGTGCCGGGCTGGCTGAAGGTGATGTTGCGGTGGGAGTGGCTGCCGGGGGTCTGGTAAAAGGCATCGGTGCTGTCTATGCCGTCGCTGGTGGCCATCCAGACGCGGGGATTGCCGGAGGCAATCGTGTAAACAGACATGTGACCGCCGCTGCTGGAGCGCATGCCCACGAGCTGAATCTTCATGTAGGCATTGGTGGCGTTCACACGCGGATCCGTGTTCAGATACCGGGCGAAAGTGCCGGTGGGCACGCTTTCACCGCTCATGCCCATGAATGGGATCCCCACGGCCTGGCTACTGGGCAGGCGATACACGCTGCTGCCCACGGGCACGCCGAGGAAGTCATAGTTGGCAATGGTGGGGCGGAGGAAGAGCGAGTTTGCGGCGGCGTAGGTCAGCACTTCGTTGCTGGGAATGATGACCGCAGAAGTTTCGACGGCACCGGCATCGGCATCCATGACGAAGGTGATCTCACCATTGCTCCAGACCGGGCGGTAGTCGGCGTGCAGGTTCGTAAAGAAAGCGTCGATGGTGACGGGCGCACCACGCTTGAGCGTATAGACTTGCCCGCCGACGAAGCCCTTTGCCAGCAAATCGCCCGCGAGGTCATTGATGGTGGCCGTGCCTTTCACGCTGAGGCCCAAGGTGCCGCTGCCTGTGCCTGTGGTGGCTGTGACTTGATAAACTGAACCGCTACCACTGACGCTAGTGATGGCGGCGGCGTCGAGATCTCCGGCATCCTGTTTCATCTCAAAGTCAGCAGCATCCACACCGGTGACATCTTCCGCAAACTGCACCTGGAACCGCACGGAGGGAGCATTCGTCGGAGTGGGGTCAAAGCGCGTGATGTTTTGCACCAGCGGCCCCGCTCCATTCACGATCACGTCTGTAAAAGGAGTGGCAACCATCGTCAGGTCGGCATCGCCATTGATCGGGTCCTTCATCAGACCGCCGTTGAGGTCGATGTTCTGTGAAGCGAGCTGCACACCGTCCAGATCGAGGTCCGCAAGGGTGACGGTGTAGCGGAAGAGCAATCTGGAAGTGCCGGAGCCGCTCACATAGTTCGCATTCACAGTGCTGCTTCCGATTTGAAGGGAAATCCTGGGAGTGCCAGTGACGGTGATCGGGAAGCCAAGATAAATGCTGGTCTCGATATTGTCACCGAGCACGTAGGGCCGGGCCGCAGGCGGTGTCACGACCATCGGGTCCTGGCCTGTTTTGTTGATGAAGACGAATACGTTATGCGGCACCGTCGATGAGGTGCGGCCTCCAGCGATGAGATCCAGATGGGTGTCCGCATTCAGGTCTCGAGCGATGAAGCTGTTCACGATCCCCGAGTAAGTATTCACCAATAGAAAAGCACCGAAGCTCCCGCCGCCCGTGCCGCGCATCCAGCCGATGTTCCATGAGAAGCTCGGAGTCGAGACGGTGTTGCTGACGAGCAGATCGAGCACGCCATCCTTATCCAGATCGACAGTCCGCAGGCTGTTAACGGAAGATCCAGGGACCGGAATCGCCGTGCGGGTGGCGCTGAACCCACCGCCCGAGACACCGGCATAGTAAGAGACCTTGGTCGTTGCATCGGCATCCGTGCAGAGAAGATCCAGCAGGCCGTCGCCATTGATATCCACCACTTCACGCACGACCGTGCTTGCGGTGGTGAAGGGTGCCGTGTGCGCCAGCGTGAAGGCTCCCGTTCCATCGTTGGTGTAGATGCGGGCACTGTTTGCCGTGCCACCATCCACCGCCACGAGGTCGAGATCGCCGTCTCCATCCATATTCGCCAGAGAGATGGCACTGAATGAGACGAAGCTGTTCGAAACGACCACATCCGCAGCGAAGCCGCCACCGGGCAGTGCCTGCATGTAGATCAGGTTCGTGGTGGCTGTGGAGCGCAGGAAGTCCACCCGTCCATCGCCATTCATGTCACCCACGGCGAAGATGTTCGACTGGAGGCCGCTCAATCCGCTCAGCAAGTTCTGCCGGGTGAAATTGGCGCTTCCGTCATTCAGGAACACGGCGATTTGACCATTCGACGCTGATCCCAGGACGGTGTTCACGTCATAAAGCCCCACGACGATGTCGGTGTCGCCATCGCCCTCAAAATCAACGGCCCGCGGGCCGCGCAAATTTTTTTCTGTAAAAGTGTCTGGTTGAGGACTGGAAAGCTGAAGGCTGCTGGTTGGTTCAGAGGCTTGGTGTTTTGGTGTCGGGCTGGAGGTAGACTTTGCCGGTTTCCCATTCCTCGGAGATCTCCATGATTACGC
>CAMCYK010000113.1 GCA_945883695.1 Akkermansia muciniphila | reverse complement strand
CATCCGCCTCCCCCGCCACGCCGCAGGGTTCTTCTTGCCGCTGGGATGGATTCGCCAAAGGCAGTCTAACGAGCGGGACGGGCTCGGTGAGCGTTCGGCTTGCCAAGGGGATTGCGGCCCGGCTCGGAGTCTTCAGGGCATAGAAGCGGCCCCCGCCGGTCTCGCGGCTCTCACTGGGGGTCTTGCCCCCCAGCCCCCCGGCACCCGGTGACGAGGAGTCGCCCCCGTCCTTCGGTGCGCCGCTCACTTCGCCCCCCTTCCCGCTTGCGAGGCCTCCACGATGGCCAGCACCGCCTGCCGCAGCGGAGCCGACATTTCCGCCCAGCTTTCGACCACTCGCGCCAGATCGGGGCAGCCCGCGTCAGAAATCTGTGCGCCTATTTGTGCGCACGGGTGAGGAGCGGCACCCGACCTTGACTTATCCTCAATTACTTGTGAACAAGGCGCTTCAGGTTCGAAACCTGCAGCGCGCACTCTCTTTTCAAGTCGCTCATTTTCAGCAATTCACACCAAGGAGAGTCGGAAGCCGAAAGCCCGCTGTGTCCTCAACTGTGCGCTGGGCGAATACCTCGGGCTGGCACCAGCCGCGGCGGGCGGACCAATTCCAGAACGCCATGCCGTTTCGGAAGTTGGCCGCGGCCGATGTCGCAGCCATGCCCGGAGGCGCGATGATGTCTTGCAACTCGGCGCGGGTGACGTTGCAAAGCAGCTTTTTGCCCAGGGCGGCAAACCGTTTCGAGGTCTGCTTGTAATTGGTGACGCTGCGGCCGCGCAGGCGTGTCTCCATGTCGGCAATCCACTGCTCAAGCGCCTTATCGGTGGCGATGCTCGCGGATTCGCAGTTGCGGGCGGCGACGTAGGCCCGGGCGGCATCAAGCAGGCTCGCGCCGAAAGGCTTTAGTAACTCCTCCGCCGCGGTCGCGTCCTCGGCCAAGCTGGGGCGGATCGCCTGCGATTGGTGGCCAAACTCCGCGGCCGCCTTCCTCAAGGCCTTGGCGGCATCCTGCGCGGCTTTCAGTGTCGGGAAGAAATGCCGTTCCCGCTTTCCGGTTTCGGTGAGCTTTTCGGGGACGTTGAGACGCCATCCGTTAGGCGTTTCCACGGGGTCGAACTTGGTTCTGCGGGGCATGGCTTGGGGCGGTTCGTGTTTTGGTGTGTCCCGCTGATTCGGAGTAAGCTGGTCAGCGCCTTTTCATTGCCCTCATTGCCCCTAAAATCAGGCCAAATAGGCAAACCGGATTTTTTGTCGCAAAGCAAACTATTGAAAATCAGCGTTAACGCTTTCCCCTCGTCCCATTTGTAATCAGTAGGTCAACGGTTCGAGTCCGTTAGCCGGCTCCAGTTGGAAACGGGCGTTGGCAGAGATTTCCTAACGGCTTCGGGCACCTCCGGTGCCCCTTGTTCGCCCTTATTGGAACGCGGGGTGCGGAAACCCGCACAAGCCACAGGCTGCCCGCCTCGCCGGCCGCCAAACGATGCCCGCGCCGATGATGAGGGAGCATCGCCCGGGGCATGAAATCCGGGGCGCAACTTTTGGCTCGCAAGCCGGTTTCCCCCGGCAGAATCTGCCTCCCAAAGCCATGAAGCGCGAACCATCCACCGGTGATTTGGACCAGGACCCCGTCTGGGACCTGCTCCGCCAAAGCCCGTCCCTGCGGCCGGGCCCGAACTTCGCCGCGAACGTGGCGCGCGCCGCCCGCTTGGAAGAATCCGCCCGCCCGTGGTGGTTCCGCTTGTGGATCCCGGCTTCGATCGGCGGCGTTCTCGCCGGTTCCGCGGCGCTGGTCGCGGTGGTGCTGACCCTGCAAAGCACCCCGAAATCGGGCGACCCGGGCCTTGTCACGACGGCCCCGGATTCCTCGCTCGCCGACCTTCAGGAGAACTACGAAACCGAAGTCCTGCTGGCCGCCTCCGACCACCTCGCCGACTACAGCGACGAGGAAATCGTCGCGATGATCGGGTTCTAACCGGGGGCAGCAGCTGACCGCCGGGTAGCGCGACCGACCCGTCGGACGCTCGACCGGGTCTTCTCCGGTCTTCGAAAGCGGCGGGCGATCCTGCCGTTCTTCCGCTCGGGGCACCCCCAAGGTTCCTCCGCTAGGGAGTGGCCGGGGGCTCAAGGCAACGTTCGTTTCCCGGCTGGACTTGTCGAACATTCGTTATAACGTGCTGCCATGACCGCGAAACTCAAAATCACGAGCATCGGAAATTCCGCCGGCGTCATCCTGCCGAAGGAAGTGCTGGAGAAGCTGCGGGTGGAGAAAGGCGACACGCTCTTTCTCACGGAAACGCCGGCCGGATTCACCGTCTCCGCCTTCGACGATGAGTTTTCGATCCAAATGAACCTCGCCGAAGATATCATGCGCGAGGACCGCGATGTCCTTCGCCAACTTGCCCAGTAGGATGACCGAGCCTTTCTGGATTTCGAAGGAGATCGTCATCGCCCTCCATCTTCGTCAAATCGCCGAACATGGCGGCGACGCGGGCATGCGGGACGTCACCTTGCTGGAATCAGCGCTTGCGCGCCCGATGCAACGCCACGTCTATGAACCGGACTCGGATCTTTGCGCTTTGGCCGCCTCCTACGCCACGGGACTTGCGAAAAATCATCCTTTCGTGGATGGCAACAAGCGAACCGCGTTCGTGGTCTATCGACTCTTCCTGCTACGGAACGGGTTCACGATCACTGCGGGAAAGGCGGATCGATATCTGACGATGCTCCACCTTGCCGCCGGCGAGATGGACGAAGACACCTTCGCCGACTGGCTGCGCCAGCACACCGCCCCCGTCCCATGAATCTCCACGTCCCCACCCTGATCGCCCGCAAGCGCGACGGCGACACCCTCGACCCGGCGGAAATCCGCAAGCTGATCGACGGCTACACCGCCGGCGAGGTCCCGGATTACCAGATGTCCGCCTTCGCGATGGCGGTCTTTTTTAAAGGCATGGACGCGGTGGAAACCGCCGCGCTGACCCGGGCGATGCTCGAAAGCGGCGAGGTCTTCCACCACCCCGACGGCCATCCGCCGGTCGTCGACAAGCACTCGACCGGCGGCATCGGCGACAAGGTCTCGCTGATCCTCGCCCCGCTGGTCGCCTGCACCGGCGTGTGGATTCCGATGGTCTCCGGCCGTGGCCTCGGGATCACCGGCGGCACCCTCGACAAGCTGGAGTCGATCCCCGGCTTCAAGGTCGCCATCCCCCTCGCCGAGGCGCAGGCAATGCTGGCGAAAAACGGCGTGGTGATGATGGGCCAGACCGACCGCCTCTGCCCGGCCGACAAGAAACTCTACGCGCTGCGCGACGTGACCGGCACGGTGCCTTCGATCCCGCTGATCACCGCCTCGATCATGTCGAAGAAGCTCGCCGAATCGCTCGACCGGCTCGTGCTCGACGTCAAGTTCGGCAGCGGCGCCTTCATGAAAACCGAGGCCGCTGCCCGCCTGCTGGCCGACTCGATGATCGCCGTCGGCAAGGAGATGGGGGTCGAGGTGCACGCCGTGCTCAACCCGATGAGCGAGCCGCTCGGCCGCGCCGTCGGCAATTCGCTCGAGGTCATCGAGTCCCTCGAATGCTTGGAAGGCCGCGGCCCGGCCGACCTGCGGAAGCTGGTGCTCGACCTCGCGGAGAAGATCAGCCCGGTCCCGCGCAAGGAACTGGAACATCTGTTAGACGATGGCAGCGCCCGCCGGAAGTTCGACGACATCGTCCGCGCCCACGGCGGCGATCCCGCCGACCTGCCGAAGCTCGGGCAGATCCACCACGCCCCCTTGATCCGGGATTTCCCCGCGCCGTGCAGCGGCACCGTGGCCGAGGTCGATGCCGGCTGGGTCGGCCAGGCGGCGGTCCAGCTCGGAGCGGGCCGCTCCCGCGCCAGCGACAGCATCGACCACGCGGTCGGCTTCGACCATCTGGTGAAATGCGGCGAGCACGTCCACCAGGGCCATCCGCTGTGTCGCATCCACGCCCGCACCGCGGTCGATTTCGAGATCGCCGAGTCGATGCTGGAGAAGGCGATCCGGATCGAGCACTGACCCGGCCCGGGCCGTCCCGCGGCAAGAAAAGACCGCCGTCGCGGTCGGGATTGGCTTGCAAGAGCGCGGTGGCCGGCGGGTAGTAAGGGGGTGAACTTTCCATTACCACTTTTGGCGGCCACCCTCGCGGGGGGCTTGGGAATCGGCGGACTCGCGGCGGAGCCGCTCGCATTCAAGGACACGCCGGGCAAACACCTCGACGTGCTGGTGGAGGGCAAGGTGGCGGCGCGCTACATGTATGAGCACGACACCTCGACCAAGGCGCTCGCCCACGACACCTACAAGCCATACCTGCACGTCTTCGATGCCGAGGGCAAGGCCCCGATCACCAAAGGTGCCGGCGGCGACTACACCCACCACCGCGGGATTTTCATCGGCTGGAACAAGATTGGCTTCGGCGGCAAAACCTACGACCGCTGGCACATGAAAGGCGGCGAGATCGTGCACCAGGAGTTCCCCCGCCAGGAGATCAAGGACGGTGCCGCGCTGTTCACCTCCCGCACGCTGTGGATGGCGGAGGAAGAGCGCCCGCTGCTCGAGGAGAAGCGCACCATGAAGGTCGCGCCGGGCCGCGACGGAGTGCGGCTGGTGATCGATTTCCACAGCGAGTTGCACGCGAAGTTCGGCGCCGTGTCGTTGAAGGGCGACCCGGAGCACGCCGGGATCCACTACCGGCCGGCCCAGGGAGTGGACCTCAAGGCGACGAAATACTGGTTCCCCGAGGAGAAAGTGGACGTGCCCAAGGCGCGCGATCTGCCGTGGGCGGCGGAGACCTATGTGCTGGGCGGCCGCAAGCACACCGTGGTCCAGTTGAACCATCCCTCCAATCCGAAGGGCACGCGGCATTCGGCCTACCGCGACTACGGGCGTTTCGGAATGTTCTTCGAGAAAGACATCCCGGAGGGTGGCACGCTCGAAGTCCGCTACCGCTTCCTGATCCTCGACGGGGAGTTTCCGGGCCGGGAGGTCATCGCGAAATTCCAGGACGAATTTGCAAAATGAAGGAGACCGTCATGAAAGGAATTCTCACGATCATTGTGGCCGGCCTGGCAGGGCCGCTGGCGGCGGAAGGGAACTGGCCGAACTGGCGGGGGCCGTCGGCACACGGCGTCGCGGAGACCGGCAAGGCCCCGGCGTCCTTCGGACCGGCGAAAAACCTCGCCTGGAAGGTGAAGCTCCCCGGCCGCGGCGGCTCGACGCCGATGGTGCTGGGCGACCGGATCGTGGTGACCGCCGAGATCGACGGGAAGGACGGCGTGCTGGCGGTGGACCGCGCCGGCAAGGAGCAATGGCGGGCCACCGTGGGCACCGTCAGCGCCTTCCAGCACGCCAGCGCCGGCAGCGGTTGCAATCCGTCGCCGGTCACCGACGGCAAGCGGATCTTCGTTTACTACAAATCCGGCAACCTGGCCGCCCTCGACCTGGCCGGGAAGGTGCTCTGGAGCAAGAACCTGCAGAAAGACTACGCCGAAGACGGGCTGAAGTGGGACCTCGGCACCTCGCCGGTCCTCGCCGGCGGGCACCTGGTGGTGGCCATGATGCATAACAAGCAGCCGTCCTTCCTGTTGGCCTTCGACCCGGCCACCGGCAAGGAGGTCTGGAAGACCCCGCGCGACTACCAGGCCCCGGCGGAAGCCAACGACGCCTATACCACGCCCTTCGTGGCGGAGATCGACGGGGTCGAAACGATCGTCACCTGGGGCGGCGACCACTTGAGCGGTCACGAGGCGAAAAGCGGCAAGCTCCTCTGGGATCACGGCGATTTCAATCCGCGCGAACAGCCGAACTGGCGCGTCATCGCCTCGGCGGCCGCCACCGACGGCATCGCGCTGGTGCCCTTCGGCCGCGGAAACCACGTGGCGGGCGTGCGGATGGGTGGCGAAGGCGACACGACGAAAACCCGCCGGCTCTGGACCCTCGAGCAGCGCGGCTCGGATTGCGCCACCCCGGCCGCGCGCGACGGAAAATTCTATCTGTTGCAGGACAACGGTCCGAAGCGCGGCACGGTGACGTGCCTGGCGGCCAAGTCCGGCGAGGTGCTCTGGGAAAGCGCCCTGCCGAAGGGTCCGGCGATCTACTATGCCTCTCCGACAATCGCCGGCGACCGGCTTTACTGCGGGCGCTCCGACGGGACGATCTTCTGCGGCCGCATCACCGCGGACGGCTTGGTCAACGTGGGCGTCAACGAATTGCAGGAACCGCTGGTGGCAAGCCCGGTGGCGGTCGATGATACCCTGCTGGTGCGAACCCACGACCATCTGTGGTGCTTCCGCTGAGGTGCCCTACCCGGCCGCCTTCCGGATCGATCGAAAACCGAATCGCCGGGCTTCATCGCGCGAAAAACTGATGAAGGCTCCATGAGCAAGAAAGCCCATCCCGCGCTGCGGATCGCCGCGGGCCTGCTGCTGGCCATCCCGTTCGGCCTCATCCTCTGGAAGGCCGGCGGCCCGACCAGCCGGCCGCAATATCCGCGCTGGCAAGCGGAGGAGAAGAACCTCGCGGTCGCCATCGACCGCGAGGCCGCCAGCGCCGACGCGCGACTGGTCCGCCTGCTGCTCGAGGAAAAGCTCAGCGGCCGCGAGTTCTCCTTCGCCACCGTCGCGGAAGCCTGCTCCGGCAAGAAAGTGATCCCGCTCGACGAGCGCGAAAGCCATCGCCGGGTCAAGTCGGCGATCGAATCCGCCCTGAACCGCGCGATCGAGAAGCTCAGCGCCACCGATTCCCCGGTCCGCTCGCTGCGGCGCATCAACGAAGCGTCCCGCTTTTTCGAGGAGGCCTTGCTCGAGAGCCTCGACGCCGAGGCCGACCTGTCCTGCGGGGTGCCGCCGAACCGCCGCGGCGAGTCCCAACAAACCGGCTACCCCGACCTCCGCGTCGTCCACCATCCGAGCGGCGACGTCTTTTACCTCGATCCCAAACTGGTCGAAGACGGATCAAGGGACAGCAGCCTGCGCAGTTTCTATTTCGAACCGAAGGACGAGACCCTCAAGATCACCGACGATGCCGTCCACCTGCTCGCCGGGATCGGCCACGACGGCAAGGACGGCGCGTGGACTTTCACCGGCTTCGAGCTGGTGGATCTGTCGGGCCTCAAAGTCCGCTTGAAGGCGGAGTTCCAGGCGTCGAACAAGGATCTGTATCCGGGCGGCCGTTAAGGAGTGTCGACGTTCCGTCGACACTCCCTATCGAGTTGCGGCTGAGTTCGGTTCCGGCAAGGACCCGCCCGCCGTCGTGTTGACCACAGGTCAACACTCCTTATCGAGCGGCGGCTGCCTCTCCGGCGCTCACTTCAGCACCGCGGCATGGAACTCATGCCAGTCATCGAGGTTGTTCAGGTTGATCGCGTCCTGCGGCGCGCTCGCGTCGTCCGGCAGGCCGTCGGCGGAAAGGATCGACTGGCGGGTCGCGTCGGCGTGGAGGTAGCCGGTGATCGCCGCGTTGATGGTCGCGATCGAGGCGGCGTCGAGCTTGGCACCCGGCTGGGCCTTGACCCAGGCTTCGAACTGCGGGTAGGTCGGACTCTCGGCGGTGATGTAGGCGATGACCGCGTCGCGATCGAGGCCGAGGGCGTCGATGACCATCTGGTCGTAGCCTTGGCCGGCGCCCGGATAGCCGTCGGCCAGCGCGCCGCGGGCTTCGAGCGAGACTTTGAGCCACAGGCGGGGCAGGTGGAGGACGCCAAGCGGGCCGGCGGTGCCGGAACTGATCAGGGGTACGATTTTCATAACGCCGCGAGGAAAGCCGGGGAATCGAATTCCGTCAACCGGCAGCTTGCGGAGGGACGTCGTTGCCTCCTTGCCTCCCGGCACGGATCGCGCTTGAATGGCAGCCATGGTCCACCTGATCGATCACCCGCTCATCCAGGCCGAGCTCACCGGGCTGCGCTGCCGGAACTGCCCGGGCCCGGAATTCCGCCAGCGGCTGCGGCGGATCGCCTCGCTGATGGTGCCGGCGGTGACGGCGGACCTGACGACCCGCATCGTGGCCTGCGACACGCCGCTCGAGGTGACCAGCGGCGTGCAGATGGCCCGCAGGGTCATCCTGACACCGATCCTGCGGGCCGGGCTCGGGTTCCTCGACGGCTTTTTCGACCTGCTGCCGGACGCCGCGGTGGCCCACATCGGCCTGGCGCGGAATGAGGAGACCCTGCTGCCGGAACCCTACTACATCAAGACCCCACCGACGCTGGCCGAATGCGAGGTGATCCTGCTCGACCCGATGCTCGCGACCGGCGGTTCCGCGGTGGAAGCGGTACGGCGGTTGGTCGACCTCGGCGCGACCCACCTGCGGCTCGCCTGTCTGGTCGCCGCGCCGGAAGGGATCGCCACCTTCGAGGCGGCGTGGCCGGAGGTTCCGGTGTTCACCACCGCGATCGACCGCTGTCTCAACGACCGCGGCTACATCCTGCCCGGCCTCGGCGACGCCGGCGACCGCCTGTTCGGCACGGCCTGAAGTTCCAAGTTTTCCACTTGGCACTTTTTCCCCCTTGCCATCCCGCCGCCCCGCCCCTAAAAGCCCCGCCCCGCCTCGCAAACCACCATTTTCCCATGTCCAAGCACAGCAGTCTCAAAGCAGCCGGTTCCGCCGCAGGCAAACGCTCCGTCATGAAGCGCTTCGAACGCGTCAAGCTCCTCAAGGAGCGCGGTCAGTGGAAAGAAGGTCGCAGCGCGATCGGTCTCCCGAAGACCAAGGGCGAAGACTGAAGCCGGGGCTTCCCGAATTTCCGCAGGCGCGCAGCTCCCGCAAGGGCCTGCGCCTTTTGCGTTTCTGGGCTCGCTCGCCTGCGGCCCCGATTCCATCCAACTCCCAACCGATTCCCCGATGCCCGAAGGCACCCGATTGAACAAATTTCTCGCCTCCTGCGGGGTCGGCTCGCGCCGTGCCTGCGACGCGCTGGTCCAGGAAGGCCACGTCGAAATCAACGGCAAGCCGGTCCTCAAGCCCGCCCACCGCGTGGAGCCCGGCGACTTCGTGAAAGTCGATGGCAAGCGGGTCCAGGAAAAGGAAACCAGCACCGTGATGTTCTTCAAGCCGCGCGGCTACGTCTGCTCGCGCGAGGACGAGCTGGGACGCGACACGATCTACACCATCCTGCCGCCCCTCCTCCAGCACCTCCACCACGTCGGCCGGCTCGACCGCGATTCGGAAGGCCTCTTGGTGCTCACCAACGACGGCGACCTTTCGCAGGCGCTGATGCACCCGTCGAAGCTGGTGGAAAAGGAATACCTGGTGACTTCCAACCAGCCGGTCCTCAACGAGCACCTCGACCTGTTCCGCTCCGGCGTGTTCGTCGAGAAAACCCGGATGCGCGCCAAGGCGGTCGACCGGCTCTCGTCGCGCCGCTACCGGATCGTGCTCGAGACCGGCCTCAAGCGGCAGATCCGCATGATGTTCCTGGCGCTCGGCTATCAGGTGCAGAAGCTGGTCCGGGTGCGGATCGGCACCCTCGGGCTCGACGACCTTCCGCTCGGCGGCTGGCGGCCGCTCGATGCCCAGGAAATCGCCCGTCTCCAGGTCAATCCGAAACCCAAGCCGGCGCGCCGACCGGCGGTCAAGGCAGCCAAGAAAGCCGCCAAGCGGACGACCCGCCAGCAGGCCATCTCCGACCGCTCGAAGCCGCCCGCCAAGACCTCGCGCCGCCCCGCGGCCGACTCCCGTCCGCCATCGGCCCGGAATACCCCGAAAAAGGCGGCCAAGCGGGCACCTCGACGCAAGTTTTGAATCGCCCCGCGCGGAACGGGACGAGTAGGTTTCCGCAGCTCCGGCGGGCAGGACTGCGGCCGGAAACCCAAGGCACCCATGAGCAACTCCATCGAAAGCCACCTCGTCGAAGACCGCATTTTCAAGCCCGGCAAGGAATTCGCCGCCAAGGCCCGGATCTCCAGCATGGCGCAGTACAAGAAACTGTGGCAGGAGTCGGTCGACAAGCCGCAGGTCTTCTGGGCCCGCGAGGCGAAGGAACTCACCTGGCGCAAGCCGTGGACCAAGGTGCTCGAATGGAAGGCGCCCGACGCGAAATGGTTCGTCGGCGGCCAACTCAACGTCTGTGAAAACTGCGTCGACCGCCATGCCGCGGGTCCCCGCCGCAACAAGGCGGCCATCATTTTCGAAGGCGAGCCCGGCGACCGCCAGGTCCTGACCTACGGCCAGCTCCAGCGCGAGGTCTGCCGCTTCGCCAACGTGCTCCTTGCCAAGGGCGTCAAGGCCAAGGACCGGGTGCTCGTCTACATGCCGATGATCCCGGAGGCCGCCATCGCGATGCTCGCCTGCGCCCGCATCGGCGCCGTTCATTCGGTGGTGTTCGGCGGGTTCTCGGCGGAGTCGATCGTCGACCGCCTGGAAGACTCCGGCGCGACCCACGTGGTCACCGCCGACGGCGGCTGGCGGCGCGGCAAGATCGTCCCGCTCAAGGCGAACGTCGACGAGGCCCTGGAAAAGTATCACGGCATCAAGTCGGTCGTCGTGTTCAAGCGCACCGGCCACGAGATCGCGATGACCACCGGTCGCGACACCTGGTGGCACGACGAGACCGCCAAGGTCAGCGCGAAGCACGAGGCCAAGGCCTTCGACTCCGAGCACCCGCTGTTCATCCTCTACACCTCCGGTTCGACCGGCAAACCGAAGGGCATCCTCCACACCAGCGGCGGCTACCTGACCGGCACCTACGCCACCTGCAAGTACGTCTTCGACATGCGCGATGACGATGTCTATTGGTGCACCGCCGACGTCGGTTGGATCACCGGCCACAGCTACATTGTCTACGGCCCGCTCGCGATGGGGGTCACCCAGGTGATGTATGAGGGCGCCCCGAACCAGCCGGACTTCGGCCGCTTCTGGCAGATGATCGAGGAATACGGCGTCTCGATCTTCTACACCGCGCCCACCGCCATCCGCGCCTTCATCAAGGCCGGCGACCATTTTCCCGCCAAGCACGACCTCTCGTCGTTGCGCCTGCTCGGTTCCGTCGGCGAGCCGATCAATCCGGAGGCCTGGATGTGGTATCACACGAAGATCGGCGGCGGCCGCTGCCCGATCGTCGACACCTGGTGGCAGACCGAGACCGGCGCGATCATGATCACGCCCCTGCCCGGCTGCACCCCGACCAAGCCCGGCACCGCGACCCTGCCCTTCTTCGGGGTCGATGCCGCGATCCTCGACGAAAGCGGCAACGAATGTAAGCCGAACGAAGGCGGCCGCCTGGTGATCCGCAAGCCGTGGCCGTCGATGACCCGCGCGATTTACGGCGACAAGGCCCGCTACAAGAAAACCTACTGGTCCGACTACCCCGGCATATACACCGCCGGCGACGGCGCGCGGCGCGACAAGCAGGGGAATTTCTGGATCGTCGGTCGGCTCGACGACGTCCTCAACGTTTCCGGCCACCGCCTCGGCACCGCCGAGGTCGAGAGCGCCCTGGTCAGCCACCCGGCGGTCGCCGAGGCCGCCGTGGTCGGCCGCCCCGACGACCTCAAGGGCCAGGCGGTTGTCGCTTTTGTCACCTTGAAACAGGGGATTGACGGAACACCGGCGCTACAAAAGGAACTGCGCGAGCACGTCGGCAAGGTGATCGGCGCGATTGCCAAACCGGACGACCTGCACTTCGCCCCCGCCCTGCCGAAGACCCGCTCCGGGAAGATCATGCGCCGCCTCCTGAAGGAACTGGTGACCACCGGCAATGTCACCGGCAACACCGCGACGCTTGAAGATTTCACCGTGATCGCCAGTCTTCAGAAAAGCATCGGCGGTGAAAAATAACGAATGACCACGACACGTTACATTTTTGCCCGGTTCGCCCAGGCCTTCGGGGTCAACCGCCGCCAGCGCCGGATGGCTGAGGCGGCGAGCGAGATGCACCTGCTGCGGGAGGCCGAACAGGTGCTCGGCCAGCAGGTGTGGGAACAGGTCGAGGAGGTCGAGGAACTCGGGGTGGAATACTGGAATCTCCGCAAGCTGATCGCCGAGCGCGACGAGATCCGGCGCAAGCTGGAAGACTGCGAGGCGATCCTCGCCGATGCCCACGAGCAGCGCACGACCGTAGTCGGTGCCAAGTCCGGACTCCACGAACAGCTGGAGGAGCGCCGCGGCGAATTGCTCGCCAGCTTGGAAGTCCTCGCCAAAGAGCGGGACTCCGTGATCCACCAGGCGCGCGAGATCCGGCGGATTTACGACGGGCTCAAGATGAAACTCGAAGTCCTCCAGCGGGGGGGCACGACCGAGGCGATCGAGAAAGCCCGCGACCGGATGGTGGAATTGAAAACCCGTTTCACCGAGCTCAAACAGACCCGCGACGAGGTGGCCGGCCGGATCACCGAGGGCGACGCCGAAGTCAGCGAAGTCGACACCCGGCTCGCGGAGGAACGCCAGAAGCACCGGGCCGACGCCTCGGTCGCCTTCCAGCAGATCGGCCAGGCCAACCGCGACATCTCCTCGCTCCGGGCCCAGCTCGGACTGATCGACACCCAGATGCGCCAGCTCTTCAGCGAGATCGGCCGCCACGTCAGCCGCAACGCCTTCGTCAACGAGCAATGCCGCCGCGCCGCCAAGGGCCAGCTGCCGATGATCGACGTGATGGAGGCGCTGCGGAAGTCGGTCGCGATGAACAACCGGCTGGCAGGGATGTGATCCTTCTTCACGCCAGCCGCTCCAGCAGCTTCTTGTGGATCCCGCCGAAGCCGCCGTTGCTTAGCACCGCGACGACGTCACCGGGCTTCGCCTCCGCAACCACCGTGTTGACGATCTCGTCCACCGTGTGGATGTAGCGGCCGTGGCCGCCGTGGCGGGCGATGTCCGCCGCAAGCTGGTCGGGATCGAGCCGGTCGTTCTCGGGAAACTTGTGCAAGTCGGTGATCTCGGAAATCACCGCTTCGTCGGCCAATGCCAGCGCCTCCGCCAGCTCGTTCTGGAACACCGCGCGGCGGGTGGTGTTGGAGCGCGGCTCGAACAGGATCCACAGCCGGCTGTCCGGATAACTCTGACGCAGGCTGCCGACCGCGAACTTGATCGCCGTCGGATGGTGCGCGAAGTCGTCGATCACCTTCACCCCGCCGGCCTCGCCGCGGAGTTCCTGCCGGCGGGCGACGCCGTCGAAGCTTTCCAGCCCCGCCCGGATCTCGCCGGGAGACAAGCCCGCGAACAGCGCCGCCGCCACCGCCATCGCGGCGTTGCGGACATTGAACTCGCCGGTCATCCGCAGCGAGTAGGGCTCGGCGCCGAGCGTGAACGAACTACGATCCGCCTCGTACTTCAGGCCGCCGATCCGCAGCGTGCAACCGGCGGCGAAGCCGACCGACTGGACCGGACACGGCGCGGTGGCGGCGACCTCGAGGCAGTTCGGGTCGTCGCCGTTGACGATCGCCATCCCGCTCCGCGGCACCACGTTGAGCAGGCGGCGGAAGGTCAGCTTGATCTCGTCGAGGTTGGCGTAGATGTCGGCGTGGTCGAATTCGATGTTGTTCACCACCGCGACCTCCGGCAGGTAGTGGAGGAACTTCGAGCGCTTGTCGAAGAACGCGGTGTCGTATTCGTCGCCCTCCAGCACGTTGAATTCCGAATCGGTGAAGCGCGCGCCGCTGCCGAGATTCTTGGGCAGCCCGCCGATCATCCAGCCGGGATCGCGGCCGGCGGCGAGGAAAATCCAGGCCAGCATCGAGCTGGTGGTGGTCTTGCCGTGGGTGCCGCTGATGACGTAGTTGCGCTTCCCGCGCAGGAAGTGCTCCTTCATCACCTCGGGCAGGGATTGGTAGAGCAGGCGGCGCGACAAGGCGGCCTCCGCCTCCTCGTTGCCGCGGCTGATCGCGTTGCCGATCACGATGACATCCGCGTCCGCCGGCAGGTTCTCCGCCCGGTAGCCCTCGCCGATCGCGACTCCCTCGGCGCGCAGGAAATCGGACATCGGCGGATAGACGTTGCTGTCGGAGCCGGTGACGGTGAAGCCCTTGCGCTTCATCGCGACGGCCACCGCGCCCATCGCCGTCCCGCAGACGCCGGTGAAATGGAAATGCTTCGATTCAGACATGAGGGTTTCCGCTCAGAACGTCGGCGCGGCGACGGTGGAGTTGTCCCGCTCTTCGGCGCGGCGGCGCAGGATGCGGTCGGCGATCTCGCGGACCATCTCGGCGAGCAGCAGCCACAGGTGGCTGCCCTGGCGGTAGTCGGCGGGCGCGACGTGCTTGACCCGCCCGGCGTGGGCCGACAGCTGGTAGCACTTGCGGAAGCTGCGGCCGCTGGCGTCGTCCGGGTTGTAAACGGCGATCGCGTGCCCGCCGCTTTTGTTCATCAGCGTGAAGCAGGGCACGTCGGTCGGGCCGTCGCCGACATACACGATGTTTTCAAAAGGCACCGGCCGCTGGTCCGGCGGCATGTGGTCGTTCACGTCCTGATGGTGTTCCAGCATCCCCTTGTTGATCCGGAACAGGAACTGGGTCTTGGTCGTGTGGGAGATCGCGCGCTTCGGGAAACTGATGTGGCCCTGCGAATCCTCGCCGAACTCGCAGCCGAAAATCGCCTTCACCCGCGGCGCCAGCCGGCTGCCGTCGAGCAGCGCCTTGAGCCCCGACGAGATGATGTAGAATTCGATCTTCACGCCGGCCAGCTCGTGGTCGTGGCCGAGACAGGCCGCCGGCAGCGTGTCGAAGATCTCCGGCACGCCCGGGAAGAAATGCAGCCCCGCCCCGAGCTGGGTCAGCCGGGCGTTGCTCACCCGATCCATCTGCAGGTAGTCGAGGATGCACTTCAGATACGCCAGCTCGCCGTCCCACTGCTGGTCGGCCACCAGCGTGTTGCATTTTTTCCAGAACTGCGCCGGATCGATCCCGAACTCCGGGAACAGCACGTCGTCCTGCATGTAGCGCGGACTCAGCGTCTGGTCGTAGTCGAAGACCAGCGCGATGGTGTTTTGGGGTGCGGCCATGGAGCGGCGGAGAGGCAACCAGCCGCTTTGCCTTGCCGCAAGCGGAATCCCCGCGCCCGCGAGCAAGCCGAGGACCGTTCATTTCCCCGTGGCGAGCAGGTCCGCCAGGGCCCCGTCGAGCGCCGGGTAGCGGAAGCGGAACCCGCTTTCCAGGAGAGCGCGGGGAATCGCCCGCTGGCTGGCCAGGACCACCTCGGCAAATTCGCCGAGCACCAGCTTCAGGGCGAACGGCGGCACCGGGAGGAGGGCTGGACGACGGAGCGCCTTGCCCAGCTTGCGGGTGAAATCGAGGTTCCGCTCCGGCTCGGGCGCGCTGCCGTTGACCGGGCCGGACAGCGTCGGGTGGCCGATCCCGTGGAGGATCGACCCCGCCAGATCGGCGACGTGGATCCACGGCATCCATTGCTTGCCGCTGCCCAGCCGCCCGCCGATTCCGAGACGGAACGGCATCACCATCTGCCGGAAGGCCGCCCCCTCGCTGCCGAGCACCACCCCGGTCCGCCATTTCATCACCCGCGGCCCCAGCGCCGCCACCCGGTCGGCCGCCCTCTCCCAATCCCGGCACAGGTCGGCCAGATAGCCGCTGCCCGGCGCGGCACCCTCTTCCAGGATTTCATCCCCGCGATCGCCATAAATCCCGACCGCCGAGGAGTTCACCAGCACCCGCGGGCGCTCCGCCGCGGGCATTTCCGCAAGTCCCGCCGCGATCCGCTCGGTCACCCCGATCCGGCTGTCGTGGAACCCCCGCCGCCGCTCCGCCGTCCAGCGCCGGTTCACCGGCTCGCCGGCCAGGTTGACCAAAGCATCCAGCCCGCGGAAATCCGGCCGCTCCGGCCAGTCGCGCCACGCCGCGATGCCGCCGCCCGGCCCGCGGGGACTGCGGCTGAACCCGCAAACCCGCCAGCCGGCGGCCGCCGCCTGCCGCGCCAGTTCCCGCCCGATGAAGCCGGACGCGCCGACGATCCCCAATTGGCCGCTCATGATGCCCCGATGATCCCGCGGCTGGCACTTACCGCAACCGCTTTCCGGCTTTGACCTTTACTTGAATCCGCCGACCCCGTCTCATACCCCCACGATGAGGGTCGCCGTTCTCCCTGCCATACTTCCCGCCATTTTCCTGTCCTCGCTGCGGCTTGCCGCCCAGAACCCCGACCTCCTCCCGGACGCCCAAGTTCCCGCGGAATCGCCGCCGCCGATCGCCCCGGTGCCGCTGCCCGAAGGCATGGAGATGCTGCCCGGCAACGCCGGTGTCATCCCGGACATGCCGAAAAACGTACGGATCCGCGATTTCGGGCCGTCCACCGCCTACGACGCCACCACCAAGGTCGCGACCTTTTCCGGCCCCTTCGAGGTGACCACCGACAACGGGATGAAGCTGCGTTCGGAGAAGGCCCGCTGGAACGGCATGGAGCAGAAGTTTTACGTCGACGGCGCGGTCAAGATGACCACCGAGCAAGGCCTCGAGGTCTTCGCCGACCAGGCCGTGGCCGACCCCAAGACCGAATCGGTCACCCTCTCCGGCAACGTCAGCGTCTACAACGGCAACCTGCTCCAGCGCGGCCAGGAGCTGGTCTACTTCTGGGGCCAGGAAAAAATCGACGCCACCGGCCTGCGCGCCGGGGTCGACCCGATCATCCTCGAGGCCGGCCGCTTCACGGTCGAGGAGCGCGACGGCAAGCAGGTCTATGTCGGCCAGGACGCCGGCGTCACCACCCACGACGTCGAAAAACCCGGATTCTGGCTGCGGGCCGCCGAAACCACGGTCTATCCCGACGACAAGGTGACCTTCAAAAACCTCCGCCTTTACGCCGGTGAGACCCCGATCTTCTGGTTGCCCTACCTGTCCCAACCGCTCGACAGCGAGCTCGGTTACCACTTCGTCCCCGGCGCGCGCTCGAACTGGGGGGCCTTCCTGCTCAACAGCTACGGCATCATGCTCGGCGGCTCGCCGAATCCGGAGACCGGCGAGAACGAGGACGCCTGGCTGCTCTCCCGCTGGTATTTCGACCTCCGCACCCGCCGCGGCCTCGGCACCGGCGTCGACCTGCGCGACACCCGCCAGGAGGACAACCCGAACCTCACCGGCCTCTCGCTCTACTACACCAACGACCTCAACCCCGACGTCAGCCGCACCGGCATCACCCGCGGCTTCGTCAACGAGGACCGCTACCGCCTCGCCCTCCAGCATCGCGTGCCCCTCGAGTTCGAGGATGGCGCCGAGTGGCGCGTCGATGCCAACTTCAACGCCCTCAGCGACAACTTCTACCTCGAGGACTTCAACCCCGAGCTGTTCCGCGTCGACCCCAATCCCGACAACACCCTCGGCCTGTTCCGCCGCGACGACGGCACCCTGTTCAGCCTCTACGGCCGCTTCCGGCCGAACGAATTCTACCGCTCCGACACCCGCTCGCCCGAGATCGCCCTCGATTTCGCGCGGCGACCGCTGTTCAACCTGCCGATCCTCCACGAAGGCACCGCCTCGCTCGCCTTCGTCGAGGAGGAGATCGGCGGCGCCTCGCTCTCCGCCATCCGCCCGCTGCTGTCGCTTCCGGCCGGTGATCCGAGGGTCCCGGCGCTGCTTTCCCAACTGCCGACCTACGAGCGCCAGCTGGTCCAAACCATCCGCTCGCTGCCCGCCGGCAGCGCCGCCATCCCCGGCCTGACCGAGCAGCTTTTCAGCCCCGGCTACAACCGCTTCCACACCTATCAGGAGCTTTCGATGCCCACCAAGATCGGCGGCTGGCTGAACTTCACCCCCGAACTCGGCATCGGCTACAGCCGCTACTCCGACGTCAGCGGCCCGTCGAAATCCATCGACCGCACCCATCTCCACGCCGGCTTCGAGGCCTCGGTGAAGTATTCCAAGGACCTCGGCGAGGTCATCGACCGCCGGAGCGGCCTCGACGGCTTGCTCCACGTCTTCCAACCCTACACGCGCTTCTCGTATATCTCGACCGACGACCTCGACCCGTTGTTCCCCGCCGTCGACCGCGAAACCTTCAGCACCCGTCCGCAGCCGCTGGCCGTGCCCAGCTTCACCGCCATCGACAGCCTGCGCGACTGGAGCATTTTCCGCTTCGGGATGCGCAACAAGCTCATCACCAAACGCGACGGCCAGAGCTACGATTGGCTCTCGATGGACACCTACTTCGACACCTTCATCACGGATCCCGACTACAACCGGAACTTCTCCAACCTCTACAACGACCTGAAGTGGAACCCCCTGCCTTGGGTAGGAATGAACCTCGAGACCCAGTTCCCGGTCATCGACGACGGCTCCGGCTTTACCGAAGTCGCCGCGCGCGCCCGCTTCATGCCGAACGAGCACCTGGAACTGTCGGTCGGCCACCGCGTGCTCGACAACCACCCGGTGCTCAACGATTCCCAGCGGATCGACGTCCGTGCCTACGCCCGCTTGAGCGAGAACTGGGGCGTCGGCGCCTTCCAGCTCTGGGAGCTCGATGACGGGACCCTGGAAGTCCAGCAGTATACCGTCCACCGCGACTTCAACCACTGGGTCGCCTCGATGGGGATCACCCATCGCGACAACCTCTTTCAGGACGAGTTCGGCGTGATCTTCAGCCTCACCCTCAAGGAATTCCCCTCCGCCTCGCTGCCCTTCAAGCTCGACGCGCAGTGAGGGGGAAAAGTTCCAAGTGAGAAGTTCCAAGTGCCGGCACCCGATCCGGCGCGTCCCTCTCAGGTCTCAGCCTTCAGCCTTCAGCCTTCAGCCTTCAGATTTCAGCTTTCAGATTTCAGATTTTCAGCTTCTCCCATGACTCCCTCCGAACTCCTCGCCGCCCTGCATTTCCGCTACGCCACCAAGCAGTTCGACCCGGCGCGGCAGATCCCCGCGGAGATATGGGAAGTCCTGGAACAGGCGCTGGTGCTGGCCCCCTCGTCGTTCGGGCTCCAGCCGTGGAAATTCATCGTCATCAACGACCCGGACCTGCGCGCCCGGCTCCGGCAGCATTCGTGGGGCCAATCGCAGATCACCGACGCTTCCCGCCTGGTGGTCTTCACCACCCGCACCGACCTGACCGAACCCGATGTCGACCGCTTCATGAACCGGCTGGCCGCGGTGCAGGACCGCGACCCGGCGACCCTCGATGGCTACCGCAACGTGGTGGTCAGCTTCGCCGCCGCCATGAACCGGGAGGCCCGCCACGCCTGGAATGCCCGCCAAACCTACATCGCGCTCGGCCAGTTCATGACCGCCGCCGCGGTGGTGGGTGTCGACACCTGCCCGATCGAAGGCTTCGACCCCGCCGGTTACGACGAGGTC
>CAMCYK010000112.1 GCA_945883695.1 Akkermansia muciniphila | reverse complement strand
CCCGCGCAGCAGGATCTTTTCGACTACAAGCCGAAGCTCAACGAGCTCAACGGCCGGCAGCTTCCGGATGAAGTCCGCCGCGGCCAGCGCCTCACCGGCATGTCGGGCAACCAGGCCGTCCTGCCGCTCGCCGGCTCCCAGTTCAAGTTCGCCCAACACGGCAGATCCGGCGCCTGGGTCAGCGAGCTTCTGCCACATACTGCAAACGTAGTGGATGATCTCTGCTTCGTGAAAGCGCTCTGGACCGAGGCGATCAACCACGACCCCGCGATGACCTTCTTCCAGACCGGCTCGCAGATCGCCGGCCGTCCCTCGCTCGGTTCGTGGGTCACCTACGGTCTCGGCTCCGAAAACCAGAACCTCCCCGGCTTCGTCGTGCTGGTCACGAAAAAGCCCACCGACCAGCCGCTCGCCGCCCGCCTCTGGGGCACCGGCTTCATCGATTCCCGCTACCAGGGCGTGCGCTTTTCCTCCGGCAAGGACGCGGTCTTCTACCTCTCCAACCCCGACGGCATCTGCCAGTCCGGCCGCCGCGCGTTGTTGGACAAGCTCTCCGAGCTCAACCAGCTCGACTTCCAAAACGAGCTCGACCCCGAGATCGAGACCCGCATCGCCCAATACGAGATGGCCTACCGCATGCAAACCAGCGTGCCGGAAGTCACCGACATCGGCGGCGAACCGCAATCGGTCAAGGACCTCTACGGCCCGGACGCGGAGAAGCCCGGGACCTTCGCCGCGAACTGCCTGCTCGCCCGCCGCCTCGCGGAAAAGGGCGTCCGTTTCATCCAGCTCTACCACCCCGGCTGGGATCAGCACAACAACCTGCCCAAGGCCATCCGCAACCAGTGCGCGGAAACCGACCGGGGCTGCGCCGCCCTGATCACCGACTTGAAAAACCGCGGCATGCTCGACGACACCCTTGTCGTCTGGGGCGGCGAGTTCGGCCGCACCGCCTACTCCCAGGGGGCGCTCACCAAAACCAACTACGGTCGCGACCACCATCCCCGCTGCTTCACCGCCTGGATGGCCGGCGGCGGGGTGAAACCGGGCATCTCCTACGGCGCGACCGACGACTACGGCTACAACATCGTGGGAGCTGACGGCCAGGCCATCGATCCCTCGAAGCACAAGTTCACCCCCGGTGCCGTCCACGTCCACGACTTCCACGCCACCATCCTCCACCAGCTCGGGATCGACCACACCCGCCTCTCCCACACCTTCCAAGGACGGCGTTTCCGCCTCACCGACGTCCACGGCCACATCGTCAAGGACCTCCTCGCCTGACCCGGAGGATCCGTCGCCCAAAGCGGGAATTCCCTCCGCTCCCCCGGCACCCTCACGTCCCGATCATCAGCGCGTGATCCTTCAGGTCGTCCGCTCCCAGCGGTTCGAAATCCGCCGACACGCAGGACACCGCCATCCCGGTCAGCTCCATCCGCCCGAAAATCGTGGCAACCGCGGCGTCCGCGGCATCCCGGCCGGTCGCGATCCGCACCAGGCCGTTGAGCGATGCCAGGCGGGTCGGGTCGAACAAGAACCAGCGGTCGCCGATGCAGGCCTCGAAACAGGCGTGGAAATCCGGCGGCTGCATGTGGCAGGCGTAGCCGGTGAAGTAGCGCGCCGGGATCGACAGCGCGCGGCACAAGGCGATCCCGAGGTGCGCGAAATCCCGGCACACCCCGGCGCGCTGGGTCACCGTGTCGAAGGCCGAGGTCTCGACATTGGTGGTTCCGAACAGGTAGTCGATATTCTCGAAGATCCAGTCGGAGATCGCCGCCACCTGGTCGTACGGATGCGGAATGCCGCCGAACATTTTCATCGCCAGCCGCCACAGCCGGTCGGACTGGCAGTAGCGGCTCGGGAACAGGTAGGGAATCCGCGCGGGGTCGATCCGCGCGATCGGGATGTGGTGGATCTCGTCGTGGCCGACCATCGTGTGGCGGGTCTCGGCCGTCACGGAGTAGGAGATCTCAAGCCGGGCCGCTTGATCGGTGTCCAGCCGGATGTAGCGGTTGCCGCCGGGCTCCCGCGGCAGCTCCGCCCACCGCACCCCGGGCGTCACCGTGAAGACCTCGTCGCGCAAGGTCTGGTCCGGCGTCGGCATGGCATGGATCCCCAACAGCACGGTGCTGCGTTCGAGCACCACGTAGTGAAGCCATGCGTTGATCAGGAAAGGCACGCGGCGGAGAATCGACCGGAAGCACCGGCGAGCAAAGGACGAATCCCCGGGAAAAAAAACGGCCGCCCGGTTGCCCGGGCGGCCGTCGACTGAAGCTGCATGACCTTGCAAACCCTCAGGGAAGCGGAACTTCCGCGATCGTCTTCAGCACGCGGCTGGAGATCTGGTAAGGATCGCCCTGCGAGTTCGGACGGCGGTCTTCCAGGTAACCCTTGTAGCCGGCATTGATGAAGCTGTGCGGCACGCGCACCGAGGAACCGCGGTCGGCGATGCCGTAGGTGAACTTGTCGATCGACTGCGTTTCGTGGAGACCGGTGAGGCGCATGTGGTTGTCCGGGCCGTAGACGGCGATGTGCTCGTCGAGGTTCTTGGCG
This sequence comes from Akkermansia muciniphila, assembly GCA_945883695.1. Lineage (GTDB taxonomy): Bacteria > Verrucomicrobiota > Verrucomicrobiia > Verrucomicrobiales > Akkermansiaceae > Haloferula > Haloferula muciniphila_A. Next base: position 16,693 of record CAMCYK010000112.1, on the reverse strand, counting down.
AAGGCCGCCATGAGGGCTTCGAAGTACTCCTTGCCGCCGGTTTCGCGCATATACTTCGTCGAGAAGTTGCAGTGCATCCCGGAGCCGTTCCAGTCCAGGTGCATGCCGAGCGGCTTGCAGTGGTAGTTCACGTCCACGCCGTAGCTTTCACAGAGGCGGTTGAGGATGTAGCGGGCGACCCACATTTCGTCGGCGCACTTCCTGGAACCCTTGCCGAAGATCTGGAACTCCCACTGGCCCTTCGCCACTTCGGCGTTGATGCCTTCGTGGTTGATGCCGGCTTCGAGGCAGAGCTCGAGGTGCTCCTCGACGATCTGGCGGGCGACGTCACCGACCGCGCTGTAGCCGACACCGCAGTAATAAGGTCCCTGCGGGGCGGGATAGCCGTCCTTCGGGAAGCCGAGCGGGCGGCCGTCCTCGTAGAGGAAGTATTCCTGCTCGTAGCCGAACCAGGTGTCGGGATCGTCGAGGATGGTGGCGCGGCTGTTCGACGGGTGCGGGGTGACGCCGTCCGGCATCATGACCTCGCACATTACCAGCACGCCGTTGTTGCGGGAAGCGTCGGGGAAGAGCGCGACCGGCTTCAGCACGCAATCCGAGCTGCGGCCTTCGGCCTGCTGGGTCGAGGAACCGTCGAAGCCCCAAAGTGGAAGCTGCTCGAGGGTCGGGAAGGAATCGAATTCCTTCAGCTGGGTCTTGCTACGGAGGTTCGGGACGGGCGTGTAGCCGTCGAGCCAGATGTACTCCAATTTGAACTTGGGCATCGTATTCTTAGGTTGTGGTTCGGATCGCGGGGATTCGTGCGGATGATGGCGGGGCGTGAACACCCCCCGGTGCGGGCGGAGGCCAGCACCGCGACCGAGAAAGCAGTTGGCAAGCCAAGCGGCAAGTCCCGGCCGATTTTTTCTTTTGCCGAGATACCCGGGGTGACCCAGCATCGGCCGGACGTGACGACGCCCGACCCCGCAGAAAGCTCCCCGCCGCTGACGCTCCACTGGTCGGGCATGACCCATGTCGGCCGCTTCCGGAAGAACAACGAGGACGCGTTTCTCGGCCTGACCTTCGACGCCCGGGAAATCCGCTACCTCGGAAAAATCGGCGACGGAAATCTCGGCGAGGCCGATTTCGTGTTCGCGGTCAGCGACGGGATGGGCGGCGCGAAATCCGGCGAGTTCGCCAGCAAGATCGCGGTGGAGAAAATCACCCGCCTGCTCCCGCCGAGTTTCGGCATGGCGGCCCAGCAAATGGAGACCGGCTTCGGCGACATCCTGCGCGAGCTGTTCGAGCGGATCCACGGCGCGATCAGCGACCTCGGCCGCTACTACCCGGAGTGCCAGGGGATGGGCGCGACCCTCAGCATGTGCTGGTTCATGCCCGGCTGGATGTGCTTTTGCCACATCGGCGACAGCCGGATCTACTATTTGCCGCGGGGCGGCGAAATGGTCCAGGTGACCCACGACCACTCGCATGTCGGCTGGCTGCGCCGGGCGGGGAAAATCAACGAACGCGAGGCGCGCTGCCACCCCGGCCGGAGTTCGCTGTCGCAAGCGCTCGGCGGGGGCAACCAGAAGATCGATCCGCACCTCGGGCGCGTCAGCTGCCAGCCCGGCGACCGCTTTTTGATCTGCTCCGACGGCCTGGTCGACGGCCTGTGGGACCGCCGGATCAGCGAATTGGCGCGCAAGGATCTCGACGTCTCGGCCCTGGTCCTCGAAGCCGTCGCCGACTCCGGCCGCGACAACACGACCGCGCTCTTGATCCAAGTCACTTAATCCATGCCGCCCCCCGCCCCCGCGACCGTGGTGATCATCGACCCCCGCCAGGTCGAAGCCGCCGCCCTCAGCCCCGCCGAGGAGCAGCAAGCGGCGCGCTTCCACTTCGAACAGGACGCCCGCCACTGGCGCGCCTGCCGCAGCGCGCTGCGACGAATCCTCGGCGACGCGCTGGCGCTCGATCCCGCCGCGATCCGCTTCGACCTCGGCGAGCACGGCAAGCCCCTGCTGCCGCCTCCCCACGACCTCCTGCGCTTCAATCTCTCCCACTGCCGCGACCTCGCCCTGGTCGCGCTCAGCTCCGCCGGACCGGTCGGGATCGACCTCGAGCCGGCGGACCGCGGCGGCAGCCTGCTCGGCTGCGAATCGGGCTTCTGTCATCCGGCGGAACTCGCGGCCCTGCCGGAGCGGCCGGAAGCGCGGGCGGCCGCCTTGCTCGAGCTATGGACTTCCAAGGAAGCCCTCCTCAAGGCGCTCGGCACCGGCATGTCGCTGCCCCCGGAATCGTTCTCTCTGGCCGGGGACCGGACCGATCATCCACGGCTCCGGGAGTTCCGGGTCCACCGGCTGGACCATCCGGCGCTGGCCCGTCACGTCGCCCGCTTCGCCGGACCGGTCGCGATGGCGGCGCCGCGGGTCGTGTCGTTCTCCACTTGATGGACCCCACGCCTCCGCCTCCGGCCGGCGCACAACTTGGACTGCGGCAGCCCGCCGCCGCTCTGTTGCCACGGCCTGCCGTGGAGTCACCGAACCGGCCATCGACACCCCGTCCGCGGCGTGCCAGAACAGGCCGCCGAGATTTCCCATGACCGATGTGATCCAGTTCGACTGCCCCGCCTGCGGCACCACCCTGCGCGTGCCACCGGCGGCGGCCGGCTTCGAGGGACCCTGCCCGCGCTGTGCGGTGGAAATTATCGCACCCGATCCCATGACCGGCCACGCGGCCCGCCTCGCGGGACTGCGGGAAATGGAGCCGCTTGAAGCATTCACCCGGCCCGCCAGCACACCCGCCACCCGGGATGAAGACCCCTTCAATCCCTTCCGCCCCCTGCCGCGCGCCGCGTCGGAAGCCCCCCCGTCGATTCCTCCGGCCGCAGCTGCCACGGCATTCGCCGCTCCGGCGGCCGTGGAGTCCCGGCCCGCGCCCCTCCCGAAGCCCGGGCCGACGCCGATCCCACCCCGCGCGCCGACACCCGCGCCTTCACCGCTCCCGCCTCCTGAACCGCCACCTGTTGAATTCGCCCTGGCCCCGGCCGACCCGCCGCAGCCACCCGCCGACCTCCCCTTCGAGCCGCCCCTCCATCCGGCGACCCGCCCCGCGGCTCACGCAAAGCACTCCCTCCCCGCCGCTATTCCGGCGACCGAACCCGCCGGCCCGATGAAGCCGCGGCGCAGCGTGCTGGCTCTATCCTGCCTGGTCGCGGCCCTCGGCGGCCTGATCGTCGGCTACCTCCTCGGCCTCAAAAGCCCCCGCCCGGCCTTCCTCGAAGCATGGGTCGGGGCCGATCCCTCCATCCCCGCCGCTCCGCCTCCCCCGCCTCCCGCTCCGGAACCGCCCCCCGGCGAGCCCGAACCGACGCCGGCGAAGCCCGAACCGCAACCCGCCCCAACTTCGCCGCCCGCCCCTGCCGCGCCGCCGGCCACCCCGGAAAGCGCCTCCGCTCCCGCCCCGCTCTCCGCCCCCGAAGCCGCGCTACGGGCCTTCCTCGCCGCGCCCGATTGGAAATCCCGCGCCCTTCACATCCTCCGCCCCGCGGAGACCACCCCGAAGCTGGAAGCCTACCACGCCACCGCGCCCGACGGCCCCACCGCCTTCGTTTCGCTGCGCGCCGATGCCTCCCGCGGCGGCGGCGAAAAGGACGCACGGCTCTTGAGCTATCTGGTCGCAACCGAGCAAAATCCGGACGGCTACCCGGTCGCCCTGATCGAAACCGCGGAGGGCTGGCTCACCGCCTTCCGCCTCGATCCGCCGCTGCCCGACCGCAACCACTACGCCTTCGTCGCCACCGGTTCCGACCTCCACAAGGCCCTCGCCGGTGCCACCGAATGGGGCCGCCCCTGCGCGCCGGTCCTGCAACTCGTCCGCAAACCGCATGGCGACAGCAAGTTCCACCTCAAAATCGAAGCCATCCTCGCCCCGAACTGGCGGCCGCGCGAGTGAGGCCGCCCGCCGACGCCGTCCGGCGCATCGGCAAGGAATGTTAATCCGTGAGGACTGACCCGAACCATTTGAAGAAGGAGGAAGAGGGTGCGACAAGAAGGGGAAGTGACGCGGAATAGCCCGGAGCGCCCGGGGCTAGCCGCGGCGCCCCCCTTGGACTGCGTGCAGCCCGCTGCCGCTTTCCTCCGCCAGCCTGCTGGCGAGTCCGGCGCCCCCCTTGGAATGCACGCAGTCCAAGGGGCGGCGTGGCGGCCCGCGCCCTGGAATTGCCAATCTCATGCCCGGGACCGCCAACCGGAGCGCAGCGAAGATGGTCGGCCAAGCCCCAACGATTCCCGCCGACAATCTTCAGACCGGCCCGGCGCCCGGCTGCCAAGGTCCCAGCATGTCGCTGCTTTACCTGTTCCCGCCCTCACCCCAAGCCGTAGCGACGTCGTGCCGTCGCACTCGATGGGGACGCGACCCCAACGCCGGCTTCCGGGGGGGAAACAACCCCACCCGGCAAATTCTCCCTTTGCGTCCTTGGCGTCTTGGCGGTTCATCTCCCCGCAGCATGGCCGCCCCATCCCTCCAGCCCTTCTTCCGACAGCGCGGCTGGAAGCCATTCCCGTTCCAAAAGGAAACCTGGGCCGCCTACGCCGCCGGCAAATCCGGCCTGCTCCACGCCCCCACCGGCCTCGGCAAGACCCTCGCCGTCTGGGGCGGCCCCGTCATCGAGCATCTCTCCCTCCCCAAATCCAAAATCAGCAATCCAAAATCAGCAATCGTCAATCCTCCCCCCTGCCGCGTCCTCTGGCTCACCCCGCTCCGCGCCCTCGCCCAGGACACCCTCCGCGCCTTGCGCGAACCTCTGGAACTGCTCGCGCCGGACCTCCAGGTCGAAGCCCGCACCGGTGACACCCCGTCGGCCCTGCGCGCCCGGCTGCGGAAGAAGCTCCCCTTCGGCCTGGTGACCACCCCGGAGAGCCTGTCGCTGATGCTCACCCACGACGACTGCCGCGAAAAGTTCGCCGGGCTCAAGGCGGTGATCGTCGACGAGTGGCACGAACTCCTCGGCAGCAAGCGCGGCGTGCAGACCGAGCTGTGCCTCGCCCGCCTCCGCGCCTGGCTGCCCGAGCTCCGGATCTGGGGCCTCTCGGCGACCCTCGGCAACCTCGACCAGGCGCGCGACGTCCTGCTCGGCGACCGCTCCACCGCCGGAATCACGGTGTCGGCCGACCTGAAAAAGGACATCCGCATCGAGACCCTCATCCCGCGGGAAATCGACCGTTTCCCCTGGGCCGGCCACCTCGGCACCCGCCTCGCGCCGCAGGTCGTCCGCGAGATCGAAAAGGCCAACACCACCCTGCTCTTCACCAACACCCGCTCGCAGACCGAAATCTGGCACCAGGCGCTGCTCGCCCTCCGCCCGGATTGGAAGGACGTCCTCGCCCTCCACCACGGCTCGCTCGACCGCGCCCAGCGCGAAACCGTCGAGCAGGGCCTCCGCGACGGCTCGCTGCGCTGCGTCGTCTGCACCTCGTCGCTCGATCTCGGCGTCGATTTCTCCCCGGTCGACCAGGTCATCCAGGTCGGCTCGCCGAAAGGGATCGCCCGCCTCCTCCAGCGCGCCGGCCGCTCCGGCCACCAGCCCGGGAAAACCTCGCGCGTCCTCGGGGTGCCGACCCATGCGATGGAGCTGGTCGAATTCGCCGCCGTCCGCGACGCCGCCCTGGCCCGCCACCTCGAGTCCCGCCGACCGCTGCTCAAGCCGCTCGATGTCCTCGTCCAGCACCTCGTCACCTGCGCCATCGGCGAGCCTTTCGAGCCGGCCGCCATGCGCCGCGAAATCCAATCGACCCACGCCTTCCGCGATCTCACCGACGCCGAGTGGGACTGGTGCCTCGGCTTCATTTCCACCGGCGGCAAAGCCCTCGCCGCCTATCCGCGCTATCAAAAAGCACACGTTCTAAACGGTCGTTTCACCGTCGACGACAAGCGCCTGATCCTGCAGCACCGGCTCTCGATCGGCACCATTTCCTCCGACCCGCACGTCAGCGTCCGCTTTGCCAGCGGCCGCACCCTCGGCACCGTCGAGGAAGGATTCATCAGCCGCCTCAAGCCCGGCAGCCTCCTCGTCTTCGCCGGCCGGAAGCTCGAACTCGTCCGCTTCCACCAGAAAATCGCCACCGTCCGCGTCGCCACCCGCGACGCCAAGGGCCACGTCGCGATCTGGGGCGGCAGCAAAATGCCGCTTTCCACCGAGCTCGCCCACGCCATGGCCGCCCGACTCCGCGGCGAAGGCAAAGCCGCCCCCGAAATGAAGGCGATCGCGCCGATTCTCGAGATCCAACGCCGCTGGTCCGCCCTGCCCGACGACCGGATCCTGCTGGTCGAGCACACCTCCTCACGGGAGGGTGAACATCTGTTTGTTTACCCGATGGCCGGCCGCCTGGTGCACGAGGGACTCGGGGCGCTGATGGCCTTTCGACTTCGTTTGAAAGAGGACGTTACGGTGACCCAGAACGACTACGGCTTCTGCCTCACCGCCCGCCGCGGACTCCACCTCAGCGAGGAAATCATTCGTTTGAATCTATCGTTGGACAATCTTCTCGACGACCTGATTGCCTGCCTCAACACCGCCGAACTCGCGCGCCGCCAGTTCCGCGAGGTCGCCCGCGTCGCCGGCTTGATCCTCCAGCAACTCCCCGGCCGCCAACAGCGTGGCCAACGGGAGCTTCAATCGAGTTCGCGACTGCTCTTCGAGGTGCTCGAACGCTACGATCCCGACAATCTTCTGCTCCTCCAGTCCCAGCGGGAAATTCTCGAGAAGCAGCTTGAATTCAGTCGGCTACATGCATCTCTGGTCGATCTCCAACAACGCCCCATACGTTTGATTGAAACAGAACGCCTGACTCCGCTCGCGTTTCCGCTGTGGGCGGACCGCCTGTCCGCCACCTTGCCCGCCGGCGACGCCGCCAGCCGTCTCGAACAAATGCTTGAAGACCTCAATCGAGCCGCCGAATTGTGAATATCTCAATCTTCAATCAAACGCTTGCTCTGCTTGCCGGGAAGGCCGTGCTCCTTGCCGACGGCACGCTGATCGTCGCCGACCTCCACCTCGGCAAGGCCACGGCGTTTCAAGCGAAAGGCCTGGCGATCCCCGAGGGCGACAGCGACGCCGACCTCCGTCGGTTGGGAACAATCTGTGAACAAGTCGGAGCGAGCCGCCTCGTCATCAACGGCGATCTTTTTCACTCACCCGCGGGACTCACCCCTGAGATCGAACAGTTGATTGAAACATGGCTACTCGCTCTTCCCATTCCCGTTCAGCTCATCGTCGGCAACCACGACCGCAAGCTCTCCCGGCTGCCCGCTTCCCTGAACCCGGTTCCCACCACCGAGGCGGGCGGCTTCCTCATCGTTCACGATCCCGCCGACGTTCCGGCCGGCCGACCGGCCATCTGCGCCCACTGGCACCCGGTGGCCCGCATCGCCGACGGCAAACGCACCTCGCTCCGCCTGCCCTGCTTCCTGCTTCGCGGCGAGAGCCTGATCCTCCCCTCCTTCGGCAGCTTCACCGGCGGCGCGATCATCAGCCGGGAAAAGGGCGACCGCGTCTTCGTCGCCCCCGGCGACCGGGTGATCGAGGTGCCGCAGGAGCTTTTGCGACGCTGAGAGCCCGGTTCGCGCGACTTCGTCACTCCGCCGCCACGCGAACGAAGAGCTTGGGCTCCGCCAGCGGCGCGCTGGTGCCCAGCGTGATCGTCACGCCCTGCTTGCCGCCGCCCAGCTCGACGACCGCTTCCACCACCGCGTCATCCTCGGCCCAAACGTCGAGATCCGGGGAAGTCCAGACCTTGTAGGTCAGCCCGGTGAGCCGGGGATCGCGGCGGGTATAGGTGAAGGACGCTGTCGTCCGCTGCAAGCCCGCCGTGATCGGGTTGACCGACGCGGCGTTGCCCGGATCCAGTCCGAAGGCGAACTCGCTCCAATTGTCCATCCCGTCCCGGTCGGGATCCGCGGCGGGAGCGCGGTCGGCCGGATTGGTCAGCGCGGGATAAAGCAGCAGCCAGTCCTCGAAGGGGGTGCTTTCCCCGAAACCCGGGGTGCCGCCGACCTTGCCCGCCGTCCAGTTGGCGGGATCGTCGGGCGACGCGGCGGGATTCACGATCACCAGCGAGGGCCCGGTTCCGTCGGCCGCCACCGGCCACGGCGGGAGGTCACTGTAGGTGAAATCGAACACAGTGCTGCCCGATGCGTCGTTGAGTTTCACTCGCTCGCCGCCGTTGCCCAGCGCGGTGGCATTGACGAAGACCCCGGCGACCCGCGCCGCGGAGGCACTGCCGTAGGCGGCGGTGAAGGCGGCGAGATTCCGCACGACCAGCACCCGCTGGCCGGGTGCCAGGCTGGTGATCGCGGAGCCGGTGAAGGTGAAGTCGATCCCTTCCGCGAAGCTCAGGCCGGTCAGATCGAGCGTCTCGGTGGCGGACCGGTTGTAGAGTTCGATGAATTCCCTCAGGCCATCGCCTGCCGGATGATAGTGGAACTCGCTGACTCCCAGATAAAGCTGCGGATCGGAGGGATCGCCGGCGTAGGTCGTCGAGTCGCGGAGCGCGCCGGTGGCATCCCGCAGTTCGAGGGTTTCGCCGAAGTTCGACAGGCCGCCCCGGTAAGGTCCCGTCACCAGCAAGCCCTGGCCGCCGGTGGGGGCGGTGGCGCGGGTGCGGAAGGCCGCGGGCGCGGGGCTGACGTGAATGCTCTCCCCGGCGGGCACCACGCTGCCGCCCGGGAAGACGAAGGTGACGCCGCCGCTCAACTGCCAGCCGGAGATATCGAGATCCACCGCGTGCGGATTGGTGAGCCGGAGATACTCCTGGTCCTGGTTGTTGCTCGCCGGGTTGTAGTCCAGCCCGCTGAAGGCCGGCGCGAGCGACGGAAGCTGGGCGAGCGGGATCAGGCGCTCCGGCGACGAGGGACCGAACAGACTCCCGTAAAGATCCTGCCGCCGCTCGTTGAACTCCGCCACCAGCGCGACGCGGTCGACATTCAGCACGGGATCGATCCGGTTCTCCAAACGCTGCGCCTCGGGCTCGAACCAGGCCGCGGGATTCGACGGCGAGGGCGTGTAGAATTGATCCATCAGGCTCCGCGTCCGCCGCAGGATCATCGACCGCAGCCGCGGGTTGTTGTGCACGGCGTCGAACAACACGTTCCATTGCAGGGAGTTCGGATTCTTGTGCTGGGCGTCGCCCCAGAACGGGTGCTTGGCTTCGCCGCCGGCCGACTCGCCGATGCCGAAGGTGAAATCCTTGTCCCACGGGAAGATCGACCATTCGCCGCTGCCGAGCGTGTCGCGGTAGAGGTAGAAATTCTTCCGGGTGTCGTCGGTGTCCTGCACGATGATCTGCGCCGCCAGGTAATTGACGACCTGCGGCACGTTCAGGTGGTCGAACAGGAAGCGGTCGCGCGCCGCCCTTTCCTGGGCGGTGTGGAGCAGGCTGCCGCTGTTCTCGATGTTGACGCCGGCCTGCGACTGCTTCAGGCCCTGGATCAGCGCGACGAGATCCGAGAAGTCCTCGTTCTCGCGGGTCTTCTTCTCGACCCCGGTTTCGATGTCGTTGAGCACCGGCCGGAGGTTCGCGCGCTGCACGAACTTGTAGAGCGCCCCGCCTTCCGGCAGCGCCTGGCGCTTGAGGAAATCATCGTTCACCTGCTCGATGTGGATGCCGACCCGGTCGTAGGCCCCGTTGAGCCGGAGCTGCACCGGAAAGGCCTGCGACGAGGGGCTGCCGGACAGGCGCAGCAGGTCGAAGGCGACCGGCTGGCGGAGATAGGAGGGATCGCTCCCCTGGGCGTTCAGATTGATCTCCCCCACCCTCGGGACCGCCGGATCGTACTCGAAGGACTCGTTCTGGTTGAAGTCGAACTTCTGCGAGCCGGTGTTGGTGAAGCCGCCGCGCTGGCGGACGAAGATGTTGTCGTGGAACGCTCCGTCGTGAAAGAAGCTGGCCCTCGCTCCGGTCCGGTTGCGGGCATTGGTCACGTTCTGGGTGAACCAGTGGTAGACCGGCAGGCTGTTCGAAATGCCGGCCTGCGCGATCACGGTGCCGCGGTATTCGGCCGATTGGTTGGTGCCCTCGCGGTCGAGGAAAGTCGGCTCGCGCCAGGTGTTCGAGGCCACGTCGGTCGCCACCACCCGCCAGCGCACCATCTGGCCGGGCGTCGAGGCGGAGGCCGGGATGTTCGCGGTGTAGATGCCGTTGCCCGTGGTCGCCATCGGCAGCGCCACCTCGGCCGCGTAGATCACCCGGTAGAATAAGGTGACATTCGCGATCGCGGCGAAACGCGGGGCGACCGCGGCCTCCACCTTGATCGACTGGGCTCCGCCCGGGATCAGCGGGGTGTGGGTCAAGGAGGTGATCGCCGGTCCCGGCGTGAAGCTCCCGTCGTTCGCCGCGCCCGGGGTGTTCGACAGGAGGAAGCCGGTCCCGCTGGCCTGCGCGGTCGCGGTCAGGCGCGGCTTGCAGACCAGGTCGCTGCTGCCGCTGCTGCGGTTGAGAAGCTGGATCGCCAGCACGTTGTTTCCGGTCTGGAGCTGGCCGAGGTGGGCCGACAGGTCGAAGATCTCGCCGCTGTCGAGGGCGGACGTGTGATTGAGCGACGACAGGCTGTTCCACGCCAGGACCGCGGGTGCCCCCGCGCTGCGGGCGACTTCCACCCCGTTGATCCAGGCGACGAAGGCATCGTCATACTGCACCTCCATCGTCAGGCCGGACAGGGACGCGGAATCGGTGACCGCGAAGGGAATGCGGACATAGACGCCGGTCGTCGCGGCCGGCACGAAGGTGGAAATCAGCGGATTGTACTCGCCCTTCGTGTCGTAGCCGATCCCCGGCCGCAGCGGCTGGCCACCGCTCTGCGAGATGAAGAGCGCGGAAGGATCGGTGAACGCGGCTCCCCGCCACGCGCTGCCGATGTCCGCCGTCGGGAGGTGGTAGGACAGCGGCGTGGTGCCGTCGACCAGCGTCGCCCGTGCCCCCGCGAGGCCGTAGGAAACATCGGGCAACTGGGCCGGAAACTGCGGGCTGAAGCTGCTGACCGGCACGCCCGAGGGATCGACCAGCGCGAGGAATTCACCGGCGGCCGAGAGCGAAAAGCTCGTGTGCAGGTTGGCGGCCGGATCGCGGCGGTTCTTGCCCGAGGCGAAGATCACCCGCCGGGCTCCCGGTGCCAGGGTGATCGCGGGAAAGAGCCACGGTTCCTCAAGGCTGGCCAGATCGGTCAGGCCCCAGCCGCTCAGGTCGACCGGCTGCGTGTCGGGGTTGTGGATCTCGATCCAATCGCTCTCTTCGCCATCCTCGTCCTTCAAGCCGGTGATGTTGCTGGCGAGAAATTCGGAGATCACAGGTGCCGCGCCCAGCGACGTCGGCCACAGGGCGAAAAGAAGCGACGCCAGCAAGCGACGGTGGGCGGGGATGGAGGATTTCATCAGAAAGGTGCCAGCGCCGGTCCTCGGAATTTCGATCCTTCCCAGTCCGACGGAAGGAACAAAGCGCAGTTTCTGATCAAATTCGAATGAAAAAGAGCCTCACCCACCCGATGAGCCGAGCCCTCTTCCCCGCAGCGACAGGAGAAAGCCGGTCAACGCCAGAACGATCACGCCCCAGTCCCCGATCACCGCGTAGAGGGTCAGCGGCGGATTTTTCGGAATATCGAGCTCCGCCAGCAGATGCCCGCGGGTGAAGGGACTGCCATTGGCATCCCGCAGCTCCTGGCGGCGACCGTCGTCCGGACCGAGCGTCAGCCCGGCCGCGTTGATCGCCGCGGTCACTCCCTGGTTGGCGCAGCGGAGCATCGGCCGCCGCAGCTCGATCGCCCGGAAGCGGGCGTTGGCGAAATGCTGCAGCGCGCCCGGACTCTCCTTGAACCAGCCGTCATTGGTCACGTTGACGATGATCTGCGGCCCGCCGCGCACGAATTTCCGCAGCAGGCGCGGCACCGTGTCTTCGAAGCAGACCGATGGAATGATGCCAAACGCCTCGCCGCGCACCGCGGCCGGCAGCGGCTCGAGGCTATCGCCGGCGCTGAAGGCTCCCTGATACGGCACGCCCGCCTGCTGCTCGTAGATTTTCGCGAGGAAGGGCAGCCTTTCGACGAAAGGAATGTATTCGCCGAAGATCACCAGATGCCGTTTGCGGAACAGTTCCAGCGGACCGTCCGGGGGCAGGACCGCGAGCGTGTTCCAGATCCGCGCGTCGGGCTTCATCAGGATCCCCAGTTCGGTCAGCTCCGACTCCACCTCGTTGACCCCGGTGACCAGCGTGAAGTCGCCCGCCTCGCGCACCCGTCCGATCGTCATCTCGTTCTCCCTCGTGGTCCCCCATTCGCCCCCGGCGGTCCGGAAAATCCGGCCGTTCAGCGCGGTCTCCGGCCAGACGATCCAGTCCGGCGTGGTCAGCTCGATGCCACCTTCGTCGCCCTTTTCCAGAGCCGCCTGCAAGCGCCGCTGGTCCGCGTCCTCGACCGCCTGCAAGCCCGCCAGCGTCTCGTCTTCATAGCCGACATGGATCTCCTCCGGGCTCCACAACTGCCGGCTGGCCTCCTGCGGGATATTGAGCTGGACCAGCAGCGCCCGCAGCCGGATCGACTCGCCCTGGCCCTGCGTCGAGATCCGCCAGATGCCGTAACTGGTAACCACCGCCACCAGCAACGCGGCGAGGCCGAAGTCGTAATGCGTCCGCAGCGTTCCCGAGCGGGCGCCGCGCGCCAGCCGGCGGCCGGCCTGGACGATCACGCCTTGCAGAAAAATCGGCAGGATCGAAAGACCGGTCGCCCCCAGCAGGTCCGCCGCCTGGGCGATCACCGGCGTCTCGTGGAAGGCCACGCCCAGCGTGTTCCAGCCGAAGCCGGTGAACAGCCAGCCGCGCAGCCAGTCGAGGCCCGTCCACACCGCCGCGCAGGCGAAGGCGAAGCGCAGGCTGCGCAGCGATACCGCCCAGCGGCCGCCGCCTTGTTCCGGCAAGGGCATCCGCACGATGGGCCCGTGATCCGGCAGCGGCTCCGGGCCGGGCCAGGGATTGCCGAGGGTCGCGGCAAAGACCGCCCACAGCGCCGGGAACACCGCCAGATACAGCGACAGCATGATCCAACCGACGTCGCTGACCGTGCGCAACCACGCGAGGTTCGGCAGGAAAAACGCCAGTCCTGTTAGAAAGCCCAGCAGCCCGGCCGCCCGCTTCCGGCGCCGGGGCCCGAGGCTCCACAGCGCGACCAACAGGGGAATGAACACGACCCACACCAGATCGCCCGCGTGGAACGGCGGGAACAGCAAGGCCATGCCGAGCCCGCTGGCAAGGGCGGCCAGCAGGCGGAGGACGAATCGGGGAGCAGCGGTCATCGGGACGGCAACTAGGGAGCGCAGGCTTCAGCCGGCATGTCAAAGCAAGGTCCCCGGAGCCGATCCACCGGCGCGCTCCTTGGACTGCGTGCAGCCTGCTGCCGCTCTCCCTCCGCCAGCCTGCTGGCGGAGAGAAGCACCTCCCCTCACGCGATCCGCAGTTTCGCGTCCGCCTCGATCACCTCCCCTCACCCCATCCGCAGTTTCGCGCCCGCCTCGATCGCCACCCCTCACGCCATCCGCCGCTTCGCGTCCGCCTCGATCGCCGACCACAGGGAATCGAGCGACGCTCCGACCCGCGCCTTCGATCCCGCGAGATCCGCCGACGGCGCGGCCTTGCCGAACAGGTAGAACTTGATCTTCGGCTCGGTGCCGGAAGGCCGCACCGCGAACGAACGCCCGTCGGCAAGATCAACGAACAGCATCTTTTCCTTCGGCAACGCGTCGCCCTCGGCATCGAACAAATCCTGGGTGGCGAAATCGCGGATCGTCGCGACCGCGGAACCATCGACCTCGACCGGCGGATCGGCCGAGTAGGAAGCCGCCAGCGCCTGGATCTTGGAAGCCCCGTCGGCGCCTTCCATCACCAGCGATTTGCCGCGCTCATCGTGGTAACCGAACTCGACGAAGATATCATCCAACAGCTCCGCCAGCGTCTTGCCGACCGATTTGGCGTAGGCCGCCACCTCGGCGAACATCACCGCGGCGCCATTGCCGTCCTTGTCGCGGACAAAGTCGCAGCCGAGGTAGCCGTAGCTCTCCTCGCCGCCGAACAGGAAGAAGCGCGAGTACTCCAGGCGCAGCGCCCGGGTCGTCGCCTCGTCGAGCGAGCGGTAGTCGCCGCCCTTCTTGTCGGCCGGGATCGCGTCCTCGTATTTGCGCAATTTCTCGGCGATATACTTGAAGCCGGTCAGGGTATCGACCACGCCGATCCCGAAGCGGTCGGCGATCGCGCGCTGGAGTTCGGTCGTGACGTAGGTCTTCACGAACAGGGCGCGGGCGCGGGTCGCGTCGTTCAGCCAGCCGATCTCGAAGGCGGTCTTGACGCGGTACCACGCCATCAGCGAACCGATCTGGTTGCCGGTCAGCAGCACCATCCCGCCCTTCGAATCGCGCACCGCCACACCCATCCGGTCGTTGTCGGGGTCGGTGCCGATGACAATCTCCGCGCCTTCCTTGACCGCCAGATCGATCGCCATCTTCAAGGCCGGCGCGTTCTCCGGGTTCGGCGATTCGACGGTCGGGAAGCGGCCGTCCTGGATGTCCTGTTCGGGCACCGTGATCACCTCGAAGCCGAGCTCGCGGAGCATCGGCACGATGATCACGCCGCCGACGCCGGGGAGGTTGGTGTAAACGACGCGGGTCGCCGGGCCTTCGAGCAGTTCCGGCCGCATCAGCAGCGACTTGAGCCGGTCCATGTAGCGGCGGTCGATCTCGGCACCGATCGCCGTCACGCGGCCCTGCTCCGCGGCGGGCAGCGGCTCGTAGATTTCGCTCTCGAGCGCGTTGACCTCGGCGATGATCGCCGAGGCGTGCGGCTCGACGATTTGCGCGCCGTCGTTGAAGTAGGCCTTGAAGCCGTTGTCGTGCGCCGGGTTATGGCTGGCGGTCAGCATCACCCCGGCATCGGCACGGAACTCGCGGATCGAGAAGGACAGCTCGGGTGTCGAGCGGCCGGAGTCGAACAGGAGGGCGTCGCAGCCCAGTTCGGCCGCGGTCTTCGCGCAGAACTCGGCGAAGTCGCGGGAGAAGTGGCGGGTATCGTGGGCGAACACCAGCTTCGGCTCGCGCGCCGTGCCGACGTGGCGTTTGGCGTAGGCGATCATGCCGCGGACCGCGCGAGAAAGGTTGAAGAAATTCATCGTCGCGGTGCCGGCGCAGGGGTGCTCCGGCCGACCGTTCGGTCCGCCATTGCCGCTCTCCGCGGCCGTCACCACCCGGCCGATCGTCCGGCCGCGCAGGCCGCCGGTGCCGAAGGCGAGGGTCTTGAAAAAGCGGTCGTTGAGTTCCTCCCACTGGCCGGCGGCGGCGAGTTCGGCCACGGCCGCCGCGGCGACCGGCGAGGCCGATCCGCGGAGCAACAGGTCGATGTTCTGACGCGAGCTTGCGAGGAGCTGGCCGGCGGCGAGGGCTTGGTCGAGTTGGGAGGCGAGGTCGCTCATTTCGCGCTGGATGCTAGCGGCCTGATCCCTCATGGCAATGCCTCCCATGCGACATTTGCTCGAAGCCGCCCTCGCCCGCCGCAGCCCGCTGCGCCGGCCCGGCAACGACGCGCTGCGCCTGGTCGACGGCGAAGGCGACCATCTTCCGGGCCTCGAACTCGAGGATTTCGCCGGCCGCTGGCTGCTGTCGACCCGCGACCGCCAGCCGCCGCCGGAACTGCTGGCCTGGCTGCGCGACCAGAAGCGCTGCGTCTATTGGAAACAGCTGGATCAACAACAGAAAGACTCCCCGGTCCATCTCTGCGGCCCGGAGCAGTCCGAGCCCTTCGTGATCCACGAGAGCGGCCTGGCTTTCGAGATCTCGTTCCAAGCCGGCTATTCGCAGGGGATTTTCCTCGACCAGCGCGACCACCGCGCCGCCCTGCGCGAACGGCTGGCGCCCGGCCAGACCCTGCTCAACACCTTCGCCTACACCGGCGCCTTCTCGGTCTTCGCCGCCGCGGCCGGCGCCACCGCCACCACCCTCGACCTCGCCCAGCCCTACCTCGACTGGGCGAAGCGGAACTTCTCCCTGAACGGCTTCGACCCCGCCGCGCACCACTTCTGCAAGGGCGACACCTTCCACTGGCTCGCCCGCTTCGCCAAACAGGGCCGCACCTTCGACGGCATCGTGCTCGATCCGCCGACCTTCTCCCGCGACAAGGACGGCAAGGTGTTCCGCGTCGAAAAGGACTACGGCCGGCTGGCGGAGCTCGCCCTGGCCTGCCTCGCGCCCGGCGGCTTCCTGCTGGCCTCGACCAATTGCCGGACCCTCTCGCCGCGCGACTTCGAACGCCAGCTGCGGGAGGCCTCGCGGAGATTGTTGAAACTCGACGCCACCCCGATGCCCCCCGATTTCACCGGCGAGCCGTATCTGAAGAGCGTCTGGGTCGAAACGTGAATCCGTCGCGGAACGGCCGCGCCGTTCCCTCCCGTAGCGGAACGGCTGCGCCGTTTCGCCAAACAAGGCCGCAGCTTCGACGGCATCGTCCTCGACCCGCCGACCTTTTCACGCGACGAAAAAGGCAAAGTCTTCCGGGTCGAAGAAAACTTCGGCGAACTCGCGCAACTCGCCATCGACATCCTCGCCCCCGGCGGCTGGCTGCTGTGCTCGACGAATTGCCGCAACCTCGGCCTCAACGATTTCCAAAAGCAACTCCGCTGCAGCTCGCAGCGCCCG
>CAMCYK010000111.1 GCA_945883695.1 Akkermansia muciniphila | reverse complement strand
GATCCGCGGTCCAGTACACGGCGGGGTTCCTCCGGCCGGGTGCCTGGACATTCGTCCGGGAGATAGGGACGGGCCTTACCCCGCGTCGGTCAATAGTGGAAGCGGGCCTGGGCGATCCACAGCTCGTCACCGGCGATTTTGTACACCAGATGGTGCTCGTCGGTGATGCGGCGGGACCAGTAGCCGCTGAGGTTGTCGCGCAAGGGCTCGGGTTTGCCGATGCCCTCGAACGGCGTTCTCTGGCACTCGTCGATCAAGCGGATCAGTCGTTTGGCAAGCTTCCGGTCGTGGTCGATCCAGAAACAGAAGTCTTCCCAGCCCCGGTCGGCGAAGACGAGCTTCATCCGAGCTCGGGAAGCTTGCGATTTTCGCCACGGCCGCTTTCCAACTGATCGATGGCTTGATGAAGCCGCCGGGCATTTTCCGGGGAGCGCTGGAGATAGGAGGTCTCCAGCATCGACTCGTAGTCATCCAGGGAAATCATGACGACCGCTTGGTCGCGCTTGCGGGTGATGATCACGGGCTCCCGGTCGTCGCACACGGACTGCATCGTCGATGCGAGGTTCTCCCGGGCGGCGGAATAGGTGATGGCTTTCACTTGGGCAGGATGCTGTCCAATAGCGGTCGAGTCAAGCTTGCCGGGAGCTTGGCCGGACAGATCGCCGGGCGGAGTCGGGTATCCGTGGGATGCGATGGATCATGCTTGTATTCCTGGCCGGGACGGCCGGCGCGGCGGTGCGGATCGAGGTGAAGCCGGGCGATGACGTGGCAAAGGCACTCGAGAAAGCGCGCGAGGTCCGGAAGGCGCAGCCGGAGGAAACGATCGAGCTGGCGTTTGCCGACGGCGTCCACCGCTTGACCGGGCCGCTGGTATTGAAGCCGGAGGATTCCGGGACGGCGAAGGGACCGCTGCGGCTGGTGGCGGCGGAAGGGGCGAGGCCGGTGATTTCCGGGGGGCGGGTGATCGGGGGATTTCAGGTCGATGACGCCGGCATGTGGTCGACCCAAGTGGAGGGTCCGGCCTTCGAGCAACTCTGGGTCAACGGCCGGCGGGCGGTGCGGGCGCGCGAGCCGGACACGGGATTTTTCCGGATGAAGGAGGTGAAGGAGGAGGTGATCGACGGCAAGGCGCGGCAGACGGTCACGCTCGAGGGCGAGGCGCTCGACCTGTTGCGGGGTCTGCAGGGTGAGGCCCTGGCGAAGGTCCAGATGCTCGCCTACCACAAGTGGGACAACACCCGGCGCTTCATCGAGAGCGTGAACGAAACGGGTTTTGTCACCCGCGGCGAAGCGATGAAGACGTGGAATCCCTGGGATCCGAAGAGCGGCCTGGTGTTGGAAAACCTGGAGAAGGCGTTTGATGAACCGGGCGAGTGGTTCCTGTCGCCGGGTGGCCGGCTTCACTACCGGCCGCTGCCGGGTGAGGTCGCCGCGACGGCGGAGGTCGTGGCGCCGGTGGCCGGGCAATTCGTGGTCATCGCGGGCAAGCCGGACGCCAAGGTGAAGCACGTCGAGATCCGCGGCCTGGCCTTCCGCCATGCCGGCTGGACCTGCCCGCCGGGCGGCTTCGAGCCGAGCCAGGCGGCCGCGCCGATCGAGGCGGTGGTCCAGGTGGACCATGCCGAGCAGGTGGTGATCGGCGACTGCGAGATCGGCCACACCGGGCTCTACGGGATCTGGTTCCGCGACGGTTGCCGCGGCTGCCGGGTGGAAAAGTCGCTGCTCCACGACCTCGGGGCCGGCGGGGTCCGCTTCGGTGCGATGGCGATGAAGCGCGACACCGGCGGCAATACCTTGCAGGACTGCATCCTGCGCGATGGCGGCAAGGTTTTCCCCTGCGCGGTCGGCGTGTGGATCGGCCACAGCGGGGACAACACGGTGCTCCACAACGCGATCAGCCATTTTCCCTACACCGGCGTCTCGGTCGGCTGGCGCTGGGGCTACGACGAGAGCGAGGCGAAGCGCAACCGGATCGAGGCCAACCACATCCACCACATCGGCAACGGCCTGCTCAGCGACATGGGCGGCATTTACACCCTCGGGCCGTCGGAGGGCACCGTGCTGCGCGGCAACCGGATCCACGACATCGTCTCCTACGACTACGGCGGCTGGGGGCTCTACAACGACGAGGGCAGCACCGGAATTCTGTTAGAGGACAACCTGGTCTATCGCACCACCAGCGGCGGCTATCACCAGCACTACGGGAAAGAGAATATCATCCGGAACAACATCTTCGCGCATGCCCGCGACCAGCAGCTCCAGTTCACGCGGCCGGAGGATCATCTTTCGTTCCGCTTCACCGGGAACATCGTGCTGTGGGACAAGGGCCGGCTGTGGAGCGGCGGCGGGCAGGGGAACGGCAGGTTCGAGATCGACCGCAACCTCTACTTGCTCGCGGATCCCGGCGGGGTGAACTCCTTCGGGCGATCGATGGAGAAGTGGCGGGAGGCGGGCCATGATGTGAACTCGGTGGTCGCGGACCCCGGCTTCGTCAATCCCGCGGCTGGCGACTTCCGCTTCAAGGATCCGGCGGTGGCGGGGAAGATCGGGTTCACGCCTTTCGACTTCGCCGCGGCGGGGGTGCGTGGGGATGCGGCGTGGAAGGCGAAGGCGGGGGAAGTGCCGGCGGGGTGGGGGAAGTGAGTGAGGGGAGGTAGGGACGACGCGCCCCCTCCTTCGCCAAGGCTACCGAGGGCAGGCCGGTCGGCCGAGGGCGTCCGACCCTACCCGGCCGCCAGCCGCGGACGCCGGAAATGCCCGAAGATTCCGGGGTGCCGACTCGTAATCTTCCTTATGAGATCGGCTTATGTGTGGGCGGCGGTGTTTGGAGCGTTGGGGCTTATCTCGCCGCTCGCCGCGACGGTGGTCGGGCTGGGGACGATCGAGCAGCCGGTGAACCTCGGGCCGCGCTCGGATCCGGCATCGGTGCCGCTCGGGCCGGTGGCCTACGAGGCCAACCACGGCTACGGAATCCACGCCTTGATCAGCGAATCGCGGCCGTGCCAGCACGGGACGATGGCGATTCCGGGCGGGCAGGAGCTGGAGCAGAACCTGGCGCGGGCCTTCGGGATTTCGGTGGAGCCCTTGGACTCGACCTCGGTGCCCGATGCCCCGGTGGTGTTGCGGGTGAAAGCTTGGCCGAAGCCGGCCTACAGCCCGTATTCGCGCGAGCAGGTGCTGGCGGCGACCTTGCAATGCCTGCTGCGGTCGTCGGGCGGCACGCCGAAAGTGCCGCTGGTGATCCAGATGGTGACCGAGGATCCGGCGGATCAATCCTGGGCGGCGAAATTCGCCGGCAACTACATCACCCGGCCCGGCGACGACGGGGTGCCGGTCGATCCCACCCCGGTGCCCGGGACGAAAATCGAGACGGACGCTTTCGGGGTGGCCCGCGTGGTCTTTCCCGGGGTGACGGCCAAAGCGGCGTTGCCGGCCCGGCCGCCGGTGTGGATTCCGTTCCGGCTCGGCGGCGAAAGCGGTCCGGACCAGCCGACCTGGGAATTGCTGCCGGTGTGGACCGGGGACGACAGGGAAGAACCGCTCGACGCGCTCGGGCAGCCGTACCATTTGTTCCACGACCTGTTCAATCCCGCCAGCTCCTTCGTGACCCAGGTCAATGCCTTGTTCCAAAGTGGACGCTGGAAGACCTGGAGCCTGAAGCGGTCACCGGAGAAGTCATTCGCTTTCCTCTACTTCGACGAGGTGACCGATGGCGATCTGGCAGCGTTTCTTCATGCGCTGGTGCTGTCGGTGCGGCCGACCGCGGACCAGCCGCTCGAAGTGACCTTGCGGACTTATGGCCGGCCGGTGCCGTATTTTGCAAGCTGCCTGGAGGCCGGCGGTTGGGAGACGCGAAAGGAAGGCAATGATACGGAGTTGACGGGAACTTTCGTGCTCGATGCCAGCACCGGCAAGTTGCTGCGCGGGACCATCCCGCGGTTCACCTTGGAAGGCTACGGCAGCGGCTCGTTGCGGGTCGTCGGCCCGCGCGAGGAGGACGACACCGGGAAGCTGTCGAAGGAACTGCACGGGTCCTACCAGCGGTATTTCATGCACGGCATGAAGGGCGGCGACTTCGAGCCGACGGCGGAAGAGATCAAGCTCGGCCTGGGTGAAGCCAAGGAGGGTTCGATGCGCTGGAAATTCTGGCATGCGGGCTATCGCGACGCCGTCCTGGAGTTCCTCGATCCGGCGCTGTTGGAGGAGCCGGATGCCATGCCGCCGCCCGCGGGGGACGGTTCGGGTGGCAACGAACTTGCGGGCTACCGGCAGGCCGGCTGGCGGGCCGGGCACCGCCGCGGCTTTGAGATCGGGACGAGGATTCTGAAAGAGCGGCGGCTCGAGCTGGAGAAAGTCCAGTTGGAAGAATAATGGTGGGACGACGCGCCCCCTCCTTCGCCAAGGCTACGGAGGGCAGGCTCGCTCGTCCGCGAAGCACGGAAGGGTTGCTTCTTGCCCTGAGGGTGGAACGGGGCTTTGGGGACCGTTCCCTCCTCCGCTGAAGCTACGGAAGGCAGGCCGGTCGGCCGAGGGCGTCCGACCCTACCCGGCCGCACGGCCGGGGCGAGGGAGCCGGAAGAATCCTGAATCCAATTCCGGGCATCCGGCGAATCCATCAGGCAGAGGCTCATCGCGAACCTCCGATCCGATGGCTTTTTATATCCGCCAATTCCCCGCCAGCCGATTTTCCCGCCTGCTCGCCGCGGCCGCGGGATCGTGCCTGCCGGCGGCGCAGCGCGCCCCGTGGCGGGTCCGCCTGGTCCGCCGGCTGGGCTCGGCTTCCGGACAAAGTCTCCATTTGCATTCCGTGGATACCGACCTAAAACGAAGCGTGCCCGAGACCGGAGTCATCTCTCCCGCGCCTCCCGCCCTGCTCGACGCGGTGGCGAAGGGAGACCCGCGGGCGATGAAAGAGTGCATCGATGTCCACGGGCCTCTGGTCTGGGGCATCGTGCGCCGCCGGGTGAAGGACCACTTCGCCGCCGAGGACCTGGTGCAGGAAATTTTCACCGAAGTCTGGAAGAGTGCCGGCCGCCACGACCCGGCGATTGCCAGCGAAGGCGGCTTCATTTCGATGATCGCGCGGCGCCGGGCGATCGACTGGCTGCGCCGTCAACAGCGCTTGCCGGAGATGGAGAGCCTGCCGGAGAAGTCGGAGATCCCCGCCGAGGTGAGCACGCCGGGCCTCGGGATGGATCGCGATGCCTTGTGGGCCGCGTTGCAACGCCTGCCGGACGAAACCCGCCGCTTGTTCGTGCTCCATTTCGAAAAGGGAATGACCCACGCCGAGATCGCCGACCTCACCGGGCAGCCCCTCGGCAGCGTGAAAACCCGCCTTCGCCGCGGTCTGATCGAAGCGCGCGCCTTGCTGCAGCGCGATGGCGGCGGCATCAACCTCAACCCCGATTCATTGTCATGAGCCGGGAAGAAATGCTTTCGCGCTTCGAGGAACTGGACGCCGGCCGCGTGCTGGGGGATCTGGACGCCGAGGAGTCGGCCGAGTGGTCGGAACTCTCGCGGGTGCTGGGTGTGGCAGGCGATGCCTCGCTGGACCTGCTCGCCGCCGAGTTCGAGGCGACCTTGTCGCGCGATTCCGCGCCGGCCCTGCCGCCGGGACTGGCGGAGCGCTTGTGCCCGGTGGTGGAAATGCCGCGGGAAGTGCCGCAAGTTCCGGAAAAGTCGAAGGTGGTGATCGGTCCCTGGCTCGGCTGGGCGGCGGCGGCTTGTTTGCTCGGTCTGCTTCTGATCCGCGGTGGGACGGGCGAAAAGGCCCCGCTGACCGCTGATGCCCGGCGCGAAGCCTTGTTGCAGCAGGAAGCGGGTCTCAAGGGCATTCCCTTTGTCGGCACCCCGGGAGATTACATCAAGGCGGGTGGCGAGGTGGTCTGGAGCGACCAGCGCCAGGAGGGCTACATGACACTCACCGGCATCCCCGCGAATGATCCCGGGCGGCATCAGTACCAGCTCTGGATCGTCGACCCCGACCGCGACGCGCTGCCGGTGGACGGCGGCGTGTTCGACATCCCGGCCGGGCAGGACACCGTCGTGATTCCGATCGACTCCAAGCTCGCCGTGCGCAAGCCGGCAGCCTTCGTGATCACCCGGGAAAAGCCGGGTGGCGTGGTCAAGTCCGCCCAAGAGGTGGTGGTGGCGATCGCCAGTCTGTGAGGTTGGCGGATCGGGCGTTTTCTCCGGGTGCTGCGGCATGTCGCGGCGCTCACCCGGGATCCGCCTAACCGATCCGCCCGCGCCCGATTTCCGGCTTGCTTGAGGCCCGCCACACCGGGAGGATTTCGCGCCTTGGTCCCCATAGTTCAACGGATAGAACATCGGTTTCCTAAACTGAAAATACAGGTTCGATTCCTGTTGGGGATACTTGCTCGAACAGCGATGTGCTCCTGAGGGATCAGGTCCGGTGTGGACCCATGGTGAGGCGAAGCTTTTGCGCGATGATGAACGAACCCGCCGCGCCCCCCGCTCCGAGCTTCGGCGAGGCCCTGCGCTTCTGGAGCAAGCTCGGCTGGATCAGTTTCGGCGGACCCGCCGGGCAGATCGCGATCATGCACAAGGAGCTGGTCGAGAGGCGCCGCTGGCTGAGCGAGGACCACTTCCTCCATGCGCTCAACTTTTGCATGCTGTTGCCCGGGCCCGAGGCCCAGCAACTCGCGACCTACCTCGGCTGGCGCCTGCACGGCGCGCGCGGCGGGATCGCGGCCGGCGTGCTGTTCGTGCTGCCGTCGGCCTTCATCCTGCTCGGCCTGAGCTGGCTCTACATGGCCGGCGGCGAGGTCAGGTGGATCCAAGGGATCTTCCACGGGCTGATCCCGGCGGTCATCGCCATCGTCGTCGCGGCGGTGACGCGGATCGGCTCGAAGGCCTTGAAGACCCCGGCGCTGCGGGTGCTGGCGCTGCTCGCCTTCGTCGCCATCTTCTTTTTCAAAGCCCCCTTTGTCGCGATCCTGCTGGCGGCGGCGGCGAGCGGATTCATGGGCGGCAAGCGCTTCCCGCGGCAGTTCCCGGCGGCGCGGGGGCACGGGACGACGGAGACCGACGGCCTGCCGCGGGTCGTCCTGCCGCCGGCACCCCGGGCGAGCGGGCCGCGCACGGCGGGGGTGACCCTGCTCTGCCTCGCGCTCTGGTGGTTGCCGGTGCTGGCCTGCGGCCTGCTCGGCGGATGGCAGGGCATCCATTTCCAGCAGGGGCTGTTCTTCAGCAAGGCGGCGCTGGTCACCTTCGGCGGGGCGTATGCGGTGCTGCCCTACGTCGCCCAGATGGCGGTGGAGCACCACGGTTGGCTCGGCCAGCGCCAGATGATGGGCGGGCTCGGGCTGGCCGAATCGACGCCGGGGCCGCTGATCATGGTCCTGCAGTTCGTCGGCTTCGTCGCGGCCTGGCAGAACCCTGGCGAGCTACCGCCGCTGCTCGCCGCGATCCTCGGCGCGGCGATCACCACCTGGGTGACCTTCCTGCCCTGCTTCCTGTTTGTCTTCCTCGGCGCGCCCCACGTCGAAGGCCTGCGCGAGCGACCCGCGCTGGCGTCGACGCTCGGTGCGATCACCGCGGCGGTCGTCGGCGTGATCCTCAACCTCGCGATCTGGTTCGGCTGGCATGCCGTCCGCCCGGTGGCCGGGACCATCGACGGGTTCGTGGTCGTGGTGGCGATCGGAGCCTGGCTGGCGATGGAGCGCTTCAAGGTGGGCGTGATCCCGACCCTCGGAGCCTGCGCGTTGCTGGGGATCGCGTGGTCGATGGTGGCACCCGCGGTGGGGTGAGCGCCCCGCGACCGGCGCGGCTGCCCCAAGGCCCTGCGACTCAACCCGGTGGCCAGCCGAGCGGGCGGCCGGCAAGCACGTGGACGTGGAGGTGCGGGACGGATTCACCGCCGTCCGGGCCGTTGTTGATCACGAGGCGGAAGCCATTCTCCGCGAAGCCCTGGTCGCGGGCGAGCTGGCCGGCGGTGAGCAGCAAGTGGCCGAGCAACGCCTGGTCCTCCGCGGCCGCTTCGGCGATGCGCGGGATCGGCTTGCGCGGGATGACGAGGAAATGCACCGGCGCCCCGGGCCTGATGTCCGTGAAGGCGAGGCAGTGCTCGTCCTCGTGGAGAATGGTGGCCGGGATCTCGCGGGCGATGATCTTTTCGAAGAGGGTCATGGTGGGAGGATCCTCCTCTCCCTCAGCGCTCGGCATCGACGCGGAGGCGGAGGGGGCGGCTGAATTGGCGGTGCTCGCGGTCGAGGTTGCCGAGGAAGTTGCGGATCTCGGACAGCATCCGCTCGCAGCGGCTGTCCCATTTTTCCGAGCCGCCGAGGGCTTGGGCAGCGTCGCGCAGGCCGGTGAAGCGGATATCCTCGGCACCCGACTCGCGCAGGTGGGCGAGCTCGTCGCGCAGGGCGGCGAAAAACGCGAGTTCGAAGCCGTTGCCGGCCTCCTGCGCGAACTTGGTCAGCGAGAGGGTCACCGGCGGGGCCAGCGGTTCGAGCTTGTCGGCGATCGACTCGCAGCCGATGCGCGTCAGCATGTGGCGCATCCGGTCATAGAGATCGGCCAGCGGGAGCAGGCGCAGCGGGCACTTGGTCTCGAGGTACTGCTCGATGCCGAGACGGATCTCGTCGACGAAGGGGAAATCGTCGCGTTCGGCGGCGGCGGCGGCGCGGCGCAGGGCCACCCCGAGCCAGACGGTGTCGTAATGAAGGACTTGATGGTGTCCGACTTGGATGGCCGGGCGGGTGCCGATGAGGGAAATCACGGGAGTTTCAGTGGCGGGGTAGGGCGGGTGGGAGCGGGGTGGAGGGTGGGAACAGCGCGACGGGAAATTCTCAATCCTTGAACAGGCGGCGTTGCAGCGGGTCGCGGGCCGGGCGCCGTTCCAGCGCCTGGATTTCGCGGATGAACTCGCCGACGTCCTCGAACTGGCGGTAAACCGAAACGTAGCGGACGTAGGCGACCGGATCGATGTGGTGCAGCTTGTCCATCACCTTGACCCCGATCGAGGACGAGGGCACTTCCACCAAGTGGTCCTGATGGAGTTCGGTGAGGATTTCCTCCACCGCGCGGTCGAGGCGGTCCATCGAAACCGGGCGCTTCTCGCAGGCCTTGATCATGCCGCTGATGATTTTCTCGCGGTGGACCGCCTCGCGGGTTCCGTCGCGTTTGACCACCCGTAGTTCGGTCCGCTCGATTTGTTCATAAGTGGTATAGCGATAGGTGCAGCCGAGGCACTCGCGGCGGCGGCGGATGGTGGTGCCGTCTTTCGACATCCGGGAGTCGAGCACCTTGTCCTTGAATGATCCGCATTGCACGCAGCGCATGAGGTCTGAAAACGATGAACGGGATCTTATTTACCACCGGTGGCGTCGTCAATTTGAAAACTACGCCATATTTAGTAGATGGGTGCGAATCATCGGGGGATATGTAGGGTGTTTTTTAGAAGAGGGGGGCTGTGAGAGTACAGCTCACGCCGGGCTACAAAAAAATAGGTCCGATAGGACCTATAGGACCTATTTCGAAAGACCGACCTCAGCGCCGGCATTTCTGCAACAGCGCGCCGAGGAACCAGGTGATCTGTTCCATGGCCTCCACGTGCTCGCCGCCGGGCAGGCCGACCAGGTGCTCGCGGCAGGTGCCGAGCATGTCGGCGGCGGTGTCGACGGCGGACTCGATGGCCCCTTCGTATTCGGCGATTCCGACCAGCACGGGCAGGTCGAGCGGCTCCTGTTCGATGATCCGCTTGGTGAGCTTCGAGCGCTGCGATTCGCTGGCGCTTTCGAGCAGGTTGAGGATGGGCAAGGTGAGCTTGCCCTTCTCGAGGTCGGTGCGGAGCGTTTTTCCGACGTCCGCCTCGCTGCCGACGAGGTCGAGGCAATCGTCGTAGATCTGATAGGCGGTGCCGAGCTTGAGGCCGTAGTCGTAGAGCTTGGCCTCGGTTTCCGCGTCGGCGCCGGAGAGCGCCGCGGCGATCCCGGTGGCGGCGGCGAAGAGGGCCCCGGTCTTCATCTCGATGATCCGGAAGTAGTCGGTCTTGGTCAGCGTGAGGTCCCAGCGGCGCTGGGTTTGCACGATCTCGCCTTCGCAGACCTCGCGCGAGGCGCGGCCGACCTTGCGGCAGATCGTGATGTCGTTGAACTCGGTGGCGAGGGCCAGCGCGTGGGAAAACAGGGCGTCGCCGAGCAGCACCGAAAGGCCGGCGCCCCACTTGGCGTTCGAGGTCGGGATCATCCGGCGGGTGACCGCGCCGTCGATGATGTCGTCATGAACCAGGGTGGCCATGTGGATCAGCTCGAGGACGACGCCGATCTGCAGGTGGTCGTCATTCACGCCGCCGAGGGCGCCGCCGACCAGGATCGAGAGAGCGGGGCGGATGCGCTTGCCCGAGGTGTTGCAGACGTAGCTGACGTAGGGTTCGACGGCGGGGTCGAAGGCGCGGACCTGGTCGCGGATGGAAGCCTCCACGCGTTCCAGTTGGGGCCGGACAAGTTCAAAAGGGAACCGGTCGCTGCGGTTCTGGGGAACGGTGGTGGTGCTCATGGTGGAAGCAGCGGGGAAGCTTGTGAAAAATTTCACAAAGTCCGGGTTGGCGCAACCCCGATGTCACGGATTGGCGGAACCTTTTGCCTGCCGGCGGGGGCAGGAAATGCTTCTTGCAAAGCCGGTGTCTTGCCGGACGTAGCGAACACGGGCCCATGAAACTCTTCCCCATCCCGCAGCTGCTCCTGGCGACCCGTTGGTTCGCGGGAGGGCTTGCGGTCACGCTGGCGGCGGCGGAGGAACCGGAGTTGCCGCTGCGGCGGATCAATCTGGGCGGTCCGGCGATCGGCGGCGAAGCAGCGTGGGAAGCAGGTCCGGAGAGCTTGGGCGAGGGAATGCGCCGTTTCGAAAACCCCGCGGTGGCGCTCCACCCCGCGGCCCCCGGCGAGCTGGCGCGGGTCATCCACAGCAGCCTGTGGAATGCCGGCGGCAACAACCGTCTCCGCGTCGGCGGCCTGCCGGAGGGCGATCTCACGGTGTTCCTCTACGTGTGGGAGGACAACGAGGCGCAAACCTGGTCCGCCACGCTGAACGGGAACGTGGTGCTGGAAGATCATGACAGCGGCGGCGCGGGGAGCTGGCAGCAGCTCGGGCCGTGGGTGACGACCGCGCGCAACGGCGGGATCGAGCTGACGAGCGCCGGCGGTCACGCGAACTGGTCCGGCCTGGAGGTCTGGCGGGGGAAGCTCGACCGGCATCCCGCGGAGAAGCCGGCCGCGCCACCCCGCGAGCCGTCACCCGGGCAGCGGCATTTCACGGCGAAGATCGCCCCGATCCTCTCGCGCCATTGTGTCGAGTGCCACAATCCCTCGGACGCGAAAGGCGAGCTGGACCTGACGACCGCCGCCGGGGCCGCCGCGGCGATCGTCGCCGGCAACCCGGCGCAGAGCGAGCTGTGGGTGCAGATCGACGACGGCGAGATGCCCAAAAAGCGCCCGCCGCTCGCGCCGGCCGAGGTCGAGCTGTTAGAGAAATGGCTCGCGGCCGGCGCCGAGTGGAGCGACCAGCCGGTCGACCCGTATCTGGCGACCACCGGGCAGCGGGCGGGCTACGACTGGTGGTCCTTGCAGCCGGTGAAGCGGCCGCCGCTGCCGGTGGTGAAGAACCCCGGGTGGCCGCGCAACGAGGTGGACCGCTTCGTGCTCGCGCGGCTCGAGGCGGAGAAGCTGGCGCCCGCGGCGGCAGCCGATCTGCGGACGCTGGCCCGGCGCGCGAGTTTCGATCTTACCGGACTTCCCCCGCAGCCGGAGGAGATCGAGAAGCTCGTCGCGGATTCCCGGCCGCAAGCCTACGAGCAGTTTGTCGACCGCCTGCTCGCCTCGCCCGCTTTCGGCGAGCACTGGGCGCGGCACTGGCTCGACGTGATCCGTTTCGGCGAGAGCCAGGGCTTCGAGCGCAACCGGATCCGCGAGCAGGCCTGGCGCTACCGCGACTGGGTGGTGCAGGCCTTCAACGCGGACCTGCCCTATGACGAGTTCACGCGCTTGCAGATTGCCGGCGACGCGCTGAAGCCGGGCGACCTCGACGCGCTGATCGCCACCGGCTACCATGTTTCCGGATCCTGGGACCAGGTCGGTCATCGCGAAGGGTCCGCGGCGATGCGGCGGGTCGCCCGCGAGGAGCACCTGGAAGATCTGGTCGGCACCCTCGGCCAGACTTTCCTCGGGTTGACCGTGCAGTGCGCGCGTTGCCACGACCACAAATTCGACCCGATCCCGCAGCGCGACTACTTCCAGTTGGCGGCCTTGCTCGGCGGGGTCCATCAGGCGGAGAAAGAGCGGGAGGGCATCACGCTGGCGGGCACCCCGGGCCAGCCGGGCTTTTCGGGGTTCGCGCACGTCGCCCATTTCCAGCGGCCGGGTCCGTTCCATGTCCTGCGGCGCGGCAATGTCACCGAGCCCGGCGATGCGGTCGCCCCGCGCGGGCTCGGCGCGCTCAAGGGGCTGGACGGGGACTTCGGGCTGGCGGCGGGCGCGTCCGACGCCGAGCGCCGCATGCGCCTTGCCGGCTGGCTGGCGGATCCGGCGAACCCGCTCGCCCCGCGGGTCATCGTCAACCGGCTCTGGCACCACGTGTTCGGCGCGGGCATCGTCGCGACGCCCAGCGATTTCGGCTTCAATGGCGAGCGGCCCAGCCATCCCGAATTGCTCGACTGGCTGGCCGCGACGCTGGTCGAGGAAGACTGGAAGTTGAAGCCGGTGATCCGCCGTCTGGTGAGCTCCGCGGCCTACCGCCAGCAGAGCGGGGTGGCCAATCCGGCGGCCCTGGCGGTCGATGGCGGCAACCGCTTGCTGTGGCGGGCGCCGCTCAAGCGCCTGAGCGCCGAACAGGCGCGGGACGCGATGCTGATGGTGGCGGGCACGCTCGACCTGAAGCTGGGCGGCCCGAGCTTCCGCGACGTCGCGGTGAAGCTCGGCAACAACCACGAGTTCACCGATCCCGTCGCCGGCTTCCCGCCGGAGAATCGTCGCCGCACCCTCTACCGGTTGTGGGCCAACTCCGGCGGGCATCCGCTGTTGGAGGGGCTCGACTGCGCCGCGCCCGGCGTCACCCTGCCGCGCCGCGCGTCGACGATCACGCCGCTGCAAGCGCTGTCGCTGCTGCACGACCCGCAGGCGCGGTTCGCCGCGGAGGCCTTCGCGAAACGGCTGCGCGAGGAGGCCGGGGACGATCCGCGCGCCCAGCTCCGCCGCGGCTGGCTGCTCGCGTTCGGTCGCGAAATCACGCCGGCCGAACTCGACGAGACCGCCGCCTTCCTCGCCGAGCACGGTCTGGCGCAGACCTGCCTGGTGCTGATCAACTCCAACGAATTCCTGTTCCTCCGATGAATCCCGCTACCTTCGCCCGTCGTGATTTTCTCCGGGACTCGGTGTTCGGGATCGGCGGCGTCGCGCTGGCCGGCCTGCTGGGACGGGAAGGCCTGCTCGCCGCGACTCCGCAGTCCGGCGTTCACTTCGCGCCGCGGGCCAAGCGGGTGATCCATATCTTCCTCGGCGGCGGCTTGAGCCATCTCGACTCCTTCGACTTCAAGCCGGACCTGGTGAAGTATCACGACAAGGATCTGCCGGCTTCGTTCGCGGCGGATGCCTTCTTCGGCAAGATCGGGCGGATGCACCGGCCGCATTTCGAGTTCAAGCCGCGCGGCGAAAGCGGGCTGGTGATGTCCGATCTCTTTCCCGAGCTGGCCGGCGTGGCCGACGAGTTGACCTTGATCCGCTCGATGAAGGCGGAGACGGCGAACCATATCCCGGGGATCTTCCAGGCCAATACCGGCTTCCGGCAGATGGGCTTTCCGGCGATGGGATCCTGGCTGTCCTACGGCCTCGGCAGCGGGAACGAGAACCTGCCGGCCTTCGTCGTGTTGCCCGACGCGCGCGGCATCCCGAATTCCGCCGGTGGTTCCTTCAACTGGTCGTCCGGCTTCCTGCCGGCCCGCCATCAGGGCGTCGCTTTCCAGTCGCGCGGCGGCGAGGCGGTGGCGAATTTGAAGCCGTCCGCGCCCGTCAGCGACGAGACCGCGAAGGCGCGGCTCGGTCTGTTAGAGAAACTCAACCGCCGCCACGCGGCGGAGCTGGAGGAGTCCGCGGCGGACCCGCTGGTCGCGCGGATCCGGGCCTACGAACTGGCCGCGCGGATGCAGCGGGCGATCCCGGACGCGATGGACTTCACCGCCGAGCCGGAGTCCGTGAAAGCACTCTACGGGCTCGACCGCAAGGAGTGCGCCGACACCGCGCGGAACTGCCTGGCCGCCCGCCGGCTGGTCGAGCGCGGGGTGCGGATGGTCCAGTTGTGGACCGGCGACGGCGTGTCATGGGACGCCCACGACGACATCCTGGGCAAGGGCTACAAGTCGCATGCCGGCGAGGCGCTGCGGATCGACCGGCCGGTCGCCGGATTGATCCGCGACCTCAAGGGCCGCGGGATGCTGGCCGACACGCTGGTGATGATCACCACCGAGTTCGGCCGCACGCCCTACGCCCAAGCGGGCGCCGGCACCCTGAGCCGCGGCCGCGACCACCACCCGCAGGCTTTCACCAACGTCCTCTGCGGGGCCGGCTTGAAGCCGGGTCACGCCCACGGCGCGACCGACGAGATCGGCTACCACGCCGTGAAAGACGTCGTCACCACGCCGGACTTCCACGCCACGCTGCTCCACCTGCTCGGCATCGATCACGAGAAGCTGACGTTCTATCACAACGGCATCCAGCGCCGGCTGACCAACGTCCATGGTCACGTCGTGAAGGGGATCCTGGCCTGAGCCGGGACCACTTCACGGGGCGTGGAAGGGCGGCTTATTTCGCCTCCGGCGCCGCTCCGAGGTCCTCGGCCGCGGGCACCTTGACCTCGCGGATCCAGATGTTGCGGAAGCGCACCGGATTGCCGTGCTCGTAGAGCTCGATGAAGCCCTTGGCCGGATGCGGGTTGTCGTAATTTCCGACGCCGCGATAGGGCGTGTGGCCAAGGAGTTCGCGGCGATGGTGGACCAGCACGCCGTTGTGCAGCAGCGTGATGTAGGCTTTTTTAACGAGCTTGCCGGCCTCGTCCCAGCGGGGTCCTTCGAAGATGATGTCGTAGGTCTGCCACTCGCCCGGCGGCTTCGAGGCGTTGACCATCGGCGGCGACTGGCCGTAGATCGCGGCGGCCTGGCCGTCGGCATAGGTCTCGTTGTTGTAGGAGTCGAGGACCTGGATCTCGTACTTGCCGTAGATGTTCACCCCGTTGTTGCCGCGGCCCTGGCCGCTGCCTTCGACTTTCGCCGGGGTGGCGAACTCGAGGTGCAGCTGGAAATCGCCGAACTCGTCCTTGGTGCGGATCCGTCCCGTCCGGGTGGTTTCTCCGTAGCCGTCCGCGACCTTCCATTTCACCTCGCCCTGCTCGCCCTGCCATTTGGAAAAGTCCTTGCCGTCGAACAGCACCACCGCGTCCGCCGGGGCGGCGGCCTGCTGGCTGAAGGTGGTGCCCGGCGCGACGACGACCGGCTTCGGGCGGTCCGGGTCGTGCACGTGCCATTTGGAGCCCGGGATCAGCGGGGTGTCCTTGAAGCCTTCCGCGCCGGAAGCGGCGGAAACGAGGGCGGCGAAGCAAAGCGGGAGCGTGGATTTCATGGATGGCAATGAGTTGGAGGACACTTCAAGACAGCAGCCGGACCGCGGGGATGACGAGGAAAAACCGCTCGCGGAGCGACCTCCAGTGGCTGCCGATCCGCCAGCTCCGGAGCTTTTCAAGGCGAAACCCGGATTTGGAATCGTTATCTCGCCGTGATATCCTTCCGCCACCTCCTGGTCCTCTGCGCTTTGCTGCCCCTTCCCGGCGGCGCGGCCACCTTCGAACCGGGGAAGATCCTGGCGGACACCATCACCCGGCCGCGGGAGGTGACGCCGGTCGACCTGGACGGGGACGGCGACCTCGATCTGATGGCATCCGGGGCGGAGGGCACGCAGGTGGCCTGGTGGGAGAACCAGGGCGCGGCCGGCTTCCGCCGCGCCGGCGAGTGGCTCGCCAGCGTCCCGGACACCACGGTCACCAAAGTCGCGGACTTTGACGGGGACGGCCTCCCCGACCTGCTGACGGCCTTTGGCTCGCCTGCGGGCTCCGGGACCTTCCAGCACGCGATCTGTCCGGGGCTCGGCCTCGACGGCTTCGGCCCCCCGGGGCCGAAGCTGCCCTTCACCGGAACCCGCTTCGTGTGCCACGACGTGACCGGCGACGGGTTGATCGATGTCCTCGCCAAGGACAGCTCGTGGATCAACCAGGGGAATAGCAGTTTCCTCGGCGTGGCGACCCGGCCGCTGCCCGAGAAATTCCTTCATGCCGATCTCTGGAACGGGCTGTGGCGCGACTTCGACGGCGATGGCGCGCCGGATTCCTTTATCACCACCAACGGCAACCAGATCTTCCGCTGCCGGCACGAGGGGGGCGGGGAGTTCGCGGCCGAGGAAATCCTTTTCGCCAAGGCTCAGAACGACGGCTTCATGGACGACGTGATCCCGGTGATGATCCCGAAATTGTCCGCGGCCTTGTGCTTTCTCACGGTGGAGCGGTCGAATCCACTGTATTTCGGCTCGCGGGTGCTCTGCCTCTACGCCCCGCGCGACGGGGCCTACGTCCGGGTCGGCGCGGCCGACCTGAGTGAAAAGCGGGTCGATCAGGAGCTCGAGCGGGTGGTCGCGGTGGAGGACGGCGGGCGGACCCGGATTCTGATGGAGCACATGCGGATGATCCGTGCCGGCGGCCGGGTCGCCTATCAGGACAACGTGCTGACCGAAATCACCATCCGCCCGGGCAAAAAGAAATCCTCGTTCGCCTTCAAGGTGCTGCTCGAGCATCCGGGCACGCCGGTCGGGCCGGCCTTCGCCGACCTGAACGGCGACGGCTTCGGCGACCTGATCCTGCCCTTGTCCGGGAAAACCCAGCTGGGCGGCGGCGGGATCGACCAGATCGTGTGGCATCCGGGAGCCAAAGCGGGGAAGCTTTCGAAAGTGAGGAAAGAAATCGGGGTGCCCGGATACGACCGGAAGCTCCGCCACGTGGCCGATCTCGACGGGGACGGCGACGTCGACCTGCTGACCGAGACCGGCCGGGTTTCCGTCAACAAGGGCCATCCGGTGATCGCGCTTTGGCGGAATTCGGGACAGGGGGAATTCCAGCGCGCCGAGCTTCTCCGGCGCGGGTCGGAGGCATCCGTGGCGGCGGTGGTCGAGCGCAACCAGGACGGCATTCCCGACTTCCTGATCCACGTCACCACCATTCCGCTCGGCTTCAACCTGCCGACGGTCAACGAGGTGGTCGAACTCCTCTCCCAGAGAGACGGAACCTACCGCCCGAAAGTCCTGCACAGCGAGGAAGGACCCGCGTGGGAAAGCCTCGAGTACACCGATGGCAACCAGGACGGCCTTGCGGATCTCCGCGTGACGACCCGCGATGATCTCCGGTGGATCCGGGCCGTGGACGCCTTGCGCTTCGATTGGGCGCCGAAGAGTCCGGTGGTGGGCTTTCCCGTCGAGGGCGAGGACCTGCGGGACGTGGACTGGGACGGCGACCTCGACGTGTGGACGCTTTACGAATGGACCGAGACCTCGGTGGTCCAGCCGTGGCCGGTTTGGCCGACGCCGTCCGCCACCTTTTTCGAGTATGAAAGGGTGTCTTACAATTTCGGCGGCGTCTATCCGGTGGCGCTCGATTTCAACGGCGATGGATATCCCGACTACCTGTCGCGGAGTTCATCGACCCACGTGCCCTTGCTGGCCAAGCCGGGGCCGGATCCGTCGCGCAAGTACTACCCGCTGGACTTCGACGCGGAGACGATCTTCCACACGCCGCGCTTCCTCGACTCATTGACGAATTATGTGGATGCGGATGGCGACGGCGACCTCGACGTGGTCCATGCGGTGTTCCACCTTGGCGTCAGCTACAATCCTTCCAAGCTGGTCTGGCGGGAGAATCTCGGCGGCATACAATTCAGCGGGGAGCGGGTCCTTGCTCCCTATATTTACGCGCGGCGCGACACAGTCTCGGCGGCCGACCTCGACGGCGACGGCATCCAGGATCTGCTGTGCACGTCGCTGGACGGGATGTCGCGGCTGGAGTGGTTCAAGGGGCGGAAGTAGCGGGCTCAAGAGAACAGCCCGACGGGCTGGAGCTCATGCCCCGGGAAGACCTTGGCGAGGTCGGTGCCGGGGGCCTGGCGGGCGAGGATCGGGGCGAGGAAGTCGCGGTAGTTGTTGAGCACCGGCAGGTCGCCGGGGCCGGCGAGCTGGCTGGCGAGGTCGGGCCACTCGACATGGACTTTTCCCCCCTCAACGCCGCCGCCTAACAGGAACATGACCCCGCCGCGGCCGTGGTCGGTGCCGGCGGCGCTGTTTTCCGCCACGCGGCGGCCGAACTCGGTCATGACGACGATCTGGGTGCGCGCGAGTTCCTCCGGTCCAAGGTCGGTGGCGAAGGCGTGCAGTCCCTGGGCGAGGCGCTGCATCGGCGGGTCCATGATGACCGACTGGGTGATGTGGGAATCCCAGCCGCCGAGGTCGAGGGTGGCGGCTTGCAAGCCGACACGACCCTTGATCAGGCGGGCGACCTGGGTCAGGCCGGCGGCGAAGGAGTCGGTGGCGTAGCTGGCACCGTGGGACGGCGCGTACTTCGTGCCGGTGAGCGACTGGATGCGCTCGAGCGCGGCGAGCGCGTTGCGGCCGGCGGGGCCGAGCTCGCGGGGGGCGCTGCCGTAGAGCTTGGCGAGGCTTTGCAGGAAACCGGGCGGGACGCCGGGGCCGAGGCCGAACTCGTCGAGCGACTGGATCGCGGCGCAGGACGGCGCGCCACGGAGGCACTCCGGCAGGGTGGGGCCGATCGCGACGGCGGTGAGCGGCGATTGGCCGGCATCCGGCCGGACGCGCAGGAAGCGGCCGAGCCAACCGCCGGCGGCGAGCCCGCCGTGTTCCATGAAGTCCTGGGCTTCGAAGTGGGAGCGCGACTCGTCCTCGGAGCCAGCGCAATGGACCAGCGCGAGGTCGCCGGCTTGCCACCAGGAATGAAGCGGCCGGAGATGGGGATTGAGGCCGAAAAAGCCATCGAGCTCGGCGAGCTCGGGCTTGCGGAGGCCGAGGCCGGGCCGGGCCTTGTAGTAGTGGTCGTCGCCATGCGGAACGACCATGTTGAGGCCATCGGCCCCGCCGCGGAGGAAGACGATGACCAGGGTGCCGGCGGGATCGCGCTGTTCGCTGACGAAGGTGGTGAGCTGGCTGTTCACGGCGTCAGAAGGTTTGGAAGGCCGGGCTGGCGAGGAGCAGGGCGAGCGGCGCGCCGGACGCGG
>CAMCYK010000110.1 GCA_945883695.1 Akkermansia muciniphila | reverse complement strand
CAGCCGAACGCCGACCCGTCCTCGGTCTGCTTCAACGCCCACCAGCAGGCCATCGCCAACGGCTCGAAATACCTGATCTGCGACACCGCCGGCCGCCTCCACACCCGCCACAACCTGATGGAGGAGCTGTCGAAGATCAAACGCACCCTCGCCAAGAACGACCCCACCGCGCCGCACCTCACGCTGCTGGTGGTCGACGCCACCACCGGCTCGAACGCCCTCCAGCAGGCCAAGGAATTCCACAAGGCCTGCCCGCTCGACGGCATCATCATGACCAAGATGGACGGCTCCGGGAAGGGCGGCGTCGCCGTCGCCATCCACGACCAGCTCGGCATCGCCCCCCGCTACCTCGGCATGGGCGAGGAGCCCGAGCAGTTCGCCCTGTTCAACAAGGCGAAATTCGTGGAAGAGATGCTGTGATAAATGCCGTGTCCCCCTCCCGCTTCCTCCCCGCACTTCTCATCGGCCTCCTGATCGCCGCCGCAGCGTCCGGCTGCCGCAAATCCACCAGCCACACGTCCACCTTGTCCGCCACTCCCGACACCCTGATCGCCGGCACCGTGATGAAGTCCGCCGGCTCATGGACCGCCCGCACTCCGCAAGGCAGCATGAAACTGGACCTCACCGTTAGCGGCACCTCCGTCAACTGGACGATCACCAACGAGGAGAAAAGGGGCAATTTCGGATCGAGCAGCGGATCAAGCGGATCCGGCATGAGCCTATCCTCGCCCACCGATCCCTGGTTCGTGTTCGTCGAGTCCCGTTCGCGCCTCTGGATGTTCAACGGCAAGGACGAGCTGGCCTACAGGTTCCAGAACGACGGCGGCGGAAGCGGTGGAGGCCAAAGCATCTTTGACGGCAAGCTGCTTTCCGGCAGCCCGCCGGTCCCGCGCGAACTCGTGCTTCAGTTGCCCCCGGACCTGCAAAAACAGTTCCCCCACATCGAGCCCGCCGGCAAGCGCCCGAGCCTTTGACGGATGATCCATCAACGATACTTGTCCCCCACCCGCTTCCTCACCGCACTCCTCACCGGTCTCCTGATCACCACCGCGGCGACCGGCTGCCGCAAGGTGGTGCACCGCACCTCGGCCGTGTTGATCGTTCCCGACACCCTGGTCGCCGGCACCGTCATCAACAGCGCCGGCACCTGGTCCGCCAACACTCCGGACGGCAGCCAGCACCTCGTGGTCACCGTCAGCGGCACTTCGATCTCCTGGTCGCTCGAGACCCGGGAAATGCATCCCGGCGGAGGCTCGAGCAGCGGGTCGAGTTCTTCAGGCATGAGCCTTTCCTCCCCGTCCGATCCCTGGTTCATCTTCGTCGAGTCCCCGCAGCGTCTGTGGTTTTTCAACGGCAAGGACGGGCTGGATTACAGGTTCCGCAGCCCCGACGGGGGGAGCGAAGGCGGCACGTCCATATTCTCCGGCGAGCTCCACACCGCCAGCCCGCCGGTCCCGAACGAACTTGTGCCCCACCTGCCGCCGGAGCTCCGGAAGCTGCTCCCCCATGTCACGCCGTCCGGCAAACGCCCGAGCTTGTAGCACTCCACGTGTACTGGACCGCGGACTTTAGTCCGCTCGACAACCCCGACCGTCCCAGCGGACTAAAGATCCGCGGTCCAGTACACGCACCCTGATTCCTCCTATTTCCTTGGCATCCTCCGGCCAGCGATTCTAGTCCCGCGCATCGACACGCCGCTTTCCATCACCGGACTCGGAGCCCTGTCAGGGCTCGGTGAAAACGTCGCGCACCATGTCGCCGCGATCGACGCCGGCCGCACGAACTTCCGGCCACTGTCCGGCTTGTTAGGCCGCGACAGCCCGCACCGCGACCTCCCCGCGTCGTGGATCGAGCCGCGGAAACTCCTCGTCAGCCGCAAATGGGCCCCCGCCACCCTGGCCGCCCTCCACGTCGCCCGTCAGGCCGTCGCCGAGGCCGGCTGGTCGGTCTCCGACCTCGAAGACGCCGTGCTGTTCCTCGGCACCAGCCGCGGCACCGCCGATGGCTGGGTCGATCCCTGGCCGCAACGCCGCGCCTTCCCGCTGATGGCCGCCAGCAACTCGCTGCACAGCGAGCCCGCCGCCGCGATCAGCATCGAACTCGGCATCCGCGGGCCCTGGCAGGTGCAGGCCAGCGGTTGCGCCGCGGGGCTCGATGCCCTCGGCATGGCCGCCCTCTGGCTGTCCGCCGGACTCGCCCGCCGCGCGCTGGTCGTCGCCGTCGACCTGCCGCTCTCGCCATCCCTGTTGGACAGCTACGCGGCCACCGGGATCCTCTCGCGGAACGGGCTCAACGACCCGTACTCGCCCGCCACCACCGGCATCCTCCCCGCCGAAGCCGCCGCCGCGCTCACCCTTGAAAACAGCCCCGCGGATGGCCCTCGCCTGCTCGGCTACCTCGCCAACGCCGACGCCGCCTACCCCATCGGCATGCCCGCCGGTGCCCCGGGAGTCACCCGCTTGTTAAAACAAGCACGCGACCGCTTCGGCAACCCCGCCGCGCTCTGCCCCCACTCCAGCGGCACCACCTCCCACGCCACCCTCGAGCCCGCCGCCATCCTGCAAGCCCTCGGCGAAGGAACCCTCCTCTGCCCGCTCAAGCCCTTCACCGGCCACGGCATCGGCGGCGGCGGCCTGCTCGAAACCGCCCTCCTCGCCGCCTTCCTCCGCGATCGACGCCTTCCGCCATCGCTCCCCGGACTCATCTGCCCTGCAGGCCTGACCATGACGCCCGCCGCGCTTTCCCCCGGCGCTCCGGTCTTCAAGCTGGGCTCCGCCCTCGGCGGCAAGAACTCCCTGATCGCCCTGCAAGCCGCACCATGAACGACCTCCGCCTCGAAGTCTCCGTCGACGACCAGCTCCTCCGCCTGTTCCGCGGCGACAAACCCGTCCGCACCTTCACCATCTCCACCGCGGCCAAAGGCGTCGGCTCCACCGCCGGCAGCCACCGCACGCCGACCGGCCGCTTCGTGGTCGTGCAGAAAATCGGCGACGGCATGCCCGCCGGCACCCTCTTCGTCTCGCGCGAAGCCGTCGGCGTCTGGCAACCGGGGGAAGCGGGCGACAAGGACCTGGTCCTCACCCGGGTGATCCGCATCAGCGGTCTCGACCCCGACAACTCGAACACCTTCGACCGCTTCATCTATTTCCACGGCACCAACCGCGAGGACCTGCTCGGCACGCCCGCCAGTTGCGGGTGCATCCGGCTTTCCAACCGCGACATCGTCGAACTCCACGACCTGGTGGAACCGGGCATGCCCGTCGTCGTCATCCCGCCGTCCCGCAGCCGCGGGAAACTTATCTTTTTCGACTGCGACTCCACGCTTTCCACCATCGAAGGCATCGACGAACTCGCCCGCGCCCGCGGACCCGCGGTCTTCCAGATGGTCGAACACCTCACCCACCAGGCGATGAACGGCGAGGTTCCGATCCACGAGGTCTTCGGCCGCCGGATGGAGATCATCCGCCCGGACCGCGCCACCGCGGACGCCGTCGCCCGGCTCTACCTCGACACCATCGTCCCCGGCGTGCCGGAAGTGATCGCCGGCCTCAAGGCGGGCGGCTGGACACCGGTCATTATTTCAGGCGGCTTCGAGC
Source organism: Akkermansia muciniphila (assembly GCA_945883695.1). GTDB lineage: Bacteria > Verrucomicrobiota > Verrucomicrobiia > Verrucomicrobiales > Akkermansiaceae > Haloferula > Haloferula muciniphila_A. The sequence goes on along the minus strand of CAMCYK010000110.1, from coordinate 16,251 downwards.
CGCTGATCCACCCGCTTGCCAAGGCCCTGGGGATCGGGCATGTCGAGGCGGTCCCCTTGTTCTTCGATGCCGACGGCGCGTACGCCGGCTACGGCGAGGACTACCCGACCACCCGCAACGGCGGGAAGCCGCGGATCATCCGCGAGTGGAAGGACGCGCTCCTGCCCGAGGCGGTTGTCATGGTCGGCGACGGCGTGTCGGACCTCGAGAGCAAACCGGAGGTCGACCTGTTCGTCGGCTTCGGCGGGGTCATCCCGCGGGATGCCGTGCGGAAGGGAGCCGACATATGGCTCACGGACATGACCGCGTGGTCTTCCATCGACCTCCCCGGAGATAGGCGGTGAGTTCCGGCCATCCCCGCGTTTCCCGCCCCCGGCCATGTCCGGTTTTTTCGAATGGCGCTGACACGGTGATTTCGTGGTTCCACGCAGATATGGAGGATATCGCTGGGCATCAAGATTCCGCTTGCCCCCATTTGGCAGCGTCATTACTTCTTAGCTGTCATGAGCAACTCCAACATCAATGCGGCGAAAGGCCGTCGTTATACCACCAAGGAAAAATCCGAGATCATCGCCTTTGTCGACAAGGTCAATGTCGACAAGGGACGGGGCGGCCAAAGCGCGGCCTCGAAGAAATACAAGATCTCGCCGCTTACCATCTCCAGCTGGATCCGTTCCGGAATCGGCGGCGGAGCCGTTTCCGTCGGGACCGGAGCCGCTGTCGCCGGCCCCATCGGCAAGAAGCTGTCGAAACTTCAAGCCCTCCATGATCAGATCGCGCGCGCGGAGAAGGACCTCGCCAAACTCAAGGTCCAGTTCAACTCCTTGAAGTCAGCCCTCTGATCGAAACCGAACTTCAAACCCAGCCGCGCCCGTCTTCCGCCCGGGAGACGGGCGTTTTCTTGTCCGATCTCAAGGGTCCGCCCAATTGCGGAACAAGGCGGCCGCCCGGATAACACGTAGAAGCGATGGCGAGCCAGGCGCCTTCCATCCCGGCCGCCGGGCACGTCCGGCCGGTCAGCGGCCGACCCGGAGCAGCAGGATCTTGTTCCTCGGGATCCAGTTCTCCTCGTCGTCTTCCCGAAGTTCACACGGGAATTCACGGCCAGCATGACCGCGCCGCCGATTGTGAAGATGAATAGTTTTTTCATCAATTCTATATTTTGGGGATTGTGCCGGAACCATCCCTTCCACGGGCCCGTCCGGAAGTGGTACCGCATAGCATGCTTGCAGATCGCGAACCAATCGAATCCGTCAAGCGGCCCCCGTCCCTGACTTAACGATGCCTGAACTCCCGCATACCCTTGAACCAGCAAGGATCTACCCGGAGAACCACGCCCGGATTGCTTCGGAGATCAAGAGATTCACCGGGACCGGCCGATCAATCGGAACGTTGCATTCTGCAAATCCGGTGTCTCATGGCCAGTGCAGGTCGAGCTGAACATCCCTCCAGATGACATCATCCCCTTCGAACACAAAGCGACCGAAGAATCTCCGCCCGTCGAGCAGATGAGGCAGCCAGTCGATGTCGTCCTTCCACATCCGGTCGTAGGGAATGTCGGCGAGGCGGCACCACAGCGGTTTGGCCTCGTCCGTCTCGACCGGCCTGCCCTCGAACGCGCGCGCCAGAAAGACATGGCACAGGATGTCCGGAATGTCGGACATCGCGAAGTGAAGTTCGCCGTATTTCACCGGGCGCAGCGCGGTGATCCCGAGTTCCTCACGGGTCTCCCGCACCGCGCATTCGAGCGGGCTCTCCCCCGCGTCGATCTTGCCACCCGGTCCGTTGATCTTGCCCGCTCCGATCCCGCGCTTCTTTTCGATGAGGAGGATCTCCCCGTCGCGGATGATGAACATCAGCGTCGCGTGGATCTCGGCCCGCCAGCTTGCCCAGTCGATCGGAGAGGGAGACATGCCCGGAACCAATCAGCGGGAGACCCGCATGAAAAGCACCTTGTCCCGCGGGATCCAATTCTCGTAGGTGCCGTCTTTGAGGACCAACCAATCGCCGCCCATCGAGACCAGGGTGCCCTCGACCGTGTCCTCCGCGGTCCGGCCGGTCTTTTCCTGGACCGAGAGCCCCGGGGTCGAATTCCCGGTCGCCCTCGGGTCGAGGGTCACGATACAACGGAGTCCCACCGGGATCGCCCCCGCCGCCGGGGCAACCGCCTGCTGGGCATTCACGGTGGAGCCTGGAAAGGAAACCGCCGCCGCGATCACGGCGGCTCCGGCGAGCAAGGATATCAGGGTTTTCATGGAGCCCTGAACCTAACCGTGCTTTAGCGTCCGGGCAAACACAACTCCAGTTCGCCGGTAATCCCTTGATCCTGAGACAGGAAGCTCTCCACCAGCCCCGCGGCGACACGGAGCCGTACCAGCCACGCCTCTCCGAGGCCGTTGCACTGCGCGTCGTAAACGTTCGGAAACAGCGCCGCGTTCAGAATCTCCTCGCGGACCTCGTCCGTGCCACAGCGCTCCGCATGGATCAAAGCCCGGCCATGCCCTGTCATCAGCGCCCGGGTGAACGCTGCTTTCGTCAGAGGATAGGCGGGCTCGGTGATCTCAAGCATCTTTGAAAAATGCGGGCGCGGCACCTTGCCCACCCCGCCGATGGCCTACTGCGCCGCGGCGTAGGCCTCCACGCTGTCGCAGGTGCAGACCAGGTTGCGGTCGCCGTGGACGTTGTCGATCCGGCCGACCGACGGCCAGAACTTGTGCTGGCGGAGGTAGGGCAAGGGATAGGCCGCCTGCTCGCGGCCGTAGGCGTGCTTCCACTCGTCGGCGCAGATCGTGTCGGCGGTGTGCGGCGCGTTCTTCAGCACGTTGTCGGTCGCGTCGGCCTCGCCGTTGGCGACCGCCATCATCTCGCCATGGATCGAGATCATCGCGTCGCAGAAGCGGTCGAGCTCGTCCTTCGCCTCGGACTCGGTGGGCTCGATCATCAGCGTGCCGGCCACCGGCCAGCTCATGGTCGGGGCGTGGAAGCCGTAGTCCATCAGGCGCTTTGCCACGTCCTCGACGGTGATGCCGCTCTTGTCGGAAAGCGGGCGGACGTCGATGATGCACTCGTGCGCGACCAGCCCGTTCGGCGCGGTGTAGAGCACCGGGAAGAAGCCGGACAAGCGCTTGGCCATGTAGTTGGCGTTGAGGATTGCCAGCAGGGTGGCTTCCTTGAGCCCCGCGGCGCCCATCATCGCGATGTACATCCAGGAGATGGTGTTGATCGAGGCGCTGCCCCAGGGAGCCGAGCAAACGCTGCCTTCCGTCGCATCGAGCTCGGCATGGCCGGGCAGGAAGGGCACCAGCTGAGCCGCCACGCCGATCGGGCCGACGCCCGGACCGCCGCCGCCGTGGGGGATGCAGAAAGTCTTGTGGAGATTCAAGTGGCAGACGTCCGCGCCGATCCGGCCGGGACTGGTGAGGCCGACCTGGGCGTTCATGTTCGCGCCGTCCATGTAAACCTGCCCGCCGGCCGCGTGGATCGCCTCGCAGATCTCGACGATGGATTCCTCGAACACGCCGTGGGTCGACGGGTAGGTCACCATCAGCGCGGAAAGATTCTCGCGATGCTCCGCGATCCGCGCCATCAGGTCGGCGACGTCGATGTTCCCCTTCTCGTCGCACTTCACGCCGACCACCTTCATCCCGACCATCACCGCGGAAGCCGGGTTGGTGCCGTGGGCGGAGACCGGGATCAGGCAGACATTGCGATGGCCGTCCCCGCGCGACAAGTGGTAGCGGCGGATCGCCAGCAGGCCGGCGTACTCGCCCTGCGAGCCGGCGTTGGGCTGGAGGGAAACCGCGGCGAATCCGGTGACTTCCGCCAGCCAGTCTTCCAGCAGGCCGAGCATCTCGCGGTAGCCCTGGCTCTGGTCGGCGGGCACGAAAGGATGCAGCGAGGAAACTTCCGGCCAGCTCAGCGGCATCATCTCGGAAGTCGCGTTGAGCTTCATCGTGCAGGAACCCAGCGGGATCATCGACTCGTTCAAGGCGAGGTCCTTCGACTCGAGGCGCTTGAGATAGCGCAGCATCGCGGTCTCCGAGTGGTAGCTGTTGAAGACCTTCTGGGTGAGGAAATCCGAGCTACGGGAAAGGCCGGCGTCCCAGGATGGCACGTCAGCAGCGGCAGTTTCAAAGTCGATCTCGCCCACGCCAAAAACGCCCCCAATCGAGTAGAGGTCTCCGTCGGTCGTCGTTTCATCAAGCGAGATGCCAACGATGTCGTCTCCCACTTGACGAAGGTTCACCCCGTTCATGGTCGCCACCTGACAAACTCCCGCCGCTTCGCCGGGCACGCGGACGAAGACGGTGTCGAAGTACGATTCCGTCAGTACTTCAGCACCATTCGCCTTCAACGCCGCCACCAGGATCCGTGTCTTGCGGTTCACCTCCCGCGCGATGTGTTTCAGCCCCTCCGGACCGTGATAGACGGCATACATCGACGCCATCACGGCGAGCAGCACCTGGGCGGTGCAGATGTTGGAGGTCGCCTTGTCGCGGCGGATGTGCTGCTCGCGGGTCTGCAGCGAGAGGCGGAAGCCGGGTTTGCCGCGGGAATCCACCGACACCCCGATCAGGCGGCCGGGCATCTTGCGCTTCAGCGCGTCGATGCAGGCCATGAAACCCGCATGCGGGCCGCCGAAACCCATCGGCACCCCGAAGCGCTGGCTGGAGCCGACGCAGATGTCGGCGCCGAATTCGCCCGGAGCCTTCAGCAGGGTCAGCGCCAGCAGATCCGCAGCGACGATGGTCAGCGCCTTGGCCGCGTGCGCTTTTTCAAAAAACGCGCTGTAGTCCGACACCGTGCCGCAGGTCGCCGGATACTGGACCAGCACCGCGAAGAGGCCGGCGCAGGATGCCGGGTCGAAGGTCTGCCAAGCCCCCACGTTCACCTCGATCCCCAGCGGTTCGGCGCGGGTTTTCACCACCTCGATCGTCTGTGGGTGGCAGGCGTCGGAAACGAAGATCACCTTGCCCTTCGGCGCGCCGGCGAGGGCCAGGCTCATCGCCTCGGCGGCGGCGGTGCCTTCGTCGAGCAGCGAGGCGTTGGAGACATCGAGTCCGGTCAACTCGGTGATCATCGTCTGGAAATTCAGCAAGGCCTCCAGCCGGCCCTGCGCGATCTCCGCCTGATAGGGCGTGTAGGCGGTGTACCAACCGGGATTTTCCAGGATGTTCCGCAGGATCACGCCGGGGACGTGGGTGCCGTGATACCCTTGCCCGATGAAAGACTTCATCACCCGGTTCTTGGCGAAGATCGATTTCAGCCAGACCAGCGCGTCCGGTTCGCTCTTCGCTTCCGGCAGTTGCAGCTCCCTCTCCAGCCGGATCCCGGCCGGCACCGCGGCGTCGCCGAGGGCGTCGAGCGAGTCGTAGCCGATGGCGTGGAGCATTTCCTCACGGTCGGAGCCGATGGCTCCCAGATGGCGGCTGCGGAAGTCGGTATGAGCGGGCATGGCAAAGGGGGCCGCCGGGGAAATCGGGGATCGAACGACAGCCGCGCGCCTTGAATAAATGAAATCCCCCGCCACGCAATCCCCGCGGTGTCTTCCATCGGGGGAATCCGTGGATTTTGACCGAACGGGTCATCGCACTTGCCACTCCCGGCAAAGACCCGACCGGTTGAGAATACGGCTGGCAGTAGTAATGGGTGCTCGCTCCCCGGCCACGCGGGCCTGAACCGGCGGCGGGCTCTTCCACCGGGGGCGCGGAGGTTCTGCCCCGCAGCAGCGCGGGGTGGCCACGCGTCGGCGAAGCGGGCTGGAATGGGTGGCCAAGTCAAACCAGCACGCCCTTGACCACCTTCGCGGGCTTCACGCCGGTCAGTTTCTGGTCGAGCCCTTGGAACGGATAAGCGAGCCGCTGGTGGTCGAAACCGAAGAGATGGAGCATCGTCGCGTGCAGGTCGCGCAGGTGGACCGGATCCGACGCGACGTGGTAGCCCATCTCGTCGGTCTCGCCGAAAGTCACGCCGGGCTTCACCCCGCCGCCGGCCATCCAGATCGTGAAGGCGTTCGGGTTGTGGTCGCGGCCGGTGAAGCGGTTGCCCTCGCCGCCGCCACGGTTTTCCTGCATCGGCGTGCGGCCGAATTCGCCGCCCCAAACGACCAGCGTGTCGTCCAGCATCCCGCGCTGTTCGAGGTCGGTCAGCAGCGCGCCAATCGGCTTGTCGATGTCGCGGCACTTGTTGACGAAGCCGTCGCCCAGGGACTCGGCGGCATTCGATCCGTGCGAATCCCAGCCCCAGTCGAAGAGCTGGATGAAACGGGTGCCGGCTTCCGCGAGGCGGCGGGCGAGCAGGCAGTTGTTGGCGAAGGAATCCTTGCCCGGCCGGGTGCCGTACATCGCGTGGATTTCCGGCGGCTCGTTCTCGATGCTCATCACCTCCGGCACCGAAACCTGCATCCGGTAGGCCATTTCATACTGCGCGATGCGGGTGATCGTCTCGGGATCGCCGAAGTCCGCGTGCGCCTTCGCGTTGAGCTTCGCCAGCGAGTCGAGCGCGGCGCGGCGGATGTCCCGGCTGATCCCCGGCGGATTGGTGGTGTTGAGCACCGGGTCGCCCGCGGAGCGGCACTGCACGCCTTGGTAGACCGATGGCAGGAACCCGCTGCCCCACAGCGAGGCCCCCGCGCGCGGAAAGCGGCCGCCGGAGATCAGTACCATGAAGCCCGGCAGGTTCTGGTTCTCGGTGCCGAGGCCCCAGGTCAGCCAGGATCCCATCGCGGCGTAGCCGAGGTTCTGGTTGCCGGTGTGGAGCAGCAACTGGGCGGGCCCGTGGTTGAACTGGTCGGTCTGCATCGTCTTGATGAAGCACAACTTGTCGGCGTGCTTCGCCAGTTCCGGCAGGCGGTCGGAAATCCAGGCACCGGACTGCCCGTGCTGCTTGAACGCGAACTGCGGGCCGAGCATCTTCGGCACGCCCTGGATGAAGGCGAAGCGCTGGCCTTCGAGATACTCCTTCGGGCATTCCTTGCCGTTGTATTTGACCAGCTGCGGCTTGTAGTCGAACAGCTCGAGCTGGCTCGGCGCGCCGTCCATGTGGAGGAAGATCACCCGCTTCGCTTTCGGGGCGAAGGAAGGCAGCAAGGGCGCGAGCGGCGAAGAGGGATCGTGGGAGATCTTCAGCTTGCCGGCACCCGCGGCAAGACCCTGGCTCGCCAGCCACATCGCACCGAGGCCGGTCGGGCAGTCGCGCAGGAAGCGGCGGCGGGTGATGTGGTGGAGCTTTTCGGTTTGGAGGTGCTGGAACATGGCGAGGTGGTTTTTAGAATGAGGTCCGGAGTGGCTGGCCGTGTACTGGACCGCGGATCTTTAGTCCGCTTGGAAGATTGGGGATTTCGAGCGGACTAAAGTCCGCGGTCCAGTACACTTCATGGTGGTTCGGCGTCATCGGATCAAAGCTTCATCGAGGTTGAGCAAAACCGAAGCGACCACGGTGAAAGCCGCGCCGTCGGGAGTGCCGGCCATTCCCTTCATCAGCTCGGGATCGGCCGCGTAATCGTTTTCCAATTTCTGGAACAGCCCGCGCAATTCGGCCAGCCGCTCCGGGGTGATCGTCCGCGAGGTGGCCATCCGGTAGCCGAGCGAAAGCCGCGCGTCGAGATCGCCGGCCGCGTCGTATTTCATCCGCCGCGCGAGCCCCTGGGCGCACTCGTGGAAGGCGGGGTCGTTCAGCATCGCCAGCGCCTGCAGCGGGGTGTTCGAAAGGATCCGCCGCTTCGAGCACAGCTCGCGCGACGGCGCGTCGAAGGTCGACAGCGTCGGGAAGGGAATACTACGCTTCCAGTAGACGTGGACCGACCTCCGGTAGCGGTCGGGCTGCCCCGGCTCCGGGGTGGTCCAACGGTCGCCCGCGTCGAAGGGCCGCCAGACGCCGGCCGGCAGCGGCGGATGGACCGGCGGGCCGCCGTCGCGGTGGGCGACCAGCCCCGCGACCGACAGCGCGTGGTCGCGGGTCATCTCGGCGCTCAGCCGCTGCCGCGGGCCGCGGGCGAGCAAACGGTTGTCGGCATCACGGGCGGCCAGCTCCGCGGAAACCGCGGCCTGCTGGCGGTACGCGGCGCTGCCGACCAACTCGCGCAGCAGCGACTTGACGCTCCACTTCATCTCGCCCTGGAAGCGCACCGCCAGGGTATCGAGCAACTCGGGATGGGTCGGCTTTTCCCCGGCGGACCCGAAGTCTTCCGGCGTCGGCACGATCCCCACGCCGAACAATTCCAGCCAGAAACGGTTCACCGCGACCCGCGCGGTGAGCGGATTGCGCGGCGAGGCGATCCACTCCGCCATCGCCAGCCGGGCCGGCTTGCCCTGCGCCTCCAGCGGCGGGAAGACCCCGGGCGTGCCCGCCGCCTGGACCACCTCGCCCTTGTCGATCCAGTTGCCGCGGACGAAGAGCCTGGTCTCGCGGGCGTGCTCCGGCGGCAGGTCGCGGATCACCGGCGTGGAGGTCGAAGGAATCGCCGCCAAGGCCGTGCGGGCCGCCGCGATCTCCATCTTCATGGCATCGATCGCGGGATCGGGCGCGCTCCACTCCGCCTCGCCGGCCAGCGCGATCCGCCCGCGCTTCGCAATCAGCGGATAGGCACCCCCGGCGGAGTCCGTCGCGTGGGCAAGGATCACCCGCAGCTTCGAACCTTCGGCCAGCAGCAAGGGCTCCTTCAAGGTCACGATTGCATGGCGCGGCTTGAAGATCTTGGTGTACTGCCCCCAGCCGCGGTTCGATCCCTTGAGCGAGAGATTCGGGTCGAAGATCGGATGCGCTTCATCGGCGACGATCTCCGCCAGCGCCACCTCGGTGGCGGTGCCGTCCGCCGCCACCAGTTGGAGGCGGATCTTGTTGAGCATCGCGCCCCATTCCGGCGTGTGGATCGCGGTCGCCTCGTCCACCGGTCGAACCTCCACCCGGAAGGCGCCCAGCGCTGTCAGGCCGGCGGGCTGCGGGATATCCAGCGTGTGCACCGCCCCGGCCGCGACGTTGCCGACCGTGCGGAATTCCTCGGCACCCTCGTGCCTCACCACCTCCAGCTTCGCCTTGCTGGAGCTGCCGGTCATGCCGGCGGTCGGGAGCCATTTCGTGCGCGACGCCAGCGAACTCCGCTGCTGGTGGATCTGCTCCTGCAGGCGGAGGATCCGGTCCTGCAGTTTGGCCGCTTCCGGGTAATTCACCGGGTCCAGCGGCACCCGCAGCACCGGGTGGTTTTCCGGCACGTCGTTGTCCACCGCCTGGTTGAAGTAGGCCATGAACGAGAAGTATTCCTCGTGGCGGATCGGGTCGTACGGATGGCTGTGGCATTGCACGCAGCCCATCGTCACCCCCTGCCAGACTTCCCAGGTCGTCGCGACCCGGTCCATCACCGCGGTCACGCGGAACTCCTCGTCGTCGGTGCCGCCCTCGTTGTTGGCCTGCGTCAGACGGTGGAAGGTGGTCGCGATCCGCTGCTCGAGCGTGGCGTCCGGGATCAGGTCGCCGGCCAGTTGCTCGACGGTGAAGCGGTCGTAGGGAAGGTCCTTGTTGAAGGACGAAATCAGCCAGTCGCGGTATTTCCAGACCTCGCGGCGCTTGTCGATCCCCAGCCCTTCGGAATCGGCGTAGCGGGCCAGATCCATCCACACGCTGGCCCAGCGCTCGCCGAAGCGCGGCGAGTCGAGCAGCCGGCTGACCTGCTTGTCGTAGGCGTCCGGCGCGGGGTCGGCGAGGAAGGCATCAAGCTCCGCGAGCGACGGCGGCAGGCCTGTTAGGTCGAGCGATACCCGCCGCAGCAGCGCCGCCTTGTCGGCTTCCTGCGACGGCTTGAGTCCCTCGCTTTCCAGCCGGGCGAGGAGGAAGCGGTCGATGTCGTTGCGCGGCCAGGCCGTGTCCTTGACCGCCGGCACCGGGGAGGCGACCGGCGCGACGAAGGACCAGTGTTCGCCCCATTCCGCGCCTTCCTGGATCCACTGGCGGAAGACCGCGACCTCCGCGTCCGACAGCCGCGGCCCGTGCTCGGGCTTGGGCATCAACTCGTCGGGGTCGTCGGAGAGGATCCGCGCCATCAGCTCCGAGGCATCGGGATCGCCCGGCACGATGATCGGCTTGCCGGACTCGCCTTTGCCGAGCGCCTGTTCGCGGTAGATGAAGGACACCTCGCCGGCTTCCTTCACCCCGCCGTGGCAGGCGGTGCAGTTGGCATTGAGGAGCGGCCGGACGTCGCGGGCGAAGTCGATCTTGGCACTCGCCACGCCGGTCGCCAGGAGCCAGCCCGCGACCATCCCCAGCGCGCGGCGGCCCGCCGCCGCGATGGACTGCGGCAGCCCGCTGCCGCTTTCCCTCCGCCAGCCTGCTGGCGAAGCAAATCCATCCCGCCTCCCGGCCCAGCATCGCCCGACCGGCCGCAACGAGGGCTCATCCGATCGTTCCTCCGCCCCGCTCCCGGATTCGCTTGTCCCGCCAGCAGGCTGGCGGGCTGAGAGCGGCAGCGGGCTGCCGCAGTCCAAGGCGCGCGGCACCGGCGGCTTGGCCGCGAAGCCGGGTCCGCTTGTATGGATCAATTCGTTCATCGTGGGAAAATTCGGATCTCGTTGAGGCCGCCGCTTTGGTGGGGATCGTCGGCGGGGCGCTCGGAATGGCGGAAATGCCGGGTCACGACGACTTTCACGTAGCGGACCTCGACCGGATCAAAGCTGAAATCGTGGAAGGGAAAAGCCTCCCCCGGGTCTTCACCGACCCGTGGCAAGCCGCCGGCGGCCAGCGGGAAGAACACCTTGTTGTCGGTCGAGCCGAAGGCCTCGAAAGCGGCGGTTCCGCGGTCGTCGATCCCGCGGTTGGTGGTGTTCTGCAGCGACACGCGGCCGACCGTTTCCGCGCGCAGCAGGTCCACCGTGAACTCCCCGCCTGCCCCGTCCGGTGCCAGCCAGAACGACCAGTCGCCGGGCACGCCGCTGTCGTTGAGACGGCCGTCGGTGAGATTGTCCGGCGGGAACACCGAGCCGTGGGGTCGGCTGCAGTAGCCGGGGCTGAAGACCGGCTTGCCGAGCGCCAGGTTGCCTTCCCCGCCGGAGGAGCGGGGCAGCACCCGCGCGTGATTGACCAGCGTCACCGGCGATTCGTCGAGCGCCGCCAGCAGCCGCGGCCGGCCGGCATCCCGCACCAGCGCCCGGCTCTCGCCCACCGTCAGGCGCGTGCTGTCCTGCGGCGTGGACTGGACCTCCACCTCGCCTTTGAAAACCTCCGTCAGTACGACGGGCGTCGTACCATCGCTGCCGACCGCCAGCCCGAACTCGGTGCCGAGGTCGACGAAGCGGCCGCCGGGCGTGTCGATCCAGAAACCCTCCGCCCCGTCCGGCGTGTGGACCGAGGCCCGTCCGTGGAGCAGGGAAAGCGCTTCCTTTTCGTCGAGGCGGAAGCGGCAGGGACCTTCCAGCGTCACTTCCGCCCCGCTCGGATAGCCGAGGCGGACGAAGCCGCCGTTGAATTCCAGCGGCACCGCCACCGGCAGCCTGCCCGAGGCCGGCGCGGCGGAGCCCTCGGCCCACGAGACACCGCCGGTCTCCAGCACCATCGCCACCGGGCCGCGCGGCCTTGCAAAATGGATCGCCGCGGCGGTCGCGAACAGCGCCAGCGCGGCCGCCGCGGCGAGCCAGGCCTTGGGGAAGGACACCGTCCGGATCACCGCCCGCGCTTGGACAAAGTACGAGGGCGTCGCGGATCTCCGCGCCAGGGCCGCATGGATCGCCGCGGATCTGCGGTAGCGGGCGCGGGCCGCCGGGCTGGCGGCCAGCAGCGCGTTCAGTTCCACGCGCTCCGCCTCGCCGAGGGATTCCTCGAACAGGGCGTGCAGCAGCGGCGTGAGCCGGTCGTCCTTCATGGCGTCGCGAGTTGGCGTTCGACGCAGCTTTCCAGCGCCTTGCGGATCCGCAAGAGGGCGAGCGAAAGCGCGGTCGGCGTCTGCCTGCGCTCCAGCGCCAGGTCCTGGACCGAGGCCCCCGGCTCGTAGCGGGCGAGGATCAGCTGGCGCTGCTTCTCGGGGAGCTCGCGCAAGCAGTGCTCCAGGGCGCGCTCCAGCTCGCCCTCCGCCGGATCCGCCTCGCGGTGCTCGGCGGCCAGGATCTCGACCAGCGAATCGTCGAACACATGGCGGTCGCGCCCGGCGTCGCGGCGCGCGGCCTTGACCTGATACCAGGCGATGGTCAGCGCCCACGGCAGGAACGACTGCGCGGGATCGTATTCCGCGCCCTTCCGCCACAGCACCAGATTGGTCTCCTGCAGGACGTCGTCCGCCATCATCCGGTCGGGCAGCAGCGAAACGATGTAGCGGTGCAGCTCCGCCTGATGGCGGGCGATCAGGCCCACGATCCTTTCCTCGGCGTTGTGCGGTTCGGCGGACATCTCCACTGGAACTTACCGGAATCCCGGGAAATCTTTCGCGGAAAATTCAGGAAATCCGCCGGATCCGTCCGCCTCAAGGTTTCTGGAAACAGGCTGCCGGGAAGGATCCGTGCCGGCCATTTTGCGGAAATCCGCTCACGCCGCCGGGAAGCTCAGCCGGTCGTCGGCCTCGAGGTAATCGAACAGCGTGCTGGCCTCCGGATCGATCCCGGCTTCGGCGCACACCCCGATGAACCACTCCTTCATCTCCGGATCCTCGAAGGGCATCGACTTTTCCATCTTGTCGGACCAGTTGGTGATGTCCGCGGTGCTCTTCGACTTGCCGTGGGAGTCGAACCAGCCGGCGATCTCGACGTCGCTCGCCCCTTCGACAATCATCGTCCGCACGTCCTCGACCTTGATGCCCTTGAAGTCGGACAGCGCCTTGTCGAGCGGGCAGTCGAAGTGATAGCCGCCGAGGGTCCCGGCGAGCTCGGCGCGGCCCTTGTCGGCCATGCGGGCAAGGATGGCGTAGCCGCGGGTGCGGAGGCGGGGGCTGGCGGGGGCTTCCTTCGAAAGGTCTTTGGCGGCGGTCATCGGTGGCATCGTGTTGGACCCGGCGCTCTTCACCGGGCCGGCCACCATGGACCGGATCGCCGCCCGCTCAAAGGGAAGAATCGCGCAAAATCAAGATTTTCCCGCGCCGGCCCTCCGCGCCCCGCTCAGTGGTCGCCGGCGTCCTTCTCGTGCTGCCGGTAGTGCTCCGACAGGACATCGCGGCCGAAATCGCCCTCGAAATCGCGCCAGCTGGCGTGCACGTGGTTGGCGTCGTTCTGGGTGTTGGCGGCCTCCATGATGAAGGTCGGGCCCTGGATCCGGTAATACCATGCCTCGCCCGGCTTGGTGCCGCCGGCCCAGCCGAAGCGGATCTTGCCGACCCCGGCCTTTTCGATCTTCTTCATGTCGGCGGCGGCCAGGTCCTCGCGGTGGCGGCCGGTGTATTCGGAAATCAGGTCGAACAGCGCCTTGCGCTGGGCCGCGCTCATGTCGGCCGCGGCGATGCCGACCGGTTCCAGCGCGGTCGCCTTGCGGTTTTCGGCGGTGAGGATCTCCGCCGGCGGCTGGTCGCTGAAAATGACCTCCTTCTTGCCGCCCTCCAGCAGCACGTTGACCAGCGCGCGGGCGAGCTCGTCTTCCGCCTTGAGCACCCGCAGCCCCTTGTGTTCGCCTTCGCGCACTTCGCCGGGATTCGCGCCGTAGAACGAGGGCGTGACGGAGAATTCCTTGCCGTTGGCGACGGTGTAATTGAGCCCGAGGTGGTGGCCCTCGAACTTCCAGCCCCAGCCCTTGCCGTCGCCGGGCTTGCCGAAAATCGAGACGTAATACTTTCCGGGATCGCGGAAATCCGGCCTCTTCTCGATCTCCCGCAGCACGCCTTCCAGCGTGATCACCTGCATCGCCTTGAGCTTGCCCTTCTCGCTCAGCGCCGCCTCCAGCAACTTCATCGCCGCGGCCCGCTGGGCATCGTTCATTTCCTTGAGCGGCAAACCTTTGCGCGTCTGCGGGGTGAAGCGGAAGTTTTCCCGCTCGTCGCTGTCAAAGGCGAAGGCCGCCTTGCCGCGCTGGCCCTCGTCGAGCGACCCGAGGAAGGCCTCGGCGGCGGACTTCATCGCCGCGAGCGAAGGGAGATCCTGCGCGGCAAGCGGCAGGGCGAGGAAGAACGAGAGCAAGGGAATTTTCATCGTCCTTCCATTACAAGCCGAAGCCCGCCGATCTCGCAAGCTGCGTGTCAGCGGCGAGCGCCTTGGACTGCGGGCAGCCCGCTGCCGCTTTCCCTCCGTCAGCCTGCTGACGGGTCCGGAGACTCCACAGCTGGCTGTGGCAGCAAAGCGGCAGCGGGCTGCCGCCGTCCAAGGCTGCCGCCTCGACGGGCCGCCCCGCCCCTGCTACCCATCCCCATGCGCCCTCTGCTCCGCCGCCTTGCCATCCTGATCCTCGCCCCGCTCGCCGGCGTGCTGGCCCTGCTCACCGGCTGCCAGGGCGAGTTGATCTACTTCCCCCGCCCCTACGGCCCCGACCATGTCGCGCGCTGGGAAGCCGGGCCCGGCACCACCGTGGTCCACTACGAGACCGCGGACGGCAAACAGCAGGCCTACCTGCTCTCCCGAACCGTGAAGCCCGAGCGGCTGTGGCTGGTCGGCGGCGGCAACGCCACGCTCGCGCTCGAGTGGTCGGACTGGCTGCGCGAAAACGGACCACCGCGGGACGCCTGGCTGCTGATCGACCTCCCCGGCTACGGCAACTGCCAGGGCAAGCCGCGGCCCGCGTCGATCCGCCGCAGCGTGCAGGCCGCGGTGCCCGCCGCGATGGACTCGCTGGGATGGTCGCTGCCGGCCGATCACGACAAGCTGCGCTTCTTCGGCCATAGCCTCGGCAGCGCGGTGACCCTGATGGCCGCCGGGGAGTTCGACCTGCGCCGCGGGGTGCTGCTCAGCCCCTTCACCAGCTCGATGGCCATGACCGAGGCCATGTTCGGCGTCGGTCTCGGCTTCATCGTCTGGCACCGCTTCGACAACCGTGCCCGGCTCCAGGAACTCGCGGACCGCGGGAACGCGGAAATCCACATCCTCCACGGCGAACAGGACAAGGTCATCCCGGTAAGCATGTCGCGCGAGCTGGCCAGGGAGTTCCCGACCGTCGTCCGCTTCACCGAAATTCCGGGCGGACGGCACAACGACCTGCAAGAGGTCGCCGCCGGGGAAATCCGGGCGGCCATGGAAGCGGCGCGGAAGTGACGGGCCGATTGGAGCGTCCGTCCTTCACCCCGGGATTGCAGGACGCCCCGCTCCCGCTAGTCTCCGCCGCTTCCCCGAAATCATGGCCATCACCACCATCCTCACCCACCCCGGCGGCGCCCACAAAGACGAACTGCTCGCCTGCTGCCTGCTGGTCGCCGTCCACGGCGTCGCGGTGGTGCGCCGCGAACCGACGGCCGGGGACCTGGCCGACCCCGCCACCGCCGTCGTCGATGTCGGCGGCGAGCACGCCCCGGAGCGGATGAATTTCGACCACCACCAGTTCCCCGCCGACCATCCGCCGGCCTGCGCGCTGACCCTGGTCCTCCAGCACCTCGGGATCTACGAGGATGCCCGTACTTTCTGCGACTGGCTCGAACCCGCCGAGTGGTTCGACACCCGCGGCCCGAATGTCACCGCGAAGTGGCTGGGCATCGACCGCGACACGCTTTCCAAACTCAACTCCCCGGTCGACGTCACCCTGCTCCGCCGCTTCGCCAAGGAATCGCGCCTCGGCCCCGGCGACGTGATCTGGGAAATGATGCGCTACATCGGGGACGACCTGCTCGACTACGTCCGCTCGCTCCGCCAGCGGCTCGACTTCATCGCCGCGCACGCCGAGCTCTGGACCGTCGGCGGCCACGAGGTGCTCTTTCTCCCGCGCACCGAGCCGATCCCCGACGAACCGTCCTCCGGCCTCGCCCGCCACCTCGACGCGATCGGCAAGGGCCAGGACGTTGCCGCCCTGGTCTACCCCGACCGCCGCGGCAGCGGCTACGGCCTGTCCCGCCACAACGACCACCCGGCCTTCGACTTCACCCGCATCGAAGCCGAACCCGACATCCACTTCGCCCACGCCCGCGGCTTTGTGGCGAAAACGTCATCCGCGGAGCAGGGCCGGCTCAAAGAGTTGCTCGGAATCGCGCGGGCGGACTGAAGACCGATGCCTTCAAGAATAGGTCGCCAGCTTGCTGGCGACGGGGAGCGCACCCGCCATCGCGTGTTGCGGAGCGCGCCCTCGCGGTTCGCCGTGCACCCCGACCTCTCCGTGCCGCTTCACCCTGAAGTGATCCCGCACCCTGACTTCCGGCCGGTTTCCGGCGAGGCCGCC
>CAMCYK010000109.1 GCA_945883695.1 Akkermansia muciniphila | reverse complement strand
GATGAGCGGCTTGCGTCCCCACCATTTCCCCAGGCGGGTCAGCGTCTGGCCGTTGTTCGCCTTCCGCTCCTTGTAGGCTTCGGCGGAAAGGCGGGCGATGGGGAACTGGGTCTCAATGAAGGAAGGCATGGGAGATTCAAAGTCCAAGGGTCATCTGGCTATGTCCGAGCAACTCGCGACGGGCCTTCGGCGAAAGCCCCTCGCCTTTGACAAAGGGATTGTCGGCAAGGGCCGCACGCAGGGCTTTCCGCCAGCCGATGCCTTTCTGCATGGCTTGGCCGGTGGTGGCGACGGTCATCGTGTAAAGCCACCAGCGTTCCTCCGGGGCGAGGGCATCCCAGTTGCGGAGGGCGTTGGGGATATCGTCCGGTGATGCTTCCTCGACCGCCCAACAGAGGATGCAAAGTTCCTTCCCGAGGGAAGGATGGACTGGAACGGGCTTGGAGGGGTTCTTCTGGAACTTTTGGATCGGCAAGCCATTCGCCCGCAGGCGGCGATTCGCATCATCCCAGAAGGCCGGTGCCAGGACGAGCCAGCGGGCGCGGTCGATCACGACCCGGAGAGCAGGGTCGTTGGGATTGGGGGCGGCGCTCAAACGCTCGCCGAGCTGGTTGAGGTCGTCGCCGCGGTGTTCGGTGATGCAGATGAGATCGCCGCTGGCTGCACCCTTGGGGACGTCGATCAGAAAGCCGTGCCGGGCCTCGGCCGGCAGGAAGCCGAGGCCGAGGGGCGTACGAGCGGAGGTGTTGGTTCTACGGGCGGCCATGGTTACTGGGTGACTTTGGTGAGATCGAATGACTGCTTGCCGGCCTTGAGCCAGTCGAGCAGCGCCTGACCGGTCGGGAAGGCGAGGCTGCCGACGGACATCCGCAAGCCGCCCCCTCCGACGATTTCCTGGAGCTTTTCCGCCACGTCCTTCAGAGCGGCGGCGCCGTAGCCGCCGGCAAGGGCACCGGAGTATTCCACGTTCTGGGTGCCCTCGGCACTTTCCGCCGTGAGGCTGATATCGAATGCCTGGACATTGCCCGCCTTTTCCAAGCGACCGATCCACTCCCAAACGGCGGTGGAGTCGTCGAGGCGGGACTTCTGGTTCCACTTGGCGGGGATGAGCGGATCCAATGCCCGCTCTTCCTCGCCTTTCTGCGGGATGGCAACAGGAGTGACTTCCGAACTCATCCCGAACTCCGAGGCGACGGCCATGGCGCGGACCACCCGGCAGTTCTGGGGAACGCGGATCGCGCCATCGTAGGTCGCCGCGCCGGCACCGGTGGGCGAGGAGCCGTCCGTGGTGAACCGGATGCTGACGCCGCTGGCCCGCGGCAGGGCGATCACCTCCAACTCGTAATGATCCCCGCGGTGATGGAGCTGATATTTGATCCGGAGGGTGGCCGACCACTCCTTGATCGGGCTGACACGGGTCATGTCGGCGGGATCGTAGGCCAGGAAGCGATAGCGCAACGCCGAGGCCTCGAAGCGCGTGGGCGTGGGCACCGGACTGGAAGACGGGGTCGGATCCGAGTCGCCCGTTTCATAAACGACGGCCGGGGCGTGGAGCGGCTCGATCTTCAGGTAGGTGTGGCCGTTCCCGTCTTCTTCGACGGAGAGTTCGCGGACGGCGACCTCTGGAGATGGCGGTGGGAACGGACCGCGGCGGACATGATTGCCTTCTTCCTTCCAGAGCCCACGATGGATGCAGGAGGATTTCAGTTCATCGAGCGCGGAGGTCTTGTGGAGCGGCCAAGTCGTGTTGACGGCAGCAGCACGCTTGAAGTCCGACCAGAGAACGACCTTACTTTCCTGTCCGCCGAACAAGCGGGCTTCCGCACGGGTGCGGAAGCTGTCGTCATCAATCTTCGTGGTGAATTTTTGAGCGCTTTCCAAGGTGTGGCGGATGGTGGCCTCGCCGCTGGAATTGCCCGCGAATGCGAGATCGACGCCGGTGGAGCGGAGAGCCGAATTGATCGAGGGATAGACGATCTGGTCGAAGGCTTCCTTGAGGGCTGCGGTGAACTGGAGTCCGACACGGTCGCGTAAGATATCGAGTGCCCGCCACTGCGGGTCGTCCGCCTGAGTGCTCTCGGATTTCAAATCGTCCTCGATGCTGTCCAAGGCCCGGGTTTGCCGCGCGGAGTCGACCACCTTCTGGAAGGTGTCGCGAGAGCCGGTGAGGAAGAGGACTCGGTTCTTATACTGCTGCTGTGCCCACCACTCCTGCCAGTCGGCGGAGATGGGGAGCTGATTCGCCTGCCCGCCGGGACGCACGATCACCAGCGTGGTCTTTTCCTGTTCGATCTGGATCTCGTCGGGCGGAGGGAGGACTTTGACGACCTGGTAGCAGTCCCGGAGCGAAGCGGCGAAATAGTCCTCGAGGTGCTGACGGAGCATCCGGTCGACGGTTTCCCCGTGGAGCGAAAGCGCGGTGGAGCGGAGCTTCGCGGCAAGGTTCTGCTGGTTCTTGAAGAACAGCCGGCCGTCGGCGGAATTGTGCAGATACCAAGCCCGCGTCGCGAGCTTGTCGAGGACGTTGGCCTTGAAGGTCGAGAGGTCCCGCCCCGGCCGCTGAAGGCAATCCACCAGCTGATACTCGCGCAGCCCGTGAATGGATCCGGGAGTGGTGGACAAGGAGGCGACCAGAATGAGGCGTGCCGCGTCCGAGGCATCGGAGTTGCCGTTGGCGAGGTCGATCTGTTCGACCTCGGAATCGCCTTCATGAGCGATGTCATGGGCGATGGCTTCGCTGAGGCTGGAATTGATGGTGCGGATCTCCGACGCGATCTCGTCCACATTCAAATCCAGGTCGTACGGATGGATGACGTCGGTCTTGGCGGCTTTCTCGGTCTTCCACAGATTCGACACGACGATCTGCATCAGGCGGATCACACCGCGGGTTTGTTGGAACCCCTCGTTCTCCTTGAATTTCCCAACGAGCTCCCGGAGGTCGGGGTGGAACGGGTAGGAGTCGAGGAAACGCGTGTAGAGCGCCTCCGGTGTGGTGGAAGTGAGGTTCATCTTCACCGCCTCGCGGAGCGCGTCCCGGTAGGCCTCCGACACCCGCTTGATTTCAGCCTCATCCGCCACCTTCGAAAAGAGCCGCTTGCGGAGGATGTGATAGAGTTCGTCGCCGTTCGGATTCACCGGGGTGATCGGGACGGCGATGCGCTTCGCTTCGTTCGAGATGCCGCTGACAGAGCGATTGAACGCGGCCTCCAGATTCGACTGTCCGACGCTGTAGTTCGACCCGGCGAGGTCGGAAAGGACAAGGCAGACGTTCTCCATGTCGGCGACCGCCACGAAGAGATTGGCCAGAGCCGCCGTCGTCACCGTGCCCAAGTTCGCATTGCCGACCGGAACGGCCACGGCGTATTCCAAGTAGGGGGGAAGTTCGTCGAGGAAGAGGACGACGGGATCCGAGCCGAGAAGTTGTTTCCAGGCTTCGGGACCAGGTGCCTGGAGCAGTGGTGTGCAATAGCGTGCGAACTGCTCCGCCGTCCCGAGTTGCTCGGCGATCGAACCCCAGATGCCGCCAGCCGCGTCCGTGTTGCGACCGTTGAAGCCGACGACCTGGCACTTGCCGAGCTTGGGAGCGGGATCGGACGAGCCCAGCACCTTGTGGCGCAGCTCCGGGTCTCGGGCCAGAAGCCCCATCCCAATCATGCTGTGGGTTTTGCCGCCACCCATGGCTTGGGATAGAAGGAACACGGATGATCCGGAGCCATTCCCCGACAGGTGCCGGAACGCTCGGTCCACCAGGGTCAGCATGCCGGTGGTGAAGTAGTTCTCGTCGAAGAACTCGGCTCCGTTGACCTGTCCGTTCAAAAAGGTGTCGAGACTGAGAACCGTGGCGCGGCGATCTGCGGCGAAAACGGAAGGCCGGGGCGTGCAGTGGGACTGGAGGGACATGAAGTGGAGGGCGATCTTGAATGTGCGGGTGACTGGGCTCGTCGATGAGATTCAGGCAGAAAGGCGGGCGACGCGGTATTCCAGCGCTTGGGATGCGGGATGGAAAGCGGGATCCTTTGGCAGGAGGACTGATTTCCCCACCAGCTCTTTTAGCTCTTTCTCCCCGTTCGAGCGCCGGGGATCGACGAACTTTGAGACATGCCAATGAAGATCCGGACCCGGGGCGATGATCTCACGGTCCATCGCCCAATGGTGATTCTTGCAAAGCGCCAGGCCGTTGGTCGGGTGGTCGTTGCGGGATTCCGCGAAGGGGATGAGGTGGGCGGCGTCGATGAAGGAAACGTCGTGGGCCGCGGGGAGCTTGATCCGCAGGCCGCAGGCGGCGCACTGGTGATCGTAGATCTCGAGGATCTTGCGGCGGAAGGCGGGGCTGCGGCCGTATTCGAGTTCGTCTTCGTGGAGGGAGGAGGATTGACGATTGTTGATTGTGGATTGTCGATTTTCGATCTGACCGAGGAGGGCGGCGGCGTGCTGGGGAAAGTAGCGGGTGACGAGGGCTTCCCGCATCCTGCTGCGGTTTCCGGGGATGACGACGAGGAGGTCGAAGCCATCGGTGAAGCGGGCGTGAACCTGGCCGAGGTCGGAGACGCGGATCTCGCGGCGGATCGGGGTGGTCCCGTCGGCCTCGACCGCCTGCCAGAAGCCGTCCCCGGCGAGGTAGCGGAACGGAAGATCGGGATTGCACTGGTCATTGTGCTTCCGGACGACGTCGAAGCGCGCCTTGAAGCGGTCGCGCAGGGCCTGGCACCATGGGATGCGATCTGGCGTGGCGAGGCCGTCGTCGAGGAGGTCGAAGACCGCGAGCAGGAGCAGCGGCTTGTGCGGGCGTTCGTGCGGCGGGCCTTCCTCCACCGGCGTGGTGCCGACACTCAGGTCGTAGAGTCGTTCGATGGCGCGGTCGAGGGAGGGCACGGGGGGAGGATTGATGATTGTTGATTGAGGATTGTCGATTTTTGATTGGGGGAGAGCGTGGGAGAGCTTCGCGCCAGGCAAGCGCGGGTCATGGGCGGACGGGGACCGAGCAGATTGACGATTGAGGATTTTCGATTGTTGATTTCCGATTGCGGAAGAGCTTGGGAGAGCTTCGCGCCAGGCAAGCGCGGGTCATGGGCGCTCGAGGGACCCAGGGCGTTGCCCTGGGCTGTCGCCTGTCACCCCGTTGGGGTTCTGATCCACCACCTGTCCTCCGTAGCCGTGGCGAAGGAGGATCCACCATCCACCATCCACCATCCACCATCCACCATCCACCATCCACCATCCACCATCCACCATCCACCATCCACCATCCACCATCCACCATCTGCCATCTGCCATCCCTGCCTTTCTTGGCACTTGGCACATCTCCGCTTGGAACTTCGCTCGCCCGCTGGGCGAGCGTTCAGCCGGAGCTGGCGGGACCACGCAGCTCGATGATCTGCTGGCCATCCTCGAGCGCTTCCGCGATCGCGGGCCACAATCCTTCGAAGCTGTCGAGCAGAGCTTGCTTGCGGCAGTTTCCGAGACGCAGCCAGAGCAGCCTGCCTTTGTCGTCCGGCCGCAGCGCCAAGGCCAGAAAATCCTCATCCTTGCTGACGAGAATCCGACCTTCGTCGTTGGCGATCCTCCACAGTTCCACATCGCACTCGCGACCCAGCCCTCGATCCAGAACGTGAATCGCGGCGTGCCCTTTTGCGGTCAACCAACGGGCGAGAGCTGCGGGGAGTTGGTTGTCGACCAGGAATTTCACGACGCCACGGCGAGCACGGTGTGATCCGTCTGGCGCGCCGCATAAGTCAGGGCCGCAGTGATGTCCTCGGTTTCGAGAAAGGGGTAGTCCTCAAGGATCTCCTCGCGAGAGGCCCCACTGGCGATCAATTCGAGCAGGTCGCTGACCCGGAGCCGATAACCGCGGATGCAGGGCCGCCCTCCGCATTTGCCAGGCTCGATGGTGATCCGATCCAGAAGGTTCATGCGGAAGACTCTAGCGGGCGGCCGGGAGCGAGGAAAGCGGTTTTCCCTCCATCGCCGATCAAGGACGTTGGTGGCCGGCGAGGTCGCGGGCGGGTTGAATGCCTTTGCCGAGGCTCTTGCGCTTGGCGGCTAGGGCGCGGAAGTCGCACTCGACCTGGATGCCGTGCCAGAAGGTGTCGGACTGGCCGAAGAAGGCGCCGAAGCGGATGGACATGGCC
This sequence comes from Akkermansia muciniphila, assembly GCA_945883695.1. Lineage (GTDB taxonomy): Bacteria > Verrucomicrobiota > Verrucomicrobiia > Verrucomicrobiales > Akkermansiaceae > Haloferula > Haloferula muciniphila_A. The sequence continues at coordinate 13,970 of CAMCYK010000109.1, read as the reverse complement.
GGGGTGATGCCGCGCTTGCCGAGGACTACGCCCGGAGGGGCTACGAAGGACAGGTTGTGGATTGTGGATTGTGGATTGAGGATTGAGGATTGAGGATTGAGGATTGAGGATTGAGGGTTGGGGGAGAGCGTGGGAGAGCTTCGCGCCAGGCAAGCGCGGGTCATGGGCGCTTGAGGGACCCAGGGCGTTGCCCTGGGCTGTCGCATGTCACCCCGTTGGGGTTCTGATCCACCACCTGTCCTCCGTAGCCGTGGCGAAGGAGGATCCACCAACTGTCCTCCGCAAAGCCTCCGGTAAGGTTCTCATCCCTCCCTTTCACCGTGGGACCTGTTCGGTTTCGGTGAACTGAGCGCCGTGTTGGCTCTTGGAAAATCTTCCCGCGGATCGGCAGGGAGGCCTGCCGGCGGTCTGTTTTTCTTCGATTTCATGGGTATCGGTTCATGGTGGGGTTCGCCGGGCGACGCACGTCGTGTGGTCCTGAACCGGCTTCTTGTGTGAAATCCGTGTGGATTCCGGGGATTCCGTCGCGGATGGAGATGACCCGGCCAACCGACTCCCGCCCCCCGGAACTCCGGTGGCTGGCGTGGCAGGCCTGATTCTCGTTCATCCATCCTTCCTCTCGCATTTCTGTGCCTTGGATCAAGGTCGTTTCGGACTTTCTTGGGGAGCTGGACATCACCGAGGGGCGTTCCAGCGGGATTCCCAAAATTCTCCGGGCGACATCGGCAACGGGCCATTGAAGGGTGCGAGCCCTGGGATCAGACCGCAGGAAATTGACAGCGGACCGCGCTCTCGCTAGGGTTCCTTCGGAGATTGATCGACGAAGCAAATCGTTGCGCCCTATGAAGCAGCCCAAGAACATCGACCTGAAAAGCCGAGCCGCCGAAAAGATGGCCTCGCGCCGCGAGGATCGACTGCGCTTGGAAAACGGCGAGAAGCCGGAGGTGATCCAACGCGAGAATTCGATTTTCCCACCTGGCTACTTCGAAAATCACCGGATCATCAATTTTGCTTCGGTCATCGGCAAATGAAGCGCCGGGAAGCTGGCATTGAAGCGTATTTGGACTTCCTCCAATCCCTCCGCGATTGCGGTGACACCTACTTCGTTGAAGGTGGCCAGGCAGTGAATTATTGGGCCGAATACATCGATGCCGAGAATCCTTCGCGACCGCTGGAAATGCTTCGACCCTTCACTTCAAAGGATTGCGATATCTGGATTAGTCACACCACCTGGGAGCCCCCAAAAAATCACCGGGCGGACAACTCCGAAAAGGCACCTCTCCTACGGATGGACAGCTCGGGATCCTCACACTACAGGACGATCCACTACGCGTCGTTGATTTGATGTCCATGGTCTACGGTATCCCTTTACGGGATCATCCCCGTCTGCTCGAACGAGTCATCGACAACGGCAGCATCAAAGTGATCGATCCGATCTTCCTCTTTCGGAGCAAATGCCATTGCCTGCTCGGCCTGGACCAGAGCACCCGCCAGGACGCGCGTCACGTCCGGATGTTGGCCCTGATTCTGCCCCGGTATCTGTCGCTCCTGATCGACGGCATGGACGCGGAGAATCTCGGCGAGCGAGCGATTCTCAAGGAAATCAAACTCCTCAAGAAAATCCTCGGAACCCATGCCTGCCGGCATGCGCTCGGACAGCTGGAAATCGATCCCGGCACCCTCATCCCATGGGCCAAGCTGGAAACCTGCGGGCAGGAAGCGCTGGTCGCCTTCGCACGAACCCAGGGAGCGATTGGGGATCGGGGCTGAAGGATGGCAGATGGGAGATGGCAGATGGAAGATCGTGGATCCGCGGCCGATAGGGTGCGCCGATCTTTAGTCGGCTTGGACGGATGGTCGAAAGAATGGCCAAGGGAAGCGCTCACGTGAGGACCGACAATTTCCTCGCTTCCGCCGCCTGCCGATGCTTTCATCTGCACGTGAAAGTGTCCGCCAAACGCCCAACCCAGCCTCCCGATTTCAAGGAGCAATCCCGGTTGATCCGCGAGTTCGTGGACGGGCTCATCAAGCGTGGCGAAGCCCGTGAATTCCTCGTCAAGAATGGCTTTCACACTCCGGGAGGCACGCTGACCAAGCGCTACGGCGGATGAGCATCCGCGGGTGACGTCGCCCCTCACTTCCACAACCCCACCGGGGTGAAACGTCGACCGGCCTACTTGCCAAGAGACGGCGAATGTGACATCCATACCTCATGAACGCCATCCTCAGTCTCGACGAAGCCGGCAGGCTCGTACTGCCGGACAGCGCCTTGCGGTTACTTGGCGTGAAGCCCGGCGATCAAGTTCGTGCCGATGTCAGCCCGAACCGCATCGACTTTTGCCCGGAGCCTCCCGCCGTTTCCGAGGGTGTGATCGAAAATGGTGTTCTCGTGATGGCACGGCAGGGCCTCCCGATGGACGCCTCGGCCGCCGTGCGTGCCGAACGTGATGCACTGGCCGAGCGATCAGTCCCGCGATGACCTGAAAGACTACATGCACCTCGTGGCTGCCAAGAAAGCCAACTCTTCCGTCATCCACACCCTCAACATGGACGACTTTCTCCACCTGCGACGCGGAGACGATCCGGAAATCCAATTGCCGTAATCAACGCGGATGGCGGATGGCAGATGGCGATAGCCTCAAGGGAGCGCCGATCTTTAGTCGGCTTGGACGGTCGAGTTGCAACAGCCCCGAGCTTCCCTAGCGCGAAGCTCCCTCCCATGCTCTCCCATATCCAAAATCGACAATCGAAAATCATCAATCGTCAATCTCCCCCATGCCGCCTTGGCTCTCCCGCCTCGCCACCCTCAAGGCCGCCCGCACCGCGGCCCGCGGCATCGCGCCCCACAAGCCGCTGATGCTGCTCACCGTCATCGACCTCATCGAATCCGGCGACGTGCCCGACGGCTGGGTCCGCTACGACGTCCGCCTCGTCTCCCGCTTCCGCGACTACTGGGAACTCGTCCAGGAACGCCAACGCAATGCCCCGGACATCCCGATGCCGTTCCACGCCCTCGGCGGCGACGGCGTCTGGCAACGCTTCACCCGCGACGGCCAGCCGTCCCTCGCCAAGGCCACCACCCGCCTCTGCCTGCTTGATCCCGAACTCTTCGACGCCCTACGGCATCCCGCCTTCCGCCGCCAGGCCCGCGAAACCCTGATCGCGATCTACTTCACCCCGCGCGAACAGGTCATGCTCAGCGCCCGCCTCGGCCTGCCCGCGTCGCGGTCCGCCGCCGTCGAGGCCCTCCGCGCCGATGCCGACGCGTTCCGGGCCAGCCAGCGCAAGGGCCGCGACTCCCGCTTCAAAAGCGACGTCCTCGGCGGCTACTACTTCACCTGCGCCCTTACCGGCTACCGGCTCGATACCGAAAGCAGTTCCATCGTCCAAGCCGCCCACATCCACCAGCACGCGGTCTCCGGCAACGACGATCCCCGCAACGGCCTCGCCCTCACCCCCGACGCCCACTGGATGTTCGACGCCGGCCTGTGGACCGCCCTACCGAAGGGCGACCACTTCCTGATCCACGTCGCCAAACCGCGCTTCACCGAAGCGTCCCCTCATGGCCGGTTCCTCTCCGACCTCCACGACCAACCGCTCCACTTCCACGACCACGCCCGACTCCGGCCTGAAGCCGCGCATTTGGCGTGGCACCGGAGTCGCCATCGGATCTGAGATGCCCCTCGCCCTCGCCGGGCATTTCCTCTTCACTCCCGGACCGTCATCTTACCCCAACGGGGTAAAGGAACACAGCCCAGGGCAACGCCCTGGGTTTCCGTGTCGAAAAAGAACTAGCGCTTGCACCGAGCAAAGCACCTCCCAAGCTCCTGACTTCCAACGGCAGACTGCTATCCACAACAAGGGCACCCTCCACGGACTCGCTGCTGCTGCTCTACAACGATGCCCAGTCGGTCTACCGGAAGTCCCGGGGGCTCGATTTCAGCCTGTCGAGCGTGGGCATCAAGGCCGCCGGACGGACCTCCATCCTCCGGCTCAACTACCGCAACACCCGCGAGATCCTCCAGTTCGCCTGTGAGTTCGCCAGCAAGTTCATGGGTGCGAGAGCGGCGGACGACGACCACATCCCGATGATCCAACCCGAAACCGGCGGTGCATCCGGCCTAGGCCCGGCCTTCCGGCAGTTTGCCAGCATCGGCGACGAAATCACCTACGTCACGAAATGTATCGAGGCCTGGCAAGAGCGCGGGGATTTCCTCGGCGACATCGCCGTGATCCTTATCGGACTCGGGCAGCTAGGCAGGGTGGACAAATTCAACTGATTGATTCGCAGCGACTCCAGCGTATGAAGCCCTACCATGAAACATCTCGCCGACGCGATGCCGGACGCGCTCTTCAAGCGCCTAAAAAAATTAACTTAACTCGCCCAAGCCGGGATCTAACATTTGAAAAAAGGGACGAAAACCCGCCGATCTTCGAAAAACTCTCGATGGTATTTGGTGGATCCTTGTCACCGGCTGCCAGTGGAACCAACTCCCGTTCCACTTCGGGAAATGGAATAGTGTTTATCACTTTCACCTGCGCTGGGCGAAGAAAGGAGTCTTCGCCGATCTCCTTGCCCGCCATGCCGAACAACACGGAAACGACGGCTTCAAGGTCATCGACGCCAGCTTCGTCAAGGTTCACCAGGACGCTTGCCGCTATGGGCAACCGCCTGAGAAGCGGGGACTTGGAAAGAGCAAGGGCGGCAGAAACTCAAAGATCAACGCCTGCGTCAACCTTAAGGGCAAGGCTCTGGCGTTGCTGTTGCGTCCGGGCAACGAGCATGAGTCGAAGTCCGCGCGCGAGGTGCTGGGCGACATTACTGGAGTCGTCGTACTTGGAGACCGAGGCTACGACGACGACACGCTGCGCGAGCACATCAAGAGCGGGGGCGGTGTGGCGATCATCCCCGGCAAGTCCAACCGGAAAGTGCAACCGTTTAATATCCCTGAGATCGGCAGGCAGCGCCGGGTGGTGGAAAACTTCTTCCCGCGGATCAAGCGATACCGCCGCGTCAACACACGCTATGATCGTCTTGCCGAAACCTTCATGGCTTTCGTAAACCCCGCAGCCTTAGCCGATTGGATTCGTTTTTGAATTTGTCCACCCTGCCTAGGTGGGTAACGTTGTGACCTTCGAATTTTTCCAACTCCATTCCGGTTCGGCGTAGGGCTTGAAAGGGACGGGGAGAGGAAAGCTGAAATCTTGCTAGCTGGGAAGGTCAAAGAGGGTTACTTAAATCGTTGGTTTTGAGACGGTAGAGGGAGATTGCTCAGACTGAATGCTCCAACAGAACCCGGTTGTCTGGCGATCCGATGATTCTGCGGGCGTCTTCCATCCTCTCTTGAAGCAGGCGGCCCGCCGACTGTGGAGCACCGGAAATCACCTTCTTCAGCTCGGAATTGGCCCAAATTCGGTAGCTGCCGACGCATTCTTCGTAGGCAAGCAGCGAGCTTTGGCGGATGTGATCGCCCAAGTGGAAGCGATCCAATTTGTAGGCGGCCTGACTTTCCACGAAAACCGCTTTGGGGAAGAAGTCCAAGGAGGCGTGGAAGAAATCGAGGGCGAGGGCCTGGCTTTCCGGAGTGAGGCGCGGGACCGATCGGAACAGGTGGTTGAGAAATGCGAGCGTCTCGTGGCGCTGACCGGCAAGACGCGAGATTGCCTGGGCGACGAGATCGGGGTTTTCCTCAACCAACTGGCGTCTGGCAACGATCTCCCGGGCGGCTTCCACCGCGCCAAAGTAGGCCGAAGCACGAGCCGCGTAGTAGAGGAGATTCTGGCTTTGGAGTTCGGCCTGGATGCAATCGATTTTCGCCTCAAGGGCGTTCAGCTTGTTGGCCAGATAGGCGGTGCAGAGCACGACCGCCCCCACTGTAACGGCTGTGCTGATGGCAAGTGCTCCTTGAATCGCAGCGACAGCTTCTCCGCCGGGCAGATTGGAGAGTCGCGCGGCGGTTTCCGAAAGGTGGTTTGCTCCGTCGAAGTTGCTGGCGTCGATCTGGCGAAAAGGGAGGTGTTGCAGGATTTTGTGCCCATCTCCGACGTCCCTTGCAACGCCATTAAAAATCCGGGCTTTGCCAGATAGGAGGGCATCCGTCACATCGGGCCTGACTTTAGCCCAGTCGAGAATGAAGGGTTGATCGGAAAAGTTTTCGGGCGTCATAGCGGGTCCTTGTTGAGGCGTTTCTGGCGGAGGTAGGCGATGTAGAGGGCCGCAGGGATCGTCACCCGGAATGCAGGGCCTGAGACAACAGGAACGGTGAGTGTTGCTGAGATAGCCCACCCGATCGGTCCTGCTAGAACCGCGATTCCGCGGGTTAGCGCGGCGTTCCCGGCAAAGGCCAGGCCTCTGTTAAGGACGGCTTTGGAGACCGCGTTCGCCACAATCACGGCCAATCGGTAGGTATTGAAGCCGCCTGTCCCTATGGCCACGCGAACGGCAGCCGCCAATGCGGCTGGGGCCATTCGCGCCGGATTCGGTCCAAGACCCAAATCATCCGCAGCTTTCCCAAGCGACTGAACGAAGGCTTCGATTTCCTCCGGTGACATTTTCTCCAATGAATCCGTGAGCACTTTTGAAAGTAGCTGTAATTCGATCGCCGCAAACTCAGCCTCTTTGTCCGCAATGGGGATTTTCATCTGGCTACAAACGTCGGTGAGAATTTCGCGGTAATGAACTCCCTTCCCCAGGCGGAACACAGAGACGACGGAATCGGCTCCAAAGCGCTGTAGCTCAGCAGCAATCAATTTCCATGCGAGAGGGAGATTGGAACGGTGACGAATGAAGTCTTTATCCCCTTCCAGACTGGCAGTCCAACGGCCTTCGCCCTTTTTCTTGGCGAGAATCTCGACCAGCGGCTCAAGGTCTTCGTGGTTACAGAACCGCAAGAAATCAAGTCCGGGGTCTTCGCGATAATTGAGCGGTATCATTGGTGGCGTGTAGTTTTTAGAGTTTTCATAGATGATTTTGGCCCGAGTGCAGGAGGGGCTATTCCTAACCAGCGTATGATAGACGAACTTTTATCATTTGATCGAGGACACCCATTCGCCAAGCACCATCATTTCCGCCCCTTCATGGGGCTCGACGGGGATTGGTTCGTACTCCATATTCAGTGGGAGGAGTTCAACGCGGTCGTGCTGCCAAGCATCGTCGGCGACGGTTTTGGCGGAGTGGTATTTCTTCACGGTGAAGCGACCGCCGTTTTCCGGGTCGCCCATAGAGTTGAACTGGACGAGGACGATGCGGCCCTCCCGGGAGCCCGCCGGGCAGGGGCGGAAGAGGTTCCAGGAGCCGTCCTTGATCTTGGGCTCCATCGAGTGGCCGCGGACGCGGGCAATGAACATGCCGGGTTTAATGGAGGCCCCGGCGGCCTCGGCCCAGCCAATTTCCTCGGGGGTGTTTTCCGGGCCCCAGAGGCCGGCGGCGGCTTCGAGGCTGTAAACGGGGACGAGGCGGGTGAATTTGTCCTTGGCGGCAGGGGCCTCGACGAAGCCGGGGATGTCGTGGGTTTCGGGTTCGTCGCTTTCCCCGGTGTCGGGTCTGGCTTCCACGACTCGCAAGGGAGTGGCGACGGCGACGGGTTCGACGGACCAGCTGGATTCGGTCCGGGTGAAGGCGACCTGGTAGTTGGTGCCGGGAGCCCCGGCGTTTTCGCCGAACCAGCCGCGGAGGAGCGGGAGGATCTGGTTTTCCTCACTGCCGAGCGGTGAGGCGACGTTGCAGGCGATCTTGACGAACTTGAACACCCACCGGCTGCCATCGGGCAGGGTGGCGGTCGTCGGGCCGATGGGGCGGCCGGGCAGTTCCTCGACGGTGGGGAGCCGCAGGATGGGTTTGCCGCCGGAATGGCTGACCTTGGCGAGGAAGCGGCCGGCGCTGAGTTCGGCGGCTTTCTCGATGCGGGTCTTCGCGTAGTGGGCGAGGCGGTAGTCCACCAGCTCGGCGGTCATCGATTCGAAGTCGGGGCGGAGATTTTCCGGGCAGGGGAAGGCGGCGAGGAAGCGGTCGCCCTCGCGCTTGAACCACTGCCGCCCGGCCTGTTCGTCCATCCAGCGAGACAGCGGCCATTCCAGCCACCACGCGGCCCATGTTTCGATTGGTGCCTTGGCGGGATCGGGAAACTGCTGGGTGGCCGGTAGATCGTGGCGGAGCGTCGGGTGGGAGAGGAGGAACTCGCGGCAGGCGGCGGCGAGTTTTTCGATTTCCATGCCGTCCCACAACGCATCGCGATCCAGCAGCACGCGCAGGACGACCATCTTGTAAGATTTGTTGAGGTTGGTGGCCTCCAGCATGGCGAGCCACGACTCGAAAGAGGCGAAGACCTGCCGCTCGCTTTCGGTGAGCTCGTTTTCTTCGGCGATGAAGCCGAACCATGAGCCGAAGCGGGCGGCGATGGTGCGGGGCAGGTAGCCGTGGTGGAACAGCTCGCTGGGCGAGGGGCGGCGGCCGAGTTCGTCGCGCATGCTGCGGTAGGCTTCGACGACGGCCGAGCCGGTGTTTGGCACGAGGCGCAGCATCAGTTCCTTGGCTTCGACTTCGAGATCGAGCAGGCAGCCCTCGGGCAGATCCGGAGTTCCGCCTTTGAGGAATTTTTTCAGGTCCGTCCAGGCCGCGGAATGGTTGCCGAGCGAAAGCAGATGGGTGAGGCGGCTGGCGAAGACCCGGTGATTGCCGACGAAGTCGATGACCTTCAACCGCAGCTTGTTTTCCGCCGCGCGGAGTCCACGGCCGAGTTGTTGGAGGAAGATGACCTTGGATTCGGTAGGGCGCAGCATGACCACGCGGTCCACGTCCGGGACGTCGAGGCCTTCGTTGAAGAGATCGACCACGCAGAGGGCCTGGAGCTTGCCCTCGATGAAGGCATTGAGGCTGTCGCTGCGCGGATCGCCGCCGGAGCCGGAGAACACGGCGGCGGCACGGACATGGCGGCGGCGGAGCCAGTCGCGGGTGTAGAGCGCGTGGCGGCGGGAGCAGCAGAAGACGAGCGTGCGGGCCTCGGGATCGGCCTGCCATGCGGTCCACAGTCGTTCCATGCGCTCGCTGTTTTCGAGTTTCTCTTCCAGCGCGGTGGGATCGAAGCGGCCGTTGCGCCACGGGATTTGCTCGAAGTCCACATCGTCCTTGAGCCCGAGGTAGTGGAAGGGAACCAGCGAGCCTTCCGCGATGCCATCGCCGACGGTGGCCTGCCACGCGAGCACGTCGTCGAAGAGCGAGGCCACATCGATGCCATCAGTGCGCTCCGGGGTGGCGGTGAGGCCGAGGGTGAAGGTGGCATTCAGCCGGGCCATGACCCGCCGGTAGCTGGGCGCCTGGGCGTGGTGGACTTCGTCGATCACAACGTAGTCGAAGTGTTGACGATCCAACTCGGCGAGACCTTCGGGCCGCGTGAGCTTCTGCACCGAGGCTACCACGAGGTCGCCGCTCATGTCGCGGTTCGCGCCGAGATACCAGGTGACGCGGGTTCCCTCCCACTCAGAGTGCATGGCGGTGCGAATGGTAGCCTCGGCCTGGATCAGGATCTCGGCGCGGTGGGCGATGATCAGCACGCGGGGCGAGCGCTTGAGGGCTTGTCCGACGGCCAGCACATCGAAGGCGGCGAGCCAGGTTTTCCCGAGGCCGGTGGCGACGGCGACCAGGGCGCGGCGGTAGCGGTTCGAGCGGATCTGATCGAGGGAGTCCAAGGCTCCGCTTTGCCAGGGGCGCGGCGGAAACAAGATGGAAGGTAGATCGATTGATTCCGGCGGGATGAACTTCCGGCACGCCTCCTTGGCATGCTCGGCATAACGGGCGACCAGTGCGTCATCCAGCGGAGTGGCTGCCTGCCAGAGATCGGCGAAAGCGCGGGCGAGTTCCAGGTCAATGGGTTCGGTGCCGCTGGTCTGGCCGATCAGGTTCCACTCGACCCCGGTTTCGAGGGCGGCCTTGGAGAGATTGCTGCTGCCGACGACGAGCAGGCCGCCGGAGGAATCGATGATGCGCCAGGCTTTGGGGTGGAAGGAATCAGGCCTGGAAGGGAGCTTCGAGATTTCGGCCAAGCGGACTTCAAGTGAGCTGCCTTCCCCGATGCCATCGGCCAGCGACATCCAACCGACCAAGCGCCGCAGCGCCTCCGCCGAGGTGATGTAGAGGTAATCGCCGACGAGGATGCGGATCCGTGCGCCGGTGCGGAGGGCCGAGAAAATGGATAGCTGGATCAGGTCGAGGCCGGAGGGCTGGATGAAGGAGGCGAGAAGATCGACCTCGACGGCGGCGGACACCCGCTGCCCGATGCTTTTCCACAGCGGCAAGTGAGGATGGCCGCTGGCGAGGCTCAGAGCCGGCGGCTTGCAGGACTTCGCGCTCTTGTCCGTCAGGTAGTTCCCCTTCCCCGGGATGACATGGCGCACGCCGCCGCGGGGATCGGGCATGTCGCCGAGATAGCGCGGGATGACATGGATGTGAACGTGCGGCACCGTCTGGCCGGAAGCGGCACCGGCGTTGAAGCCCACGTTGTAGCCGTCGGGCTTCGGGTCGAGCCGGAGGTCGAGCAGGCGCTTGGCTTCCTTCACCAGAGCCATCAGCGCGGCCTGTTCCTCGTCGGTCGCGTCGAACCATGTTTCCACGATGCGGCGGGTGGTGACGAGGACGTGGCCGGGAGAGACCGGGAACTGGTCGAAGATCGCGAAGGCCAGGTCATTCGAGCACAGCCAATCGCCCACCGGAACGGCGAGGAAGGGAGAGTCGAAGGAGGGCATGGAGAGATTGATGATTGTCGATTGATGATTGTCGATTGTCGATTGGGGAAGGGCTTGGGTGGCTTCGCGCCGGGCAAGCGCGAGTCATTTGCGAGGCCGGGGACCCAGGGAGTTGCCCTGGGCTAACGGAAAGTGACGGACGATTAAACGCCGGCGAGTGCCGGCTTTTTCAATCGGCGGTGCTTGAGGTTTCCGGGCGGTTGCGCTTTGCGGAAGCGGGATGCATCCCATGGGACCTCGTCAGCCCCCCACATGACCCGGAGACCGCAGAGATAGACACCCGGGTGGCCATCCGGCCGGGTCATGGTCCGGTCGATGTGGTAGACGAGATTCCTATGGAGCTGGCCGTCCGGGAAAAGGAAGGGCCGCAGGTTGCTACCGTGCCCCGGGCGCAAAGGGCGGGACAGATCGATGTTGATGGCGACGACGCGATCGCCGGGGGAGAAGGTTTCCATGGCAACTTGAGATTGAGCGCTCCTTTTCGCACCCGGGGTGGGACAGCTACGGGTGTAGGCGAGTAGGATTTTGGAATTTTGATGAAGAATTTTGGGTCGCACGGGCCAGGCGGCCGTTCCATCGAATGACCCACGGTTTCACATCGTCGGAGCGTTCCATGAAGTCGTTGATCCTCCCCACCGCAGTTTCACTCCTTCTTGCCACCGGACTGGCGGCCCAGACCTGTCGGGAGGCGGTGCGGGATGCCTCGGGGCGGATCGTTCAAACCATCGAGCGCCAGAAGCAAGCCGGTGGGACCGAGCGGGCGGTGACCCGCGATGCCTCGGGGAAGATCACCGGCACCGCCACGACCCGACCGAACGCCGGCGGCAGCGCACACACCGAATACCGTGACGCCAGCGGCCGGATCACCGGCACGGCAAGCACCCGGCCCACCACCGGAACCTCGTCCCACACCACCTACCGCGATGCCAGCGGGCGGATGACCGGCAGCGCCGACACCCGGACGCCCTCCGGCAACAGCGGGCGGACGCACTACTGCGACGCCTCCGGGCGGATCACCGGGACCACGACCACCGGCGGCAACCCGGCGGGCACGGTCACCGGCATCCACCGCGATGCTTCCGGCCGGGTGACGGGCACCAGTTCGGGAAGCGGGAAGTGCCAGAGTCCCGCGCTGGTCCCCCTCGCATCTGCGAACGCGAAGAGGTAGGGCTCCGGCGGGGCGGAAGCGGGATTCTGGAACCCGAGCGACGGGCCAACTTCCCCAAGCTGCCGGAAGCCTGACCAAGAACCGTTTCACAGTCCCAGCCCCTTCAGCTTTTCGGCGACCTGGTCGATCTCCGGTCGGGAGTGGAGACCCCGCACCCCGGCCCAGCGCAGCAGGCCGGGATAGAGCAGGCCAAGCGAGCGGCGGTAAGTGTCGGCTTCGAACTCGACCGGATCCTCGTTCTCCACGAAGGGATCAAGGCTCGCTGCGTCGATGCGGGACAGCAGCTCCATCGAGAGCCCGGTGAGCCGCGCCATTTTGCGGTAGTTCAGGCGGTCGGGGGTGTCGGTAGGCTAGACCCCCTTTCCCATCCGGCCGGCCCAGCGCGCCGCTTGGCCCAGCACGGCGGACTGGGCGGCCACCGTGGCCAGCACCGGCTTCAACTCGGCCAAGTAGATCCCCAGCAGCCTCAGAGCGTCCTCGCCCATGTCCCGGCCGCCGAAGAGTTCCGCCGGTGCCGGCGAGAAATCCAATCCCGGTTGCACGCAGGCGCTTTGCAGGTCGGTGCCGATGTCGAAGCGGCTCAGAAAGAGCCGGCGGGATTCGTTCCCGGCCGCCGCGTAGCCGTCGATCATCCACGTCGGCGAACCCGACGTATCGACGTGGAGCAGGTTCATCAGCTTCTTCTCCAGAGTCCAGAGCTCGATGAGCTTCTCCTCCGGGATCTGCGCGAGCTTGAGAAAGACCACCGTGCGGAAGAACGCCAGGTAGGTCGCCGGGTAACGGTTGTCCTGGCCGGGCGGCAGCTCGAAGCGCTTGATCCAGCCGAGCAGGTAAAGCCGGTCGCGCCCGAGATCCGCCGCGATCTCCGCGAGCGTTGATTTGGCGACGGGCGGCGACGTGGAGCGGGGTGAACGGGGCATGGGCGGTCGAGAGCATTAGCAATCAAACCGCCGGGCTGTCGAGACGGGGAATCATTCCACCGGCCATGCCAGCCAGGCTTCGCGAAATCGGCTGTCGCAATGCTCCTTCCCGCATTCGAACCCAAAAGGCCACGCTCCGCGCATGGATTCTCATCCGCCTGACCGACAAGCAGCTCGAAATCGACTTCATCGGGCGGATCGTGGCTTGGCTAGGTGATCAAGGTGGCCCAGCGATTTGCAGGAGACGACCTGAGGACTGAGGAAGTGCTCCCCTCTTCTCCTTGCTTGAAAAATCAGGCATGGAGTGGATTGGGGATCCCAATTAGGCCAGGAAGCCTCGGATTATCGGTCATTCCGCTTGAAATATCGAGCATAATTGGAATACTTTCTCCCAAGTTGCCCTCAGAATGGCGACCTACAGCGCTTCCGCCTGATAAATCATGCAAACCAAGCAATTGGCCTCCCTGATCAGCTGGCATCGCCGACGGGCGGGGCTGAGCCAGGTCGAGCTGGCCCGCCATGCCGGGGTGAGCCGTTACGTGGTGCAGGATCTGGAGGCTGGTGAGGGTCGGACCACCTGGGCGCGGACGATGCCGGTCCTGCGAGCCTTGAATCTCCAACTGCTGCCGCGGGGACCGCTGGTCGATCAATGGCGTGCCGAGACGAAGGAGGACGAATCATGAACCCGGCGCGCGGTGCCGTCGTTTGGCAGCACGGGATTCCTGCCGGGCGATTGGCCGAAGGGGCGGCTGGCGGGTGGAGCTTCGCCTATTTGCCCGGCTACGCGGGGCCGCCGGTCTCGCTCGCGCTGCCGCTGCGCGGTGAACCCTATGATTTTGCCGCTTTCCCACCCTTTCTGGAGGGCTTGCTTCCGGAGGGGCCGCAACTCGAGGCGATCCTGCGCAAGCACAAGATCGACCGGGCCGATTGCTTCCGGCAACTGATCATCGTCGGGCAGGATGTGGTGGGCTCGCTCACGATCGAGGAATGTCCGGCCGAGGAAGGAGACGCGGCATGAAGATCTGCCCGATCACGTTGGAACCGGTCGAGGGTGACGGCGCCTATTCCCGGGCTGGCGTGCGGGCCTTGCATCCGCGCCTCGAAGATCTCGCGCCGCTCCCCCTGAACAAGGAGGAACAACTCCG
>CAMCYK010000108.1 GCA_945883695.1 Akkermansia muciniphila | reverse complement strand
CCCCCCCCCCCGCCGGTGGCGGTCGAAGGGGGGCGGGCGGCGGATCGCCGAAGCCAGCCGTCAGGAGTGTCGACCTGTGGTCGACACTCTATCGCAGTGAAGCTTGTTGTGAGGCGGACAAGAGCGGCTCGCGGGGTAGCCCAACGCCGGTGACAACAACCTGATCCTCGGCGGATCGAAGCTCGACCAAGGTGCAAGATGCAATTGGAAGCAATGGAAGCGCCTGTTGATCCGCACGTCTGAACTCCCGATGTTCGAGATCCATCCCCCCCGACTACCCGTTGAATCGCGAGGCCTTCGTCGCCGCGCTGGCAAGCGGCCATGGCCGCGCATTGATTCATGCCTGCATGCACTGCCGCAGCTCGGCGGTGGAACTCATGATCCGGCAGGATGAATGCCCGCCCTGGGTCGCGGAGGAATGTGCCTTCGATGCAAGCGGGAGTCTGCGCGCGATGGTCGCGGGGAAATCGGAGTCGTGCGAATAGGAGAATGGCGCTGGAGATTTGTGGAGTCGTTGAGGTCTCGGAGCGCCAGGGCAGGCCGACCGGATGGAAAGCACAGGGAGTGGTTCGGCCGCGGTCGTGAATTTTCGCGGTCACGAGTGGAAGAGACCGGCGGATCGTGTTGATCGGAGGGTTGGTGATACGTGAAGCCGGAGTGGAAATGCGCGCTGTTCCAGACTCTGCGGGCTATTGAGAAGTGACGGACGGTGGGGACCGTTCGGCGAGCCGGTGCACGCGGTCCCAGGGGGGCGCGGCACAGCCGCTCCTGGACTGCTGCGATGATTCGCAGGGTTCGACTGCAGGGGGGAGAGCGCCGACCCGGTGGGTGGAGGCGACCCTTCGGGATCGCTGCGTCCCACGAAAGCAGCCCGCCTGACCCTTCATCCGGAGAGCTGCGAATCATCGCCGCAGTCCGAGGGCCTGCGGCAGTCATCGGACGGACGTCGGAGGTGGGACGAATGGCCTGAACCTCACGATTTGTCAGATCGTGCGCCCTGCAACAACCCGCTACTTCCGGAAGAACGCCAGCGTCGTCGCGAGGGCGTCGTCGAGCGAATGCCCCGGCCGCCAACCGGCCTGGCGGAGCTTGTCGGCGCTCGAGCGCGAATGCTTCACGTCGCCCGCGCGGGCGGGACCGTGGAGGATCCTCGAAGCCGATCCGGCGGCGGCGATGATCTTGCCGGCGAGGTCGTTGATGGTCATCTGGCCGCCGTAGCCGGCATTGAATACTCCGGTGACGCCGGGGGTTTCGGCGGCGAAGGCAAGCGCGCCGACGATGTCCTTCACGTAGATGAAGTCGCGGGTCTGTTCGCCATCGCCGTGAACCTGGATGTCGTCGCCGGCGAGCGCCTTTTCGATGAAGATCGGCACGGCGGCGGCATAGGCGCCCTTCGGATCCTGGCGCGGGCCGAAGACGTTGAAGAAGCGGAGGGCGGCGGTTTCGAGTCCGCGCTCGCGGTGGAACAGGTCGAGGTAGTATTCGCCGTCGAGCTTGGTGATCGCGTAGGGGCTCTTCGGCTCGGGCAGCATGGTCTCGAGCTTCGGCACCGCGGGATTGTCGCCGTAGATCGCGGCGGACGAGGCGAACACCAGCTTCCTCACGCCGGCCGCGGCGGAGGCTTCGAGCACGTTGAGCAGGCCGTGGACGTTGAGGTCGACGCACTCGCCCGGCTTGGCCATTGACTCCGGAACGCTGACCAGCGCGGCGAGGTGGAAGACAAGATCGACGCCTTCGACCGCCTTGGCGACGGCCTCGCGGTCGGTCACGGATCCTTCGATGAAGAAGTGCTTCAGGCCGTCGAGGTTCTTGCGGTAGCCGGTACGCAGGTTGTCGAGCACGCGGATCTCCTCCGCGAGATCCTGGTAGTGCTCGACGACATGGGAGCCGATGAAGCCGGAGCCTCCGGTGACGAGGATTTTCATAAAGGAGACAAAAGACTGGAAGACGACAGACGACAGACGGAAGACTTGAGGAAGCAGGAGAAGACCCTTTCCAGTCTTCCGTCTGTCGTCTGGCCGTCTTCCGTCTCTTTCCTTAGGCGGCGACGACAAGTTTGGCGCGGCCGGCGGCGGTTTGCACCATTTCCTCCATTCGATCCAGATTTTCCTCGATCGCATGCACCATCACGAACTGGGCGCGGCAGCGGTCGAGATTGTGGCCGGGGCGTTTGGTTTTGAAATAAACGTCGCCCTCGAGGTAGTCGGTCAGGAAGCGGATGCCGCACTCCAGCGTCAGCAGCTTGCCGGAGAAGGCGAGCAGATCGACCTCCGCGCGATTGAGGAAGGACGAGGCGCTGTCGAGGTAGCCGCGGACCAGGGCATCGAAGCGGTCCAGCCGGATCCCGACCAGCGCGAGGTCGACCTCGTCCTCGCGGGTGGTCGGCGTGGCGGTGCGGACCATGTCGCCGAAATCGTAAAGCACGGAGCCCGGCATGGTGGTGTCGAGATCGATCACGCAGACGCCTTCCGAGGTCACGTCGTCGAGCAGCACGTTGTTGAGCTTGGTATCGTTGTGGGTGATGCGCTCCGGGATCACGCCGGCGCTGATCAGGTCGGTCACGCGGCGGCAGTCGGCGGCGCGGGCCAGCGCGAACTCGATTTCCGGCTGGCAGGACCGCGCGCGCCCGGCGATGTCGGACTGGACCGCCTGTTGCAGGGCGAGCAGCCGCTTCGGGGTGTGGTGGAAATCCGGGATGGTCTCGTGAAGCCGCTCGCCGCCGAGGTTGGCGGCGAGTTTCTGGAATTCACCGAAGGCCCTGGCGGCTTGTTCCGCCTGCAGGTTGGTGCGGATCTCGTCGTGGCCGCGGGCGCGTTCGATGAAGGGATAGGTGCGCCAGTAATTGCCATCGCGGTCGACGACGTAGGGTTTGCCGTCGATGCCGTGGATGACGGTCAGGGTGCGGCGGCGGGCTTCCGGGTGGCTCCGGTCGAGCAGGCGCGCGAGCGAGTGCGCGGTGACCCGGGAGATGTTCTCCATCAGGGCGGCGGGATTCTTGAAAATGTTGTGGTTGATCCGCTGGTGGATGTAGCGGAGCCGGATGCCGGCCTGGTCGTACCACGCGCAATAGGTGTCGTTGATATGCCCGGACCCGTAGGGCTGGGCATCCACGAAATCGGCTCTCATGTCAAAGAGAGCGGAGACCTGTCGCACATCATGCATGGCGCTGACTAGGCACGTAAGCACCTGTATTCCAGAAAAAATTGATTTTGGGGCCTGTTGAAATGCGAGCGATGGTTCGGATTTCGCGAATTTCCAGGAGGGCTTTGCCGGGTCGGCGCGGGGTCTGGATCGATTTCCATTGATCCGGGGAGCCTGCCGCGGGGAGTTTGGGGCATGTTCTTGCCGGGATTCCGCGAGTTGGTCAAAGACGGATGGGTGAAGATCCTCGACGAGCTGAAGGTTTCCGGCGGCTTGCCGGTGCCGGAGCTGAGCCGCCGTTTGGGGGGCAGCTACATGGGGATGAAAGACCAGTGCGACCGGTTGGTGAAGCTGGGTTATCTGGAGCGCTGGCGTTTGCCGCGGCAGGAAGTGGGACGGCCGGAGATCATGTACCGGCTGGCGGCCAAGGCGGACGCGATTTTCCCGCAGGCCGGGGTGTCGCTGTCGCTGGAGTTGCTGGAGGCGGCGCGCAGCCTGTTCGGCGACACCGCGCCGGAGCGGCTGTTGATGCAGTATTTCGGGGAGCTGCGCGAGCGCTGGCGGCCGAAGCTGGCCAAGGCCCGCTCGATGGTGGAACGGGCCACCCTGTTGTCCGCCTTGCGCGAGAAGGAAGGCTGCTTCGCGCGCTGCAAGTATGACCCGGCCAAGGGATTCCGGATCGAGGAGTACCACCATCCCCTGCACGCGGTGTTCGCGGTCTATCCCGGTGCGATCAACCTGGAGCTGCGGATGATGGAGGAGCTGTTGGGGACGCGGGTCCAGCGGAAGGAGATTGCGGGCGGCCGCGGCGGCCCGGCGCGGATCGACTATGAAGTCGCGACGCTGGGGGTGCGCGACGGCGGATGATTCCGCGGGCAAATCGCGTGAAATCATTGAATAAAGCCTCGCCCGTCTTGGTCACAATCCCCGATCCCGAAACTCCGATGAGAACCTCCCGCTTCCTTCCACTGTCGTCCGCCTGCTGCCTGATCCTGGCTTCCTGTGAAAAGTCCAAGTCGCCGGCCGCCGGAGCCGCGGCGGGGGAAACCGCCGAGGACCTCGCGGCGGAGCGCGTCCTGATCGAGGAAGAGCGGATCGAGCTCGAACGCCAGCGGTTGGCGGACGAGCGGGCGGCGCTGGAGGAAGAAAAGGAAGCGCTGCTGGCCGAACGCGAGAGCCGGCTCGCGGCGCGGGAGGACGAGGCGGAGTGGCAGGACCTGTCGATCGAGGAACGCCAGCGACAGCTCGCGGAGCGCGAGGCGGAGCTTGGAACCCGCGAAGAGGACTTCGCCCTGCGCGAGGCAAGTTTGAGCGAGCAGGAACTGGAACTCGCGGGGCGCGACGGGCTCGACGACTGGGAACCGGAGCCGCTGCCGGAGTTGCTCGAGCCGGTGGCCGACTACGATACGTTTTACGAAGACCTCCAGCCGTATGGATCGTGGTATGAGACCCCCGATTACGGCTATGTTTACCAGCCGACGGTGGTGGTGCAGGACAGCTCCTGGCGCCCCTACACCCGGGGCCGTTGGGCTTGCACCAATCTGGGATGGAATTGGATCTCGGAGGAGCCCTTCGGCTGGGCCTGTTTCCACTACGGCCGCTGGGCGCTGCTCGACGGCCGCGGCTGGGTATGGGTGCCCGGTGATGAATGGGCACCGGCGTGGGTCTGCTGGCGCGAGGGGAGCGAGCATGTGGGCTGGGCCCCGCTGCCACCGGAAACCCTGTGCTTCCGCGGACGCGGTTGGGACAGCAGCGTGGAGGCGGATTTCGGCATCGGCGCGCTGTGTTTCAACTTCGTCGCCCGCCGCCACATGGCGGATCCGCTGTGGCGGCACTGCCTGCCGGTCGCGCGGAATCCCGACTGCATCCGGCAGACCAACAACATCACCAACATCCGCTTCCACCGGGACCGGATCATCGCCGGCGGCCCGGCTTACGAACGGTTGCGGGGCGAGGTCGGCAAACCGTGGCCGGTCTATCAGCTCGAGACCGACCGCTTCCGGGCGATCCGCGACTTGAACCAGCGCAATGCCTCGGTCCGCGGCAACCGCCTCGCGGTGTTCGCGCCGAATCTCAACACCCGTTGGAACGACCAGCTCAAGCCATCGCGGGTCGCCGGCCGCTGGGACGAGGTCAAGGTGGTGCGCGCCGAAAGCGGGATCAAGCCGCTGTGGACCGAGCGTTTCCGCGAAGCGCGCGCGAAGGGGAAGGAAGCGGCCGCCGCTCCCGTCGAAATGGCCGCCAAGGTGAAACAGTTCGAGGTCAATCGCCTGAAGGTCGGCGAGGCGCAGCGCAAGCTGGATGAGCAGCAACAGCAGCTGAGCGAAGCGCGGCGCGAGAAGCAGGTGCTGCGACGCGCGGTCGCCCGCGAAGTCGAGCGTCCCGCGGCGGCCGACCGGGCGACGCGCCCGGATCGCAGCGGCCAAGTGGCGGCCGGTGACAAGAAGGAGCGCACGGTCGAACGCGCGCCGACCTTGGCCGAGCGGCAGCGCGAAGCCGCGGAGCGCTTGCGCGAGACGCGGGCCCGTCGCACCGGAACCGCCGGGATCGCGCCGGTGCCCGCCACCGGTCGGGACAGCCCGCCGACCCGGATGACGAGACCCGGCGGCGAGTCGCGCCCGGTCGACGGCCCTCCGGAATCCACCGGGCCCGGGCGCGGCGCGGTGGCGGGAGTTCGCGAGGAAGCGGACCCAAGGCAAGCGACGCCCGGCGGCGATCGTCGGCCGGTAGCGCCGGCGGTCGGGGAAGCGCCTGGAGTTACCCGAGTGCCGCGGCAGGAAGTCACCGGCGATGCGGCGACCGCCGACAACGCGCGCCGCGCGCGGGTCGAGGAGTTGCGCCGCCAGCAGCAAGAGCAAGCGGCTCGGAACCGCGGGCAGTCGCGCCCCGACACGGAACGCAATCCGCGCTCTCCGCAGATGGAGCAACCTCGTCGCGAAGTGCCGGCGCGGCCCGGTCTTCGCCAGGAGCAAGCGACAACGGAAGGCGAAGAGAACAGCCGCCGCGGGAAAATGGAGGAAGCCCGCCAGCAGCAACTGCAAGCCGCGCGCGAACGACTCGAACAGGCGCGGCTGCAGCAAGCCGAGCGGCAGGAGAGCGACAACGCGGCACGGCTTCGTGAGGCCGGGGAAGCGCGCGCGCGGCAGGATCAGTCCCGCCGCGCGGCGGAAGATAACAGTCGCGGCCAGCAGCAGGCAGAGATGAGGCAACAACAGGAGCAGGCCGCCCGCCAGCAACAGGAAGAGAAGAAGCGTCAGCAACAGCAGGAGCAGGCCCGGCAGGAGCAGGCCCGGCAGGAGCAGGAAGAAATGCGGCGCCAGCAACAGATTGAATCGGCCCGCCAGCAGCAGGAGGAGATGCGGCGGCAGCAGCAGGAACAGGCACGCCAAGAACAGCAGGAGCGGATGCGCGAACAGCAGGAACAGGCGCGCCGCCAAAGCGAGGAACGCGCCCGCCAGCAGCAGGAGGAACGCGCCCGCCAACAGGAAGAGGCGCGCCAGCAGCAGGAGGAACGCGCCCGCCAACAGGAACAAGCCCGCCAGCAGCAGGAGGAACGCGCCCGCCAACAGGAACAGGCGCGCCAGCAGCAGGAAGAGCGCGCCCGCCAGCAACAGGAAGAACAACAGCGTCGCCAGGAAGAGCGCGCGCGCGAACAGTCGGAACAGCAGGAACAACAGCGTCAGCGCGGCCGTTGAAACCGGTCCGCGGGTGAAGGCGCCTCAAAAGGGTGCCTTCACCAGGGTCGCGAGCAGTTCTTCCATCAACTCGGCATCTTCCGTCTCGCCGCGCACCGACCACGCGGTGGCCAGTTCTTCCACCACGCGCACCAGCAGTTCGCCCGGCGATGCGGGACGGGCCGCGATCGCGCGGACCTCGCGGGGGTAGCGCCGGATCCGGTGGGCGAGATCCTCCGGCATCACCCGGCGGCCATTCATCACCGGCTCGGTCAGGATCACTTCCCCGTCCTCGTGAAAGCGGCAGAGAAACGAGCGCGGCAGGCTGATCCCTTCCGCGTCGATCTCCAACCGGCGTGCGACCAGCAGGAAGATCAATCCGAGGCCGATCGCGTTCGACGGATGACCCGCGAGGACATGCGCGAGATCGTAGTTCTCCGGTTCGTCTTCCTCTTCATGATTGGCGGCAAAGCGTCCGCTCTCGAACAGCGCGTGGTTCAATCCGGCGGCACCCCGTTCGGCGGCCTCGCTCTCGAGATCTTCGGCCAGCAGATCCAAGGCATCGGCCAGCGGCTGACGCAGCGTGACCCCGTCATGCAGGTAGTCCGACAGGATGCGGAGCAAGGCTTCGAACTGTTCCCAGTCGTCGTGCACCGCGGCGGCGCCACCGGCCGGCACCACCCATTCGCGGCGCAGGCGTTCGCGGCGCGCGGGCAACAGCAGGAGCGACAGCAATTCGAGGTCCGCCCCGCCGAGACCGGCGTCGAGTTCGCCCAGCAGTTCGCTCACGTCGCCGCCGAAGGCGGTGAGGGCCGACTCGACCGACGAGCGCACCGCGGGAGAATCGTCGTCAAGCAATCTCAGCAGGACCGAGAGTCGCTCCGGTGAAGTGTCGGTCGCGGGAATCAAGGGTGAGAGAGGGATGGTGCGCGATACTGGGTTCGAACCAGTGACCCCCTCCGTGTCAGGGAGGTGCTCTACCACTGAGCTAACCGCGCGTGTGCCCCCGGAAGGGGGCGGGAGAATGGAGTTCGACCGCGGGGGATGCAAACCCTTTTTTTCAGGAAGCGGGTCCCTTTTTTGCGGCTCAAAAAAAGGGCGGGGAGCCGGAGCTCCCCGCCGTTTGAGGCAATCGACTCAACGCGAACGGATTCCCGGGGGAACGCGGTCGCGATTGGGATATCAAGGCTTCTTGGCAGCCTTCTTGGCGGCCTTTTTGGCAGCCTTCTTGGCCGGTGCGGCCTTCTTCGCGGACTTGGCGGCCTTCTTGGCTGGAGCAGCCTTTTTCGCTGGAGCCGCCTTTTTGGCAGGAGCGGCTTTCTTCGCCGGTGCGGCCTTCTTGGCAGCCTTCTTGGCGACGGTCTTCTTCGCCACCTTCTTGGCGGCCTTCTTGGCGGACTTGGCGGCCTTCTTGGCAGCTTTCTTCGCCGCCTTCTTGGCCGGCTTCGCAGCGGCCTTCTTGGCGGGGGCTTTCTTCGCGGGGGCCGCTTTCTTCACCGCGGCCTTTTTAGCCGGGGCTTTCTTCGCGGGGGCTTTCTTGGCCGGCGCTTTCTTGGCGGCCTTCTTTGCTGTTTTCTTTGCAGCCATGGCTTTGTGTCGTTTGAGTTCGCGTTCGATGTTGGTTTTCTCATCCGGCGTTAACGTGCCGGTGGAGAGGAGTGCGAGGATCGCCTCACCGAGACGACCCCCGAAAGCGTTCGTGAGAAAATCGTGCGAGGCACGACGGACGATGGAGTCCTGCGAGAATGCCGCCTCGTAAACATGGGCGCGCCCGGCGCGGGTCCGCTTCACCAGCTTCTTGCGCTCGAGGCTCTGCAGGACGGACAACACCGTGGTGTAGGCCCGGTCCTTGCCGTCGGGAAGGCTCTCAAGTACGGTGCTTACCGTAGATGGACCGTCGTGCCAGAGTACGGACAGTGTCTGCAGCTCGAGGTTGGAGGGATGTGTGACTCGTGCCATGATGGTGCGCCCGCCGGGTTCGTGGCACCATAAAGCTAGTAGTTCAGATTTCCGTCAAGTTCAAACTACCCGGTTTTAAGGAAACCTTAACAAAATTCGCGGGTGTTTTCCCGGGCCTGTTTTTAACTACGATAACTATCGTAGTTGAACCGCCTCACTCCTCCTTGAGGACGGGCCGCTTGATCTCCGGCGCGATCGCCGCGAGCGCTTCCCACAAGCGGTCTTCGGAGGGGTGGCCGTTGAACAGCACGCGTCCTTCGGGAGAGACGAGCACCATCGAGGGGACGCTCTGGATCCGCAGCATGCGGTGCAGCGAATCCTTGTCGCGATCGACGAGCCACGCGCCGGGAGGCGGCGCGCCGAGGGCGTTGACGATCGCCTTCGCGTCGGCGATGGCGTCGGGCGTCGCTTCGAACAGCAACGACGCGACGGCGATGCCGTGCTTGCCGAGCAGCAGGGCGGTGGTCTTGAAGTCCGGCATGCTGTCCTCGCACTCGCGGCTCCATGGCGACCAGAAGTGGAAGAGCAAGGCCTTGCGATCCTTGGTCAGCGACGACAAGGCAAGGGGCTCGCCGGCGAACAAGGGCTGGAGCCTGGCCGCCGGATCGATCTTCACGCCGCGCATCGCTTCATCGAGTCGCATGCGGTCGATATGCGGCGCGAAGGCGCTGCCCTGGCGCGGGCTCAGCCAGAAGGCCTCCGTGATGTGCTTCTTGAAGCCGTCGCGGTCGTCCTTCAGCAGCGCGGCGATGGCCTGGACGTATTCCACCACGGCGAGCCAGTCCTCGCGCACCGCGAAGATTTCGGACTCGTCGATCTTGAAGTTGTCGCGGCGCTTGAGGAACTCGGGGAGCAGCGCGGCGAGCTTGTCGTCCTCGCGCCGGTCGACGAGGTAGAGGAAGGTCGCTTCGAGGATCGCCTGTTCGCCGACGCCCTGTTCGCGGGCTTTCTTCACGGCGGCCTCGAAGGTCGCGGAAGCGCCGCGCTCGGAGAGCATCCGTTCCAGCGCGGCCCGCTTCGGCGGCAGCCCGGCGTAGGGGTCCTCCTCCGGCTTCAATTCCTGGGCAAGGCAGTACCCCGCGAGCAGCAGGGACGCGAGGATTGTCAGTCGGCGGGGAACGATCACGGGCGGCGGGGTTCAGGGGATGCGGAGCCTCGAACCGAGGATCACGGTGTCGGACGTCATGCCGTTGGCTTGCTTGATCGCGTCAATGCTGACGCCGTGCTGGCGGCTGATGCGGTCGAGCGTGTCGCCCCTCACCACGGTGTGGGTCTTGCCGCGTGCCGCCGGTGCGGACGCCGCGACCGGGCCGGACGATCCGGGGATGACGAGGGTCCGGCCGAGCACGACGGTGTCGCCGGTCATGCCGTTGGCCTGTTGGATCGCGGCGCTGCTCACGCCGTAGCGGCGCGCGATGCCGCCGAGCGTGTCACCGCGGACCACGGTGTGGGAAGTGCTGGCGGTGGAAGGTTCCGCGATGGCGGGCGCGGGAGCTGCCGCGGTGTTATCTTCGTAAGCGGCGGGCGAGTAGGTCGGATGATCGGCCGGCGGATTCACCGCCTGGTAGGGGATCGCGTCGGCGGAAGCCTCGCCGGGAGCGTCGTAGGGATCACCCGCGGTGTCGTAGTCTTCCTCGCCCTTGTTGAACATCGAGCAGGAAGGAAGGAGGCATGCGGTCGCGGCCAGGACAAGGTAGCGTGATGAGCTCATGGATTCGTGGTTGCTTGGAGGAACAAGGTGGAGGCGGCATGGGAAGCGCCGACCCGTGCCATGGGAAACGAGGCGGCCGGGTTCGTTCGTTCAAATCGTATCACCGGCGGGGGTCATCGGGCGAAGCGGAAAAAGCGGTCGGCCGCGCCACCGGTGTCCGCGGCCAGCGTGGCGGTCGATTCGCCGCGGCCCGCGGCGAGGTGTTCCGCGACGTGACGGACGTAGGACGGTTCGTTGCGTTTGCCGCGGAACGGGACGGGCGCGAGGTAGGGCGAGTCGGTTTCCAGCATGAAGCTTGCGGCGGGCAAGGCGACCGCGGTGGCCAGCACGTCCGCGGCGTTCTTGAAAGTCGCCACGCCGCCGAAGGAAACCAGGCCGCCGAGGTCGATCACCGCGCGGGCCTTGGCCTCCGGACCGATGAAACAATGGAACACGGCGCGCGCTTTGTCCGCGTGGCCGCGATAGATGGCGAGAGCGTCCCGGAAGGAAGCATCGCCGCTGGCGTCGCGGGTGTGGATGACCACGTTCAATCCGGCTTCGGCGGCGAGGCGGAAGTGTGCCTCGAGCAGTTCGCGCTGGCGTTGGCGGAAGGATGTCTCGTCCCAGCCCTCGGGCGCGGGATGGTAGTAGTCGAGGCCGGTTTCGCCGATCCCGCAGACGCGGGGATCGCCAAGGTGAGGGCGCAGCCGTCCGATCACGTCGCCGGGTGCCTCGTGCACGTGGCAAGGATGGATGCCGATGCAGATGGAGACCTCGGGATGGGCGGCCGCGAGGTCGAGGTTGGCCTGGAGGTCGTCCAAGCCGGTGACCAGGCTGACCATCCGCGTCACGCCGGCCTGCCGCGCGCGTTCGATCAGGCCGGGGATTTCCGCCGGGTCGAAGCGGTGGCTGGCGAGATGGCAGTGGGAGTCGGTAAGCACGTCGCGAAAGAAAGGCCCGCGCCGCTAGTCTTGCAAGTAGGTCTTCGGGCGGTAGACGAGGGCGAAGGGAATGAACAGCACCGCGGTGCCGAGCATCAGCCAGGTGAAGAAGCGGAAGTACGAGGCCCCCTGGAGTTTCACCTGGCCGCCGGAGAAGGGTGCCGCGGTGTAGGTCGTTTCAGCCACGGCGGCGGCTTCACTCATGCCGAGTTCCGCCTTGCGGCGGTCGAGCCAGGTTTCGGCCGGGTGGATCCGGTCGAGCCACGACGGCTGCTTCGGCGGGGCGGGCTTGGCGATCGACACGATCAGCCCTTGGTCCCACTCGGTGGCGGCCTTGCGGTCGGGTCCGTCGCTGAGGATGCGGAACGACAAGGCGTCGATGATCTCGTAGCGGACCGGGTTGCCCCACGGGTCGCTGCCCAGACCCTGCGAAGCGGCCTCCACGGCGGGCAACTTGTCGTCCGACTTGCGGGCGATCGCCTCGATCGCCGCGGCGGCGTTCCGGTAAGCGGCCTCGCCGGGGATCCCGAGGGACGCCGGGGTGCCGCTTTCGAGGCGTTGGGTGAAGTCGTCGGGCGTGCCGGTGACGCCGTCGTGGCCGGGAAGGAGGATGTTGCGCGGGTCCTTCTGCCAATCGGCGGGCAGGGCCTGGATCGCGGACTCGAGCTGGGACGCGGCGGCGCTCGGGATCTGGATGTGGTGGTTGATCCCGGCGGTGAACATGTTGCCCACGAACACCGAGAGCAGGTAGAGCGACATGATCATCGACTTCATGGTCTTCGGCGCCTGGGTGTAGGCGAACTCGAGGCCGACGATCGACACCATGACTTCCGAGGCGGTGATCAGGCCGTAGGCGCCGAACTGCCAGCCGATGGAAGGATTTTGGCCGGCGTCGATCCAGGACTGGATCGCGGCGGAGAGGGCGAAGGTGGCGACCATCAGGAAGAAGCCGATGCCGATCTTGCGCAACGGCGTCAGCTTGAAGACGCGGTTCACCGCGGGGTAGACGGCGAAGGTGAAGAGCGGGATGAAGGTCAGGATCAGCACCGGGTTGACCGCCTGGATCTGCGACTCCAGCCAGTGGATCCCGAGGAACTGGCGGTCCATCTGGGCGGCCTGGAACACCCATGAGGAACCGGTTTGATCGTAAAGGGCCCAGAAGGCGGCGATGAACAGGAAGAGTGGCGTGAGCTTGGCGATGGCGAACAGGCCTTCGCGGGAGAACAGTTCCCTGACGAAGGCCCAGCCGCCGGGCGGGACGTGGACGAACTTCTTCCGTCCCATCCAGAACATCACGGTGGCCATCGCCATCAGGACGCCGGGCACGCCGAACGCCCAGTGGGGGCCGTACCATTCGAGCAGCCACGGGGTGAGCAAGGTCGAGACGAAGGACCCGAGGTTGATCGAGAAGTAGAACCAGTTGTAGATCCTGGTGATCAGGTGCGAGTTGCGCGATCCGAACTGATCGCCGACGTGGGCGGAGACGCAGGGCTTGATCCCGCCGGAGCCGAGGCAGATCAGCAGCAGGCCGGCGAACAGCCACTCGCGGGAGTGGCCGAACATCCCCATGCAGGCGAGCGCGGCGTGGCCGAGGCAGTAGACGATGGAGAGCAGGATGATGGTCCGGTACTTTCCGAGGAAAATGTCGGCGAGCAGGGCTCCGAGCAGCGGGGTGAAGTAAACCCAGCCGACGAACTTGTGGTAGACCTCGGTCGCCTCGGTGTTGCTCATCGGCGTGGCACCCGCGCCATCCATCAGCCAGAGGTACTTCGCCATGAAGACCACCAGGATGGTCCGCATCCCGTAAAACGAGAACCGCTCGGCGGCTTCGTTGGAGATGATGTAGGGGATGCCGGGCGGCATCCGGTCGGTATCGACGGGGGCGGTGCGGTGGGACATAGGAAGCTGGAGTCAAGAGTCAAGAGACCAGAGACCAGAGACCAGAATCAAGAGGGCGAGAATGCGAGGGCTGTTCCTCTTGTCTCTGGTCTCTTGTTTCCGGCTTCCGGCTTCACCATCGGACCGCGGCGGCGGCCCAGGTGAGGCCGGCGCCGAAGACGACCATCACGACATGTTCGCCGCGCTTGATGGCACCGCCGCGGTTCGCCTCGTCGAGCGCGATCGCGACGGCGGCGGCGGAGGTGTTGCCGTATTTCTGGAGGTTGACGAAGACGCGCTCGGTCGGGACCGAGAGGCGATCGGCGATGGCGTCGATGATCCGCAGGTTGGCCTGGTGGGGGACGACCAGCGCGATGTCCTCCGGTTTCAGGCCGGCCCGCTCGATGACCAGTTCGGCGGACTCCTTCATCCGGTTGACGGCGTGCTTGAAGACTTCCTTGCCCATCATCGTCAGGCTGGCGAGGTGCTGGCCGATGTTGCCCGCGGTGATCGGCAGCGCCGAACCGCCACCGGGGATCTGGATGAGGTGGCAAAGCCGGCCGTCGGTACCCATCTCGGTGGCGAGGATCGAGCCTTCTTCCGGCGCGGCGCGGCGCAGCACCGCGGCACCGGCCCCGTCGCCGAAGAGCACGCAGGTGTTGCGGTCTTCCCAGTTGATGAAGGACGAGAGCTTTTCCGCGCCGATGATCAGCGCGTTGCTGAAGGCCCCGTCGGAGATCAGGCGCTTGGCGATTTTCATCGCGTAGAGGAAGCCGGAGCAGGCCGCGGAGATGTCGAAGGCGACCGCGCCGGTGGCCCCGAGTTGCTGCTGGACGTAGCAAGCGGTGGCGGGGGTGAGGGTGTCCGGGGTGATGGTGGCGACGATGATCAATTCGACCTGGGCGGCGGTGATGCCGGCCTGTTCGAGTGCCTTCGCGCCGGCCTTGGAGGCCATGTGGGAGGTGAATTCCCCTTCGGCGGCGATCCGCCGCTCGCGGATCCCGGTGCGGCTGAAAATCCACTCGTCCGAAGTCTCGACGATCTTCTCGAGGTCGGCGTTGGTGAGGACTCTCTCCGGAAGGTAGCTGCCGGTGCCGGCGATGCAGACCTGGTGCTGGGAAGAAGTGGCGTCGCTCATGGGCGGGCGGACTTTGGGAAGGGGGCGGCGGGGTGGCAAGCGGGAAGGCGCGTGAACGCCCGGCGGGAGAATTGACGATTGAGGATTGAGGATTGTTGATTTGCGATTTGCGATTTGAAAAGGCCCCTTCAGCCCCTTCAACCCCTTCTGAAATCAAAAATCAAAAATCAACAATCGTCACTCATCAATCCATTGGCGCTCGGCCCCTGAAAAGCGTCTGCCGTTTGGCGGTTCACCATGCCCCCCCGAAAAGTGCGGCCGCCGTCAAATGATTGGGTTCACCAAAGGCCGGCCCTCCAGATAGCGGCGGAAATTGTCGACAAACCGGCCGATCAGCACCCGGGTCTCGTCGAACTGGCCGCCCGCGGTGTGCGGGGTGATGTGGCAGTTTTCGCAGGTCCACAGCGGGTGGTCGTCCGGCAAGGGCTCGGGGTCGGTGACGTCGAGCCAGGCGGCGGCGAGGTGGCCGGATTTCAGGGCGGCGGCGAGGTCGTCCTGGTTCACCGTGGTGCCGCGTCCGATGTTGTGGAAGACGGCGCCCGGCTTCATTCGCGCGAACCGGGCGGCGTCGAACCAGCCCCGGGACGCGGCGTTGTCCGGCAGGATGTTGATCACGTGGTCGGCCTCCGCCAGCGCGCCGGCGACCTGGTCCGGGGTGACGATCGCCACCTTCTCGTCGCCGCGCGGGGTGCGGCGCATCGCGGTGATCTTCATGTGAAACGGGCCTAACAGCTCAATCAGCCGTTCGGCGATCGCGCCGTAGCCGACGATCAGCAGCGACTGGCCCTGCAGCAGCCGGGAGTCGCGGCGCAGCCCGAGCCACTCCGGCGTGCCGTTGGCGCAGCGGCTTGCCAACCCGCGCGGCAGTTGGCGGGCGTTGGCCAGCATGAAGGCGAGCGCGTGCTCGGCGCAGGGGTCATCGTAAACGTGCGAGCTGTTGGTCACCGGAATGCCCCGCCCTTTCATGGCGGCGCGGAACTCCGGGGTGTCGTAACGGGTGTAGCCGGCGCTGCTGACTTGCAGCCATTTCAGGTTGGGTGACGCAAGCACGGCATCGACCCGCGGCTGGCCGAGCACGATGTCGGCTTCCCGCATCAGCGGGTCGGTCGGCACGTCGGCCAGCACCGAAGACGCGCCGCTCGCGGGGAGCAGCAGTTCGTGGGGGGCGAGGTCATCGCGCAGCCGGCCGATCAAATCGGGCGAGGCCTGGAGGTCGGTGAAGATTTTCATGGGGCGGGAGCCGCGGGCCACTCAGTCCGCGTGGTGATGGTGGTGATGTTCCTCCGCCGGGAACGACGAGCGGACGTGGGCGTCGGCGACCTCGATCGACTCGCCGCCATCGACCCGTTTGGTGAAGGCGTAGAACATCATGAGCTCGCGTTTGACCACCGGCAGCAGGGTGTAAACGCCGATCAGGTTGGCGAAGGCCATGCTGAAGAGCATCGCGTCGGAGAAATCGATCACCTTGCCCGGCGACATCGCGGCTCCGATGACGATGACGACGCAGAACAGCAACTTGAAGGAGACGTCGGCTTTGGTCGATTTGCCGAAAAGGAACTTCCACGCCTGGAGGCCGTAGTAGGACCAGGTGATCAGGGTGGAGAGGGCGAACAGGACGACGGCGGCCGAGAGGACGTAGGCGAACCAGGGGACGACCGAGGCGAAGGAATCCGAGGTGATGGTGATGCCGTCGTCGCCGCGGTGCATGTAGTCGCCGGTGACGATCACGACCAGGGCGGTCATGGTGCAGATGATGACGGTGTCGACGAAAGGTTCGAGCAGGGCGACCAGGCCTTCGCTGGCGGCGTAGCGGGTTTTGGCGGCGGCGTGGGCGATGGGCGCGGAGCCGATGCCGGCCTCGTTGGAAAAGGCGGCGCGGCGGACGCCCATCAGCAGGGTGCCGACCAGTCCGCCGGCGGCGGCTTCGCCGGTGAAGGCCTTCGAGAGGATCAGGCCGAAGGTGGGGAGAATCTTGTCGGCGTGGGTGCCGAGCACCACGAAGCAACCGAGCAGATAGAGGACCGTCATGGCGGGCACCAGCTTGGCGGTGAGGCCACCGATGCGGGTGATACCGCCGATGATCACCAGGCCGACGAAGATCGCGACGCCGAGGCCGATGATCCAGCGGTTCTCGCCGAGCCAGGTCTCGGGACCGCCGGTCACGTTGACCAGCTGGGAGGCGGCCTGGTTGATCTGGTACATGTTGCCGCCGCCGAAGGAAGCGCCGACGCAGCAGATGCCGAAGAACACGGCGAGGGTTTTGCCGAGCGGTCCCATGCCGCGCTCGGCGAAGCCGCGGGTCAGGTAGAGCATGCCGCCGCCGTGGACCTTGCCGTCCTTGTCGATGTGGCGGTATTTCACGCCGAGGGTGCACTCGGCGAACTTGGTGGTCATCCCGCAGAGTCCCATGACGACCATCCAGAAGGCGGCGCCGGGACCCCCCATGCTGATGGCGATGGCCACGCCGGCGATGTTGCCGAGGCCGACGGTTCCCGAGACCGCGGCGGAGAGCGCCTGGAAGTGGGTGATCTCGCCCGGGTCGTCGGCCCGCGAATATTTTCCGCGGACGGTGCGCAGGGCGAGGCCGAAGGCGCGCAGGTTGATGAAGCGGAAGTAAAGGGTCAGGAAAACGGCGGCACCGGCGAGCCAGAGCAGGACGAAAGGCACCTCGAGCTTGGCCCCGGCGACCTCGCCTTTCCAGACGGTGAAGAAGACGACCTTCGAGATGGCATCGGTGTAGGGGGCGAAGGCGTCGTCGATCTTCTGGTCGAAAGTCCGCTCGGCCGGGGCGGGCGGTGTCTCGGGAGGCGTGTCTTGCGCCGCGAGCGGGTCGGTCAGCAAGCCGAAGAGCAGGAACAGCGGGGCGATCCAGCGGAGCAGGGAAGGTTTTAAGCCGGGCATGACCCGCGGAGGCTGGCAAGCCGGACCCGCCGCGGCAAGAACGGACCTTCGGGGCGGGCGGGCGGCGGGGAGGAATCGTGCCATGCGCGGCGTCTAGCAGATTCCGTGCAGGGATTGATCGCGGAAAAGGGGAGCTGGTTCCGTCGGCCGCAACGCGCTGGCCTGATACAGCCCGGGGGTGCCACGACAGGGGAGGCGCGATCCCGGGGTAGCGGCTTGCGGGCCGGGCGCGCGGCTGGTAAGGTCGCGCCGTGCTGCCGGAAGACTACGTCTTTATCAACCCGCTGATCTACCAGCGCTACTTGTTCATGGCGGACAAGATCGAGCGGCAGCCGGAGCTGCTGGCGATCCCGCTGGAGAACATCGAGCGGTGGGTCGCGATGGACCGGCTCGGCGACGTCCGGCCTTTGATCCAGTGGCGGGAAATGATCGAGCGGGCGCAGGCGTCGGGTGAGGGATTCGCCGAGCTACTGGCCTTCCTGCGGGACGACGGGGAGGAGGCGCGGTATATGAAGAGCTGCTCGCCGTTTCCGGGAGTGCTGAGTGAAGAGGAACTCGATCAGTTCGCATGCGCCTGGACACATTGAAGCACTTGACCCGGGTGGTTCTAAGTGCCGCCGAGGCAGAGAAAGTCGTGGTGTTCGGGTCCGCTTCGCTGCTGCCGCTCTATCCCGAGCTCGGGGACGATCATGGTGGCCCATTGGCGCGGACTTTCGACGCGGACATGATCCCGTTGCCGTTCTCCGAGGATGTCGGGATGATGCTTCACAAGACCTTTGGCGAGTCCCGCGCGTTCCATCTCCACTTCGGATATTACGCGGACATCGTAAGGCCCGAGATCTCGGACATGTTCCCGAAGGGCTGGGAAGAGCGACTGATTCCCGTGCCAGACGTCGAGCGCGCCTTTTGCATCGAACCACACGACATGGCCGCGGCCAAATGCCAGGCCGGGCGGCCGAAGGACATCGAGCTTCTGGCGTTGCTGATTTCAACCGGGCGGCTCGATCCCGAACTGGTCACCGAACGGCTCTTCGCGGTGGCGATGCGCGAGGCGATGATCGTGAAGTCGCACCAGTGCCTCGCGGATGCGGTGGCGCGGGCGGGCGCCAGGTGATTGACGTAGCGGAATCGGCTGCGCCGTTCCGCTAGGAGCGGCCTGAAGGGAGAACGGGTGCCGATTGGTTCTGGCGGAGCTTCCCCCGCCGGAAGGTCGCAGACCTTCCGCTAGCAAGGCGGATCGCCGCTCAACTTGCTCCATCCACCGCCGCCACCATCGCTCCGAATACTTCCTCCGCACAAGTCACCGGCACCGGCGAACCGAGGATCAGGGGCCTTTCCCCGTCTTCCACGACATCCCGGCCGTGGGAGCCTTTGACGAGGGTGGCGTCGAGCGGGATGACTTCTAACAGGCCGCGCAGGCCGAGCTTCTTCTTGAGCAGGAATTTCCCGATCTCCCACTTCGGGTTCGAGATCTCCGGATCGAGGAACAGCTCGGCGGGGTCGTAGCCGGGCTTGCGGTGGATGTCGACGCAGCGGGCGAAGTCGGGCGCTTTCGCATCGTCTTCCCAATAGTAGTAGGTGAACCACGCGTCGGGCTCGGCGACGACCACGAAGTCGCCGCTGCGGTCGCCGTCGATCGACTCGCGCACTTCTGCCACGCCGTCGAGGGCTTCGAGGAATTCGCGGAGCTTCGGGGTCGGGCCGTGCTTGGCGTAAACATGGGCGACCTGGTGGTCGGCCACCGCGAAGACCTCCGAGCCGCCGGCATCGAGCGTCTCGCGGCCGAGCTCGTCCTTGATCTGGAGCCAGCCCTTTTTTCGGAACAGGCGGTTGAGATGGATCGGCCGGGTGACCCTGGAGATGCCGTATTCGGAAACGACCATGACCTTGACGCCGCGGCTTTCGAGGAAGGCGATCAACTCGCCGGCGACCTTGTCGATCGCCTCCAGCTCCGGCGCGATCTCCGGCGCGCCGGGACCGAACTTCTGCAGGCAGTAGTCGAGATGCGGCAGGTAAACCAGGCTGAGGGTCGGCGATTCGTGTTGCTCGGTCCACTTCGCGGCCTTGGCGATCCACTCCGAGCAGGCGATTCCCGCGCCGGGGCCCCAGAAGGAGGGGAAGGGGAAGGGACCGAGGTCGGCCTTCACCTTTTCGCGCAGCTCCATCGGCTGGGTGTGGATGTCGAAGACCTTGCGCCCGTCGGCCGGGTAGAGCGGCCGCGGGGTCATCGTCAGGTCGGCGGTGGAATACATGTTGTACCACCAGAACAGCTGGGCGCAGGTGAAGCCGGGGTGGAGGCGGCGCAGGTGGTCCCAGATCTTTTCGCCGCGGACCAGGTGGTTGCTTTGCTTCCAGAAGCGGACCTCGGCGCTTTCGCGGTCGTACCAGCCGTTGGCGACGATCCCGTGCACGCCTGGCGGGGTGCCGGTCAGCATCGACGACTGGGCGGTGCAGGTCACCGCGGGAAAGGCCGGCGGGAAGGACTGCATGCCGTGCTTTTGGGCGAACGCCGTCAGCCGCGGGGTCGAAGGACCGAGCAGGGAAGGGGAAAGGCCCACCACGTTGATGACCGCCACGCGTTGCATGAGGCGGAGTGTTTCAGCAGGTGGCGCGGCTGGCAACCCGCGCGGCGACGCGAAATGAGCGCCGCAGGCTTTTGGACTGCTGGGATGGTTCCCAGCTCTCGGAATGAAGGGTGAATTCTGCCGCGCTGGCCGGCGGAAGCGATCCCACGAGGTCGCCTCACTCCACCGGGGAAGCCGGCTCCTCCCTGCACTCGAGAAGCCGCGAATGATCGCAGCAGTCCGAGAGCGGCGGTGCCGCGGTCTGCTTCGAACACTTTCGTTTCCTGCGTTCTGTGTCCGAAATTTCGCTAAAAATCCCCTCTGTCACACCCGAAGCTTTCATTTTCTGCCAA
Source organism: Akkermansia muciniphila (assembly GCA_945883695.1). Classification (GTDB taxonomy): domain Bacteria; phylum Verrucomicrobiota; class Verrucomicrobiia; order Verrucomicrobiales; family Akkermansiaceae; genus Haloferula; species Haloferula muciniphila_A. The sequence goes on along the minus strand of CAMCYK010000108.1, from coordinate 176 downwards.
AATGCCCATCTTCCCCGCATCATGAAGCTTTTCGGCACCGACGGCATCCGCGGCAGGGCGAACGAATTCCCGATCACCCCCGAAGTGGCCCTCCGCGCCGGCAAGGCGGTGGCCCAGGTCCTCCGCTCGTCCGGCCACAACCGCAACCGCGTGGTCATCGGCAAGGACACCCGGAT
>CAMCYK010000107.1 GCA_945883695.1 Akkermansia muciniphila | reverse complement strand
GGGGCTGCGGAAGCGTTGGGGTGGGGCGGGCCGCACCCGCACGCAACTTGCAAAGTTGCGCTACTTCGCGCTTCGCGCGGGCTGCGGGCTGCGGGGGTGGTTTCGGAAGCTTTGGGGTGAGGCGGGCCGCACCCGCACGCAACTTGCAAAGTTGCGCTACTTCGCGCTTCGCGCGGCGCGGGCTGCGGGGGGTGCCGGGGACCGATCGGCGGACTGCCTGCTTCGCCAAGGCTACGAAGGCCGGGAAAGATCCGCGGTCCCGGTGGAGGAGCCTGCCGCCCGCACCACGCGAAAAAGCCCGGAACCTCGCGGTCCCGGGCTTTGTGAAACGTTCGCTTACCGGCGGCTCAATGCTCGCGGCAGAACTGCTCGAAGCGGGTGAGTCCTTCGTTGAGGACGTCGAGGGTGGTGCAGTAGCTGAGGCGGATGCCCTCGTCGTAGCCGAAGGCGATGCCGGGGACGGCGGCGACCTTGTAGCGGCTGAGCAACTTGTCGGTGAGGTTCATCGACTTCAGGCCGAGCGCCTGGGTGTTGACGAAGAAGTAGAAGGCGCCCTTCGGCTCGACCACGCGGATGTTGTTGATGCCGCGGAGGCGGGCGAGGACGAACTGGCGCTTCACGTCGTATTCGTCGCGCAGGTCGCTGATGAAGGTCTGGTCGCCCTGCAGCGCGGCGAGCGCGCCATACTGGCAGAAGCTGGTGGCGTTGGAGACCGTGTGGTTCTGGATCTTGTCGATCGCGTCGGCGAGCGGCTTCGGCGCGGCGGTGTAGCCGAGGCGCCAGCCGGTCATCGAGTAGGCCTTGGAGAAGCCGTTGACGGTGATCGTCAGGTTGTAGAGCTCGTCGCTGAGCGAGGCGATCGAGACGTGCTTGTTGTCGCCGTAAACCAGCTTCTCGTAGATCTCGTCGGAGAGGATGACGATGTCCTCGGACAGGGCGACCTCGCCGATGTCGCGGAGTTCCTGCTCGGTGTAGATCGCGCCGGTCGGGTTGCCGGGGGAGTTGAGGATGACCATCTTGGTCGCCGGGGTCATGGCGGCCTCGAATTGCTCGGCGGTCATCTTCCAGCCGGTGGACTCCTTGGTTTCGACCAGCACCGGCTTGCCGCCGGCGATCTTGACCATTTCGGGGTAGCTGACCCAGTAGGGGGTCGGGATGATGACCTCGTCGCCTTCCTCGATCACGGCGAGGATGGCGTTGAAGCAGGCCATCTTGGCGCCGGCGGTGACGCAGATCTGCTTGGCGTCGTAGGCCAGGTCGTTGTCGGCGATGAACTTGGCGGAAAGGGCTTCGCGCAGCTCGAGGATGCCGGCGGACGGGGTGTATTTCGTCTTGCCGGCCTGGAGCGCGGCGATGGCGGCGGCCTTGATGTGTTCCGGGGTGTCGACCTCGGGTTCGCCGCCGGCCAGACCGTAAACTTCCTCGCCGCGGGCGAGCATGGCTTTGGCCTGGTTGGTGACGGCCAGGGTGAGCGAAGGGGTGACCTCTTGGATTCGGGATGAAATGCTGTCCATGGGAGCGCGCGGGATGGTGTTTCACGCCCGCCGGGGCAGTGCAACATCGGGTTGCCGCGGCCCCGGTGGGAGCGGGCGTCTTTTCTGACCGCCCGCCGCCCCCGGCGCAAGTGAAATGGGCGGTCAGAAGCCAGACACCAGAGACCCGAGACAAGAAGGCAGCCAATTTCGCGCCGAACCGCATCCTGCGGGTCTCCGGGACGTCAGGAGGGTCGGACGCCCTCGATCGACCGCAACCGTCCCCGGCAGACGACGTTTCCCGGTGCTTCGGACTGAGCAAAGGATCTGGCTCCTGACCACGGCCGCGCGGCGCGGCCGCTTTTGGACTGCTGTGATGATTCGCCGCGTTCGAGCGCAGGGGGGAGCGGGTCGCTTCGGTGGCTGGAGGCGACCCTTCGGGATCGCCGCGTCCCACGGGATCGGCCCGCCTTGCCCTTCATCCGGAGAGCTGATCGCAGCTGTCCGAGGGCCTTCGGCGTTGACATTCAGCGGTTTCGGGAGACCCTTGAGCCATCTTCGGAGTCATCGTGAGGTCGCTGAAATCTTTCCACGAGTGAAAGAAGGAAGACTTTTGACCACGAAAGGATCGCTCCCGTCGTTTTTCCAACCTTCATGCCATGAAATTCGTTTTGCTCTGCTTCGCCCTCGCGCTCCTCGGCGGCCGCTCCTCGGCGGCCACGGGGAAGCCGAATCTGGTGGTCTTTCTCGCCGACGACGCGGGCTGGGGCGACTTCAGCCATTCGGGCAACACCCAGGTGCGCACGCCGCACATCGACTCGATCGCGCGGGGCGGGGTGTCGCTGGACCGCTTCTATGTCTGCCCGGTGTGCGCGCCGACGCGGGCCGAGTTCCTCACCGGTCGCTACCATCCGCGGGGCGGGGTGCGCGGGGTGTCGACCGGCCAGGAACGGCTGGACCTCGGGGAGAAGACCCTCGCCGATGCCTTCAAGGCGGCGGGCTATGCCACCGGAGCGTTTGGCAAATGGCACAACGGCAGCCAGTGGCCCTACCACCCGATGGCGCGCGGCTTCGACGAATATTTCGGCCATAGCTCGGGGCATTGGGGGGAATACTTCGACGCCCCGCTCGAGGAGAACGGGCGGATGGTCCGGACCCGCGGCTACATCGTGGATGTCTGCACCGACCGCGCCCTGGGGTTCATCGGGAAGAACAAGGACCGGCCCTTCGTCTGTTTTGTCCCATTCACCACCCCGCACTCGCCCTGGGCCGCGCCGGCGGAGGATTGGCAGCGTTTCAAGGACAAGCCGCTCACCCTGCGGGCGACCGCGCCCGCCGCGGAAGCCGAGGATCAAACCCGCTGCGCGCTGGCGATGCTGGAAAACCAGGACCGCAACGTCGGCCGCGTGCTGGCGAAACTGAAGGAGCACGGGCTGGAGGACAACACGATGGTCCTCTACTTCTCCGACAACGGCCCGAACTCGATGCGCTGGACCGGGGGCATGAAAGGCAAGAAGGGGACCACCGATGAAGGCGGCGTGCGCTCCGTGTGCTATCTCCGCTGGCCGGCCGGCTTGCCCGCCGGGCATACCGTCACGCAGATCGCCGGGGCGATCGACCTGCTGCCGACGCTGACCTCGCTGGCCGGCGTGGCGCGGGCCGGCGACCGGCCGCTGGACGGTCGCGACCTCACGCCGCTGCTGCGGAAGGGCGGGGACGACTGGCCGGAACGGATGATTTTCTCCACCTGGGCCGGCAAGGTCAGCGTGCGCACCGGGACGCATCGGCTGGACGACGCCGGCCGGCTCTACGACATGACCGCGGATCCCGGCCAGACCACCCCGGTCAACGACCGCCAGCCCGCGCTGGCCGCCGAACTGGCCGCGGCGGTCAAGGCGTGGCGCGCGGAAATGTTCGGCGGCAAGGAGAAGGCCCACGGCGGCGACGGGTCGGTCGATCCGCGTCCGATCCCGCTGGGCTACCGGGAGTTCCCCGTCACGATGTTGCCGGCGCGCGACGGCGAACCGCGCGGCGCGGTGAAGCGCAGCAGCGGGGCACCGAATTGCTCCTACTTCGTGAACTGGACCCGCCGCGAGGACCGCATGGTCTGGCGGCTCGATGTCCAGACCGCCGGCCGTTACGAGGTCACCGCCGACTACACCTGCAAGCTGCCGGACGCGGGCTCCACCATTGAGCTGGCATTCCAAGATGCGCGGCTGACGGCCAAGGTCACCCCGGGTTGGGATCCGCCGCTGCTCGACAACCAGGACACCCTGCCGCGCCCGGCCGGCGAGAGCCGGATGAAGGAATTCCGCACGCTGAAGCTCGGCGTGATCACCCTGCCCGCCGGGAAGGGCCCGCTCACGCTCCGCGCCCTCGACATCCCCGGCGGGTCGGTCATGGATGTGCGACGCTTGACACTGACCTTGCTCCCCTGAAACCCCGCCATCGCCATGAAGATCCTTGCCGCCGCGCTTCTCGCCGCCTTCGCCTTCGCCACGGATCTTCCGGCGGAACTCGCCGGGTCGAAGCCGAACATCATCCAGGTGATCACCGATGACCAGGGATACGGGCCGGTCGGGCGTCACGGCCATCCGTGGCTGAAGACCCCGAACCTCGACGCGCTCCACGACAAGAGCCTGCGCTTCACGCGCTTCCTGGTCAGCCCCACCTGCTCGCCCACCCGCGCCGCCCTCATGACCGGCCGGCATCCGATGAAGAACGGGATCACGCACACCATCCTGGAGCGCGAGCGGATGACGCTGAAAGCCACCATCCTGCCGCAGGTGCTCAAGCAGGCGGGCTACACCTCGGGCATCTTCGGCAAGTGGCATCTCGGCGACGAGGAGCCCTACCAACCGCGGCAGCGCGGCTTCGACGAAAGCTTCATCCACGGCGCGGGCGGCATCGGCCAGGCCTACGACTGCTCGTGCGCCGACGCCCCGCGGAACTCCTACAACGACCCGGTGATCCGCCACAACGGCAGCTTCGTGTAGACGCGCGGCTTCTGCACCGATGTGTTTTTCACCGCCGCCCTCGGCTGGATCAAGGAGCGGAAGGACAAACAGCAGCCGTTCTTCGCCTACATCGCCACCAACGCGCCGCACGGCCCGTTCATCGCCCCGGCGAAGAACGCGAAGCGCTTCACCGATCTCGGGTTCGGCAAGGAGCAGGCCGGATACTACGGGATGATCGAGAACATCGACGAGAACATGGGCCGCCTCGCCGGCAAGCTCGAGGAATGGGGTCTCCAGCGGAACACCGTCGTCATCTTCATGTCCGACACTGGCATGACCGGCGGCGGTTCGGGCCGGCCGGGCGAGGACCTCGCCCCCGGCCATCCGTTTTTCAACGGCAACCAGACCGGCTTGAAGGGATCGACCGACGAAGGCGGCGTGAGGGTTCCGTTCTTCATGCGCTGGGACGGGAAGATCGGCGGGGGCCGCGACATCGGCACCATCGCCGCGCACATCGACCTGCTGCCCACCCTGGCCGCGCTCGCCGGCGCGCAAGCCCCGGCCGGCCAGGTCGAAGGCCGCGACCTGTTGCCTTTGATCGAAGGCAAGGGTGCGGACTGGCCGGACCGCTATTTCTTTACCCACGTCGCCCGCTGGCCGACCGGGAGCGAGCCGGACGACCACCAGTTCGTGAATTACGGGGTGCGCAACCAGCGCTTCCGCTTCGTCGGTCCGCGCGGCGGCGGGAATCCGAAGCGGAAAGAGCAGGCCGCCGGCAAGCGGGGCGGGGCGGCCGGGGGCGCGCTCTACGACATCGAGGCCGATCCTTTGCAAACCACCAACGTCATCGCCGAGCATCCCGAGGTCGCCGCGAAAATGCGGGCCGCCTATCTGGCGTTCTGGAAGGAGGCGCGGCCGCTGATGGTCAACGAGACCGCGCCGATGTCAGCCACCCGTCCCTATCACGAGCTCTACCGGAAGCAGCTCGAGGCGGGCGGAATTCCCGACTGGATCGCGCCGGGGTTGTGAACGGTTCACGCCGTCAGATCGTTCATCCAGGCCCCGCGGGCGGTGACCCATTTGCCCTTGCGGATGACCTGCGGGAAGCCGAGGCCGTGGCCGGCGGCGGCGGTGAAGACGCCCCAGGCCTGGTCGGCGAGGATGCCGGAAATGACCAGCTCGGCGCCGGGCTTCATCAGCTGGGTGATGACCGGGAAGGCCTCGATCAGGACGGTGGAGAAGAGGTTGGCGACCACCACGTCGTACTTGCGGCGCGGCTTCCACTTGAGGACGTCGAGTTCCTTGGTTTCCACGCCTTCCACGTGGTTGCGGACCATGTTGCGCTCGGCGACCTTCACCGCGAAGGGGTCGAAGTCGCAGGCGAACACGTCGCCGGCGCCGAGCTTCTTGGCGGCGATCGCCAGCACGCCGGTGCCGCAGCCGAGATCGATGCAGCTCCAGCCGGCCGGGCGGGATTTCGCGATGTCGACGAGGATCCGGAGGCAGGTCGAGGTGGTCGCGTGGTCGCCGGTGCCGAAGGCCATTTCGGGCGGCAGGCTGAGCAGTTCGCGGCCGGGATGGGCCTGGGCGAGGCGTTTGAGCTCCTTGGGGTCGGCCGCCTGGGTGACCAGGAACTTGTCGCGGACCTTGATCGGCGGCGGGACCGCGGGCCCGGCGCTGGCCCAGTCGGTGCGGGCGAGCTTGCGGACGCTGCCGCCGAACTGCTCGGCGATCGCGGCGGCCTCCTTCTGGGTGGCGCAGAAGACCTCGAGCCGGATCGACTTGCCGCCCTTGAGGACGTGCATGACGAAATTCGGGTTGCCGCGGAAGCGGTCTTCCCAGGCGTCGAGCCACTTGGAGGCGGAAAGTTTCGACCAAACGAACATGCGGTGGGTTTTAAGTTCCAAGAGGGAAGTGCCAAGTGCCAAGGGCAGAAATCTCGGGGGCGCGGACTCCTTTGAAAAAACTTCCAAGGATTTCCCGGCCGCCGTGTCGTTACCGATGAGCACCATGAGCCTTTTTCCCACCCCGCATGGAAATCGCCCCACAGTCCAGGGTTGAAGCCCCGGAGCTGCTTCCTTTCGCCACGATGACCGAGGAGAAACCGACACTCCGGCAAGTCTTCGAGGCGGAGGAGAGCCCGCTCCTGCGCTTTGCCCACGGCATGGTGGGGCGGCGCGAGGTGGCGGAAGACCTGGTGCAGGAGGCCTTCCTGCGGCTCCACACCCATTGGGACGAGGTGGCGAATCCGAAAGCCTGGCTTTACCGCTCGGTCCGCAATCTTTCCCTGAACCACCTGCGCGACCACAAGCGCGAGACGCTCGTCGACGAGCCCCCCGAGTGGGATGCCGCCGGCGGCCATGGCGACCCGATCGGGCGCCTCGAGGCCGCCGGCGCCGTCCGACTCCTGCTCGCCGAACTGCGCGACGACGACCGCGCGCTGCTGCAACTCAAGTACCACGAAGACCTCAAATACGACCAGATCAGCCAGCGCACCGGCCTCAGCGTCGGGAACGTCGGCTACAAGCTGCACCACATTCTGAAATCGCTGGGCGAGAGCCTGCGGCGGATGGGGATCGAGAGCGCGGAAGGGTGAAGAAACCAGAGGCAAGAGACCAGAGACAAGAAACACCATGAATGACGACACGGACAAGCCGCTGAACACCGTCGGGGATGACGCGCTCGAAGCGCGGATCACCGCCTGGGTGCTGGGCGAGGCCTCGTCTTTCGAGGCGGGGGAGCCGGAAAAGCTCTGCGCGGCGGATCCCGCCCTGCGGCTGTTCGAGCGGCGCCTGCGGGTGCTGCACGGGCTGGTGGCGGAGGATTTCCAGGCGGGCCCGGCGGTGGAGTGGAAGCTGGCGGCTGAACGCCGGGCGAAGATCACGGATTTGTTAGGCGTGGAGCCGCAGGTGGAGGAGGTCCTGGCGCGGCGGACGAAATCGCGGGGACCGTCCGTGCGCGGGCTGATCCTGGCGCTGGCGGCATGTCTGGTGCTTGGACTGTTCTCGGTCTCGGTGATCGGCGGAATCGGGCAGAGCGCGAAGGAGAGCAAGGTGATGGCTTCCTACTCCGCAAGGTCGGAGGGGATCGTCCGGGAATCCGCGGCAATGGCTGACATGAACATGTCCCCGGAGCGCTCCGAGCCCAGCTCCGGAGCACCGGTGAAGAAGCCGGCAAGTTCCTACGCGCACTTGACTCAGAAATCGGCGTTCACCGCGAAGCCGCCGCCGGCGATGCGGGCGGCTGACGAGGCGTCTGACACGACGGTCTATCGGCAGGCACGGGCTGGCGCGAATTTGGCCGACGCAAGCAGCGCGCCAGGCAATTCCGCCCTGGATGGCGTGGATCGTAGCAACCCGGGCGCTGGATCGGGCGGGCCGACCGGGACGGTCGCGATGCCCGTCGCCCCGGCCGCAAAGCCGGCCTCCGGGCCGGCTCCCGAAGACCAGGCCCTGGCGCTCAACGAACCCCGGCCCCTTAAGGAGAGAAAAGATGCGATCTTGAGGCGCGGCAGTTTCTTCGGAATGCGCGGAGCAGAAAGTTCAAGCGAAACGGTTCCCGCTCAAGCGGCCCCGGAAATCGCGACCCGCACCAACAGCGATTTCATTTCCCCGGTGGAAGGCATGACGAGCCCCGGTGAGCCGGCGGCCACCGGAGATCTGGATGCCGACATCGTCAGCGGCGGCAACCGCAGCGGCGATGGCGCGATCACGCGGAACAACATCGACGCGATCCTCAACAACCCGTCCCGGCCGGCGACGGCGGAGGAGAAAGGCCAGGGTATCGCGGCCCTGACCGGGACCTTCAGCGACGAGGCGATGGACACGATCCTGGAGTCGGTAGACGCGAAATCCGATGGCCAAGGGCGTGGCTTGGGCGGCGGCAGCGGCGGCGCTCCGGATCTGGCGTTTCAGAGTCGCACGGTGAATGGCGTCCGCGGCGGCGGCGCGGATCGCTTTGTTCCGCATGAAGGGCCGTCGCAGGAGTCCGTGCCGGCCGACGGCCGTTTCAAGATGAACCTGCGGCTGGGCAGCGAGCGGACGGACTTTGAGAATCAAGGCGCGGCTTTCGGCAACCTGGAGGAGATGGGCCGCTTGGCCGGGGAGCGCAAGGCGGAGCTGGGCGGGAGGCAGAGCGGCGATTACCATTTCACCGACAGCTCGTCCGGGGCGACCCAGGGGGGCGACGATCTGTCGGATCTCGCGCGCAAAGAGCTGGACGTCGGGCAGGGGATTCAACCCGAGGGTCCGTATGCGGCTTGGCTCCTCAGCAAGTCCGACCAAGACCATGCCGCCCCGCAAGATCGCAAGGCCCTTGCCGACGCTCAAGCGCCCGCGGGCACCGCGCCGAACGCGTTTTTCAATTCGCCCGAATTGCCGCGGCAGATGGCCACGCCGGCCCCGGCCGAGGCGGACGAGTTCGAGGGCTTCGTCAACCCGGGAGCGCCGATCGGGGGGGCGACCTCGGACGACGGGACCCTTGCTCGTTTCCGCAAGGAGTCCGGGGTCCTGGGTGAAGCCGTGAACGGCGGGCTCAAGCAGGACCTCAGCAAGGATCGCGGAGCCATCCCGGTGGACTCGGAAGGCGAGGCCGGCGCAAGACTCCAAGAACAGGTCGCGCCCTTGGACTTGTCGTTTCACGACGGTGCCCTGGCGGTGGCGGAACCCGCGGCCCGCGAGTCGATGGCCAAACTGGCCGCCAAGCCGGGCGAGGCCGATCGGGACGCTCCGATTCCGATCACGCCGGCACCCCGTGTCACGGATCCCGCGGCGGTGGAGGAAGTCCGCCGCAAGCTCTCTGTCGCGGAAGGCGCCTCGAACCTTGGGAAATACGAGGAATCCCAAAAGGCCTACGAGGAAGTGCTGCGGATCGATCCCTACAACAAGGCGGCGCGTCGCGGGATGGAGCAGGTGGCCCAGGCCACGGCCGACTATTACCGCGCGGCCTATGACCAGACCCGGGCCCAGCTGTTGGCGGAGGTGGACAAGGCGTGGGAGTTGCCGGTTCCGTATTTGATTGACAGTCCGCAGGTCACCACCGGGAGCGCGCTGATGGTCGACAAGCGTGAGTCGATCGTCATTCCTGAGTTCAAACTGGAAAATGTCACGGTGGACGAAGCCTTGGACCTGCTCCGAGTTCGAGCCATCGAGTTTGACACCATCGAGCTGGATCCCGCGAGGAAGGGAGTGCCCTTCGTGCTGGCGAAACCGGCGGCAAACTCAGGCCTGGCGGATCCCGGCAAGCTCCGGCTTCACGCGATCGACTTGAAGAACGTGAAGTTGGGTGATGCCATCCAGGAGATCGCCCGCCAATCCGGCCTGGAAGCCGAAGTCGGATCGGACGCCGTGACGTTCCGGATCGGACCCGAAACCCCTTCGAAGGCGGATCAGATCGTCGACTTGATGTCCGAAACCCTCGCCACCGACGAGCCCTTCTCCACCTTCTCCCTCCACGTCAGCGATGCCTCCTTCAAGCTCGCGCATGCAGCGATGGAGCGCGGCGAGGTGCCGGCGGCGGAGGGGATCCGGCCGGAGGAGTTCTACAATGCCTTCGACTACGGCGATTCCGCGCCGGCAAATGGCGAGCCGGTGGTCTGCGTGACCGAGCAGTCGGCGCACCCGGCTTTCCCGCAGCGGAACCTGCTGCGGATCGGCGTGCGGACCGGCTCGCAGGGCCGGGGAGCCTCGACGCCGCTCAATCTAACATTGCTGCTCGACCACTCCGGTTCGATGGAGCGCGAGGACCGCAACGCCGGCCTGGCGATGGCGGTGCGGCAGCTTTCCGGACTGCTGAAGGAGGGCGACACGATCACGGTGGCCGGTTTCTCGCGGCAGCCGCGCTTGTTGGCCGACCGCCTGCCCGGGGCGCGGGCGCAGGAGCTGAACGACCTGATCGCGCGGACGCCGTCGGAAGGCGGGACGAATCTCGAGGAAGGCCTCAAGCTCGGCGAGGAGCTGGCGAAGCGGCAGTTTAATCCGGCGGCGCAGAACCGCGTGGTGCTCTTCACCGACGGCGCGGCGAACCTCGGCGACGCCCGCCCGGAAGCCTTGCAGGCACGGATTGAAGGACTCCGCCAGCAGGGGATCGCCTTCGATGCCGCGGGCTTCGGCGCGGACGGCTTGAACGACAAACTGCTCGAACGGCTGACCCGCGACGGCAACGGACGATATTACATCGTGGACGGTCCGGAAGACGCCGACGCCGGCTTCGCCAAGCAGCTCGCCGGAGCGTTCCGGCCGGCCGCGGAGAACGTGAAGGTGCAGGTGCGCTTCAACCCGGCGCGGGTCGCGAAGTACAAGCTGATCGGCTTCGAGGAGCATCGCCTGCAGAAGGAAGACTTCCGCAACGACGCGGTGGACGCCGCGGAGATGGCGGCCGAGGAAGCGGGCAACGCGCTCTATCAGATCGAGACCCTGCCGCAGGGCGAGGGCGAGGTCGGCGAGGTCAGCGTGCGCTTTCGCGATGTCGCCAGCGGCCAGATGGTCGAGCGGACCTGGACGATCCCCTACGACGCGCAGGCCCCGGCTTTCGACCAGGCGACGCCGTCGATCCAGCTCGCCGGCCTGGCGGCCTTCGCCGCCGAAAAGCTGCGCGCCGCGCCGATGGCCGACGCGGTGGATTTCCAACAGCTCGGGCAGGTCTATGCCGGAGTCCGCGCCCGCTATCCGAACAGCCAGCCGGTCGCCGACCTCGGGTCGATGATCGGGAAGATGAAGTAGCGCAACTTTGCAAGTTGCGTGCTTGGGGCGGCCCTCCGCTGAAAACGGCACCGAAGCTCTCCCGACCGCTCTCGCTTTTACCAACGATTTACCCAGCGCCGTGAAACCGCGGCGTTCTCTCCCCGAACTCCAATCAATCCATGATCACCCTGTTTGTATCGAAGCTGGCGAAAGCCTTAAGGAGTGACGACACTCCTGTCGTCACGGGACGTAGCGCGACTTTGCAAGTTGCGCAGGGGGGCGGCATGAATGGGGTGGGACGGATCCTTTCCGGGAAGCGGTCCGCCATCCGCACGCAACTTGCAAAGTTGCGCTACTTCGCTTGCGCGCTTTTCGCGGGCCTTGCCGTGGCCCAGGACGAGAAGATCGTCCTCGTCCCGGTCGACAAGGAGAAGCCGGTGCCACTGTTCTTCTCGGCGGAAACCAACACCGACCTCACCGCGGGGATCGACCGGGTGCAGGGAACCATCACCGCCAAGCTCCGCGTCCTCCAGGGCCGCCCCGCGGTCATGAGCCTCGGCCTGACCGGGACCGGCGAGGTCACCGGCGTCACCGGCGAGGGACTGAACACCTGGACCGTCCGCCGCGAGTCGGACGGCACGCGCTTCCTCGATCTCAAGCCGCTGCTGCCCGAGGACCCGAAGGCGGAGACGGCGAAGGAGTTCACGGTAACGATCTCCACGCTGCACGACGACACCAAGGCGGCCTTCGACCTGCTGCTGCCGGCACCGGGCAGCGCGGTCGGCTTTTCCACCACCATCTCGCTGTCCGGTGACGGCGCGGCGGCCGCCACCATCCTCGCGATCGAAGGCTTGCAGGCCTTGAAAAGCGAGAACGGCGCGGACCGCTTCAGCGGCAGCGTGGGAGGACGGCTGAACGTGAAGGTCGATCTCAAGGGCACCGCGCCGCGGCCGGTCGAACTGGCCGACGCGACGCTCGACGGCCGGGTGGTCCCGGACGGGACCAGCGTGTCGTTCGTGCTGCGCGGCACGGTGGAAGTGATCCAGCCCGGCGAGGCGATCGAGTTGTTAGAGGGCGTCGCGCTCAGCGGCGCGGCGTCGGGCGAGGGCTGGTTCACGCGCTTGAAGAAGAAGGGCGAGAGCTACGTCCACGAACTGGTCGGCGAGGCGCTCGGCAGCTTCCCGATCGAGCTGGCTTTCGAAGCGCCGCTCGGCCGCCAGGGCGACTGGCGCGGCGTGGATTTCAAACTTCACGGCGGCGCGGTGGTGCCGGTGCGGATCGACGGCCTCGAGGAGCCGGTGTCCTTCAAGCCCGACCAGGCGGTGGTGCCCGAGAAACGCGAGGGCCGCTGGACCGGCTACCTGCCGGCGACCGGCACCGCCAACCTGGCGTGGAAGAGCGGCGGCAAGGAGGTCGAAGGGGCCTTGTTCTTCTCCAGCAGCGAGATCGCGGAGACGCGGGTCGGCGCGGGACTGGCGCGGCGTTATTCGAAGATCGGCTTCCGCGTGCTGCAGGGGAAGCTTGAGGCGCTGAGGATCCGCGTCGACGGGACCGGCGAGATTCTCGCGGTGAAGGGCCCGCAGGTGCTGAGCTGGAGCATCGCGGAGGAAGACGGCGCGCGGATGTTAGAGGTGCGGCTGAGCCGGCCGATCGAAGGCGACGGCGAGATCGAGATCGAGGCCCAGGCGGCGCTCGGGACCTTCCCGGCGAAGCTCAGCCCGCCGCGCTTCTCGCCGGTCGGCACGCTGCGCCACAGCGGCTACCTGCGGATCGCGAACGACGGCGCGGTGAGGATCGAGGTCGGCGCGACCGAAGGGCTGATGCAGCTTTCCCCGGGCCAGTTCCCGTGGGCCAAGGCCGACGACAACCTGCGGCAGGCCTTCGTCTTCCGCTTCCCCTCGGCGGACCATTCCTACGAGATTTCCGCGGACCAGGTGCTGCCGGAAGTGGCGGTGAACGAGGTGACGATCCACGAGCTGGCAGAGACCGACCGGCGGATCACCGCGGACCTCGAACTCGACATCCGCGAGGCGCCCTTGCGCGAATGGAGCGTCGAGGTGCCGGCCGACTTCGCGGTGGCGGCGGTGGAAGGGCAGGGCGTGGCGGATTACAGCCTGGCCAGCGACGCGGTGGACGGCAAGCGGGTGCTCAAGATCCTGTTCGGCGAGGCCTTGATCGGGCGGCAGTTGATCACGATCCGCCTCGAGAAGAACCTCGCCGCCGCGGCGGGCGACTGGGTGCTGCCGGTGCTCGGCCATCCCGGCGCGAAGTCGGCGCGCGGTTACGTCGGCGTGGTGGTTGCCGCGGGTTTCCGCGCGGTGCCCGGCGCGACCGAAGGGCTGGCGGAGACGCCGCCGGATTACTTTCCGAAGAAGCTGCCCGGCTTGCAGCAGGCCTTCCGCATCCGCGATGGCAAGTGGAGCGCGACGATGAAAATCGAAGCGCTCGGCCAAAGCGTGCAGGCGGATGTCTTCCACCTTTACTCGCTGAAGGAAGGCGCGGCTTCCGGCAGCGTGCTGGTGAACTATTTCGTGATCGGCGCCCCGGCGACCGAGTGGCGGCTGCGGGTGCCGGAAGCGCTCGGCAACGTGGAGGTCACCGGCCAGAACGTCGGCCGCGACTGGCGGCGCGAGGGCGACACGCTGGTCATCCCGCTGGCCCGGCCGGTGCTCGGCGCGGGCACGGTGCTGGTGACCTTCGAGCAGCCGATGAGCGCGCGCGGCGGCGAGCTGTCGCCGGGCGAGGTCCGGCCGCTCGGCGTCCAGTCCGAACGCGGCCACATCCAGGTGGTCAGCCCGCTGCAGGTGAAGTACGAGATCCTTCGTAGCGAGGGCGCGGTGCTGCGGCTCGAGGCCTCCGAGCTGCCGGCCGAATACCGCTTGCTGACCAGCGCGCCGACCCTCGCCGCGTGGCAATACACCGCCGCCGACGTGTCGATCGGGATGAAGGTCGAGTGGTACGAGCCCGGCGAAACGGTCGGGCAGGTGGTGGATTTCGCCAAGCTCGCCAGCCGGGTCTCGCGCGACGGCCAGGTGGTGACCGACGCCCGCTTCTTCGTGAAGACGCGCGGCCGCTCGGTGCTGCGCCTGAAGCTGCCGGAATCGACCACGGCATCCACCGGGGAGGCCGGCGCGCGGAAGTCGCCGCTGTGGGAAACCAAGGTCGACGGGGAGACGGTCAACGCCCGCCAGGACGGCGGGGAGATCCTGGTGCCGCTGCCGGCGAAGGCCGATCCGAACGAGCCGGTGGAGGTCGTCCTGCGCTACGGGATCGAGAACAAGCAGGCGTCCGCGCCGACGCTGGTGGCTCCCGTGTTGTTCGCGCCGACCGTGATCGGCGAGTGGATCGTGACCGGCGACGACGGCCGGCGCCTGGTGCCGCGCGGCGATTCGAAGCCGGTGCGGCCGGTGTTGACGGAGACCGGGATGGAATGGATTTACGCGAAGGCCCGGCTGGCGACGCCGCTGCTGTTGCTTGCCGCGGCGCTGGGGCTCTTCCTGAAGCGGATCACCAGGACGCGGGTGCTCGGGCATCTGTTGCTGCTGGCAACCGGGCTGGTGGCGTGCGTGCTGGCTTTTCACGCGGTGGAAGATCGCCGGGTGAATCTGGGCACCCTCGAATACATGACACCGGTGGTGGCGCCGGGCGAGGTCGTGACCGTGCAGGTCGGGAACCTCGCGCCCTGGCAGGCGATGCTGAGCACGCCCGGGATCCTGATGCTGGTGGCGGGGATCGGGTTGCTGGTGGCGCGGGTTTGGCAGGGGGTCCGGGGCCGGACGGCCGACCTGTCCTCCGAAGCTTCAGCGAAGGGGGAGGGCGTCCGACCCTACCTCGCGCCGGCGGGGCTGTTCTTGATCGGGCTGGGGCTGCTGATGCAGCGGATGGGAGCGGTGCCGTTCTTCGCGATCTTCGGGGTGATGCTGGTGGGGGTTCACGGGCTGCCGGGCTTGGCCGGGCTGTTCAAGAAGGCCGCGCCGGTGGCGGCGACCGCGCTGGTTTTCCTGTTCGCGGCCGGGATGGCGCGCGGGGCGGAAACGATCGTGCCGGCGGAGTCGATGAACCACACGTGGCGGATCGTCGACGGCCGGCTCAGCGGCGAGATCGCGGTGGAAGGGCGCGGCGAGATCGACCAGCGGGTGCTGCTTTTGAAAGCGCCGGCCGTTCTCACAGGGTTCACCGGCGAGGGCTGGCGGGTGCTGAAGGCGCCGCTGGGTGAGGAAGAGGCCTATTTCCTGGTGGCGACGGCGGAGGGTCTCAAGACCGGCACCGCGACCTTCGAAATGCCGTTGCCCGCCCCGCAGGCCGGCTGGAAGCTGCCGTCCGGTCCGGCGGCGGTGCAGCGGGTCTCGGTGAGCTGGAACCAGGAGGGCTGGGAGTTCGTCTCGCAGCGCGCGGCGAAGGTCACGCCGCTGAAGATCGACGGCGGCAGCGGCGCGGAGCTGGTGCTCGGGCCGGCCGACGAGATCGTGCTGCTGGCCCGCCCGCTGCGGCGCGACGTGGCGAGCGAGGAAACGCAGTTCTTCGTCGAGACTTCCGATCTCTATCTGCCCGGTCCCGGCGTGGTCGGTGGCCGGCACGTGGTCGCCGTGCGTCCGTCGCGCGGTCTGGTGAAGGAGCTGGCGATCACCGTTCCGGAAGGCTTCACCGTCGGCGAGGTGACCGACGGGCCGGTCGGAAGCTGGCGCTTCAATCCGGAGACGCGCGAACTGAAGGTGGCGATCGAGCCGGCGCAGGACCAGCCCTTCGCCTTCATGATCGGCACCCAGCGCGGCACGGCGACACTGCCGGTTGAATTGAATTTGCAACCGCTGGTGGTCAAGGGCGCGGCGGGAGCGGTCGGTCTGTTAGGCCTCGGCTTCGGCGACGAGGCGCAGGCGGAAGCGGTCGAGGCGAAGGGGATGAGCGCGGTGAATCTCGATGATTTCGGCGCGAAGCTGCTCCCGATGGACCGCGAGGGTCAGCCGCTGGCGGTGCTGCACCGCGCGTTCCGCCACGGTGGCGCGGCGGCGTCGCTGACCTTGAAGGTCGCGCCGGTGGCGGCGGAGATCCGGGCGGAGACCAAGCAGACGCTGTCGCTCGGCGAGGACCGGATGGTGCTGGCGGTCGATCTCGCGGCATCGATCACCCGGGCGGGTTTGTTCAAGCTGGAGCTGGAGACTCCGAAAGGCTTCGAGATCGAATCGGTGACCGGTCCTGCGCTCGCGCATTGGGCCGAGTCGGCGGACGGCGAGACCCGCTTGCTGAACCTTCATCTCAACGGCCGCACGCTGGGCGAGCAGGCTTTTGCCGTCACGCTGACCGCGCCGGCGCCGGGCGCGCAGGCCTCGTGGGCCGCCCCGCGGGTGGTGCTGCGCGGCGCGGCGCGGCAGACCGGAACGCTGACGGTGGTGCCGGAGCGCGGCTTGCAGGTGCGGGCGGTGGCCCGCGGCAATGTCTCGCAGCTCGATCCCCGCGAGGCCGGAGTGCCGCGGCCGGGGGCGCTGGCGTTCAAGTTGCTGCAAGCTGACTGGTCGCTGGCGCTGGCGATCGCCAAGCTCGATCCCTGGGTGACCGCCCAGGTGCTGCACGAGGTGACCCTGCGCGAAGGCCAGACGCTGAGCCGGGTGCGGTTGGCGTACCGGATCGAGAACGCGGCGATGAAGACCTTGCGGGTGAGCATTCCCGGGCTCGATGAAAGCGCCGCGGCGACCTTGCGGGCGAGCGGCCCGGCGGTGGCGGACTTCGTCCCGGTGACGGGCGAAGCCGGGCTGTGGGAGATCCGCTTCCAGCGCGGGGTGTCCGGCGAGACGACGGTGGACATCGAGTTCCAGCAGGCCGCGGGCGAGCAGGTGACGGTGACTCCGCTGCTGCCGTCGGAAGTACGGCAGGCCTCGTATTTCGTCTCATTGCGGACGGCCGGGCGGCTGGAGATCAGCGCCACCGACCTGCCGCGCGGCTGGCAGAAGAGCGACTGGGCGGTGGTGCCGGAACCCCTGCGCGCCGCTTTCTCCAGCCAGGCTCCGGCCGGGGTGTTCCGGGTGGCCGAGGCGGAAGGCCCGCTGGCGGTGACCTTGAAACGCCACGATCTGGCGAACGCGCTGGGGCTGCGGGTCGAGCAGGGATCGCTGACCACGCTGGTCTCGCCGGACGGCGCGGCCTTGACGGCGGTCGATCTCAAGGTCCGGGTGACCGAGAAGGGGACGCTGCGGCTGACCTTGCCGGAGGAGGCCGCGCTTTACAACGTGCTGGTCAACGAGGACGGCGTGGCGCTGGTGCGGGAGGGCAACGACTGGCTGTTCTACGTCTATCCGGCGCCCGAAGGCGACCGGCCGGCGAGCGTGCGCTTCGTCTACGCGATGCCGGCGGGCAAGGGCACGGTGCTCGACGGGCCGATGCTCGACGTGCCGCTGGAGAACCTGAGCTGGCGGGTGATCCTGCCGGAAGGCTGGCGGCTGGCGGACCATCACGGCGACTTCGACTTGCAGGAGAAGGCGGCGGGCAAGGCCTTCCAGGATTACAGCAGCTTCGTCTCCAGCAAGCGGGCCGCGGGCAAGCAGGAGGCGGTCGCCTTGCTCGACCAGGCGAACGCGTGGATGCAGGCCGGCCAGCAGGACAAGGCGGGCCAGGCGCTGAGCAAGGCGGCGCGCAACGGCTTGCTCGACGAGGCATCGAACGAGGACGCGCGGGTGCAGCTGCGGAACCTCAAGACCCAGCAGGCGACCCTGGCGCTCAACACGCGGCGGCAGCGGATGTATCTCGACAACCGCGCCGACGTGGCGACCGGCAACGCGCAGCTCGAACAGGCGGCGCAGGAGAACCCGTTGCTGCAGGGGAACCTGAACTTCGATCCGCAGCAGTTCGACCGCCTGTTAGAGGGCAACAGCGTCGACGAGAACGCGGCGATGAAAGCGATCGCCAACCGGATCGTCAGCCAGCAGCTCGCGGCCGATCCCGCTCCGGCGGCGCTCGACGTGACGATGGCAGAGCGCGGGACCGTGCTGGATTTCAAGCGCAGCGTTCAGGTCGACGGCGGCAAGCCGATGCGCCTGGAGCTGGAGATCGAGCCGGAGTTTCCGAAGGGATGGATCTTCGGGGGGATCGTGGCCCTGCTGGCGGGGGCGATTTTGGTGCGGAAGCTCGCGTGAGTGGATTCGCGGAGCGAAGTAGCGCAACTTTGCAAGTTGCGTGCGGGGGCGTGCCGCTTCAGGGATGGGTTCGAACGGAGATTTCAGGCCGTAAGTGATGGCGAAAGAGAAGTCCTGGAGAGTCGCTGCCGCATGGGGCGGAGGTTGGTGGGTGGGTTCGTGGGCGGTGGGGAGTGATGAGACGCCAGAAGCACGCAACTTTCAAAGTGACGCTACTTCGCCTGCGGCGATCACTCCGGGTATTTGATGTCCGGGGCCTTGCCGCGCCAGAAGGGCTGGCGCGGGTCGAAGAGGTTCATGCCGTTGAGGATGACGTCGCCGTTCTCTTCGATGGTGAGGGCGGTGGCGGAGCTGTCGAGGAAAAGGACGACGGCTTGTCCCTTGAAGGGCTTGGGGTCGAATTTCCATGTCCCACGGATGACGGGAGCCATCACGACCGGAGTTTCTCCTGCGTCGTTGGAGTCGAGGCCGGCGATGTAGGTAAAGGCGCATTCTCCGGGAACAAGCGCATCCGGTCCACGCACACCATTCGGATAGCGCCCGTTGCCGGAGAGGTCCGCCCAGAAGATCATTTCATTCGCGGTGACGGTGGCAAGCAGCTGGCGGAACAGGTCGTTGGAGCTGGAATTGCCCAAGGCAAGGGTGGTGCCAGTGGCTGCTTGAACGGTGGTGATGGTCGTGGCGTCGGGGAAGCGGCCGTATTCTTCGTCGAATAGAAAGATCATGAGCCCGATTTGCCTGAGATTGCGGACGGCCTGGTCCTTGTAATGTCCGGCATTCGCGCGGGCCATGGCGACTGGTAGGATGCGAATGGCCAGCAGGTAAAGGATCGAGAGGCTTCCCACTAGAAGAATCCATCTCATGATCTTACGCGAGCGGATCGCCTCGGGTCCCGGCGGCGGGGCGGGGACGTCGGGCGGCGGCTGGGGAGGGAGATCCATGTCGGGCAGGTTGAGGGATCGGGGAGGTGGTCGCAAGGATGGGTTTGGGAGAGGGGCGCGGGACGCGAAGTAGCGCAACTTTGCAAGTTGCGTGCGGGGGGCGTGTCGCTTCGGGGATGGGTTCGAATGGAGGCTTCAGGCGCCCCGTGATGGCGAAGGGGGAGTCGAGGAGAGTCGCTGCCGCATGGGGCGGAGCGAAGTAGCGCGACTTTGCCGGTTGCGTGCGGGGGCGGGTCGCTTCGGGGGTGGGTCGCTTCGGGGGTGGGTTCGAACGGGTGCTTCAGGCCGGCTGCGGACGTGAATGGGATGTTGAGTGGGGTCGCTGCCGCATGGGGCGGGGATTGGAGGGTGGCTTCGGTCGCATCGAGGTGCGGTGGGCCGCCCGAAGCACGCAACTTGCAAAGTTGCGCTACTTCAGCGTGCCGCTGCCGAGGCGGTATTCGCCGGGGTGAAGGCGGGCCTTCTCGGGGTTCTGGCGGATGTAGCGGCGGAAGCCTTCGAGCGACCCGTTATCGCGAACCAGATGGTCGAAGCTCTCGTGCTGCCAAAGCGTGCCTTCGCTGCCGGTCAGCTTGTTGATTTCCCGCGAGGCATGGCGCTTCCACGATCCGGTGATGCCGCCGATGCCGTGGTCCGGGACCGGAGCGAGAAGGACGTGGACGTGATTCGGCATGACCACGTAGTCGCCGAGTTGATAGCGGGTGCCATCGAAATGGAGCAGGGCGTTTTCGACGATGGAAGAATGGGCCGGGTTTCGCAAGAGGCAGGACCCGTGGCCGGAGTCGAGCAGGTCGTGGAACTGCTTGCCAAAGCGGCGGAGATAGTCGCGTCGGTCGGACTCGCTGAGTAGGGAGAGGATATCGGAGAGGTCGCCGGATGCGGAGGGAAGGCGATGGAGCAGCCAGATGCGGCGTTCGTTGTCCCAGGCTTTGAGGGCTTTGGCCGGGATGGAGTCACCGAGGCGGAAGGTGACGAAGGAGATCGCGTCGGCCTGTTGCCAGTGGGGGAGGTTGCGGCGGTGGTGGTCGATGTTCTTTTCGGGGTCGTAGAACATCGGGTGAGGATGGGGTGTCGCGTAGGGTTTGCAAGATGGGAACTCGGAGATGCCCGTGAATCGCCGCTGCCGCGGGACGCGAAGTAGCGCAACTTTGCAAGTTGCGTGCGGGGGCGTGGCGCTGCGGGGATGGGTTTGAACGGGCGTTTCGGGCCGGCTGCGGACGTGAATGGGATGTTGCGTGGGGGGGGGCGCTGCCGCATGGGGCGGGGGTTGGAGGGTGACGTCGGTCGCATCGGGGT